>CAZEEC010000001.1:0-81185 GCA_964511105.1 uncultured Mesorhizobium sp.
CGACGATGTCGCCCGCCTGCGCTTCCTCGATGGGCTGGCGCTCGATGCCGCGGAAGGCGAGGATCTTCGACACGCGGCCGTTCTCCAGCAGCGAGCCGTCATGATGCAGCACTTTGACCGCCTGGTTCGGCTTCAGCGTGCCGGATTCGATGCGGCCGGTGATGATGCGGCCAAGGAACGGGTTGGCTTCGAGGATCGTGCCGATCATGCGGAAGGGTCCATCGCCGACCGTCGGCTCCGGCACATGCTTCAGAACGAGGTCGAATAGCGGCGCGAGGCCCTCGTCCTTTGGTCCTTCGGGGTTTTCGGCCATCCAACCGTCGCGGCCGGAGCCATAGAGGATCGGAAAATCGAGCTGCTCGTCGGTCGCATCGAGTGCTGCGAACAGGTCGAACACCTCGTTGATGACCTCGACGTGGCGCGCGTCGGGCCGGTCGATCTTGTTGATGGCCACGATCGGCTTGAGGCCGACCTTGAGCGCCTTGCCGACCACGAACTTGGTCTGCGGCATCGGGCCTTCGGCGGCGTCGACCAGCACGATGACGCCGTCCACCATGTTCAAGATGCGCTCCACCTCACCGCCGAAATCGGCGTGGCCGGGCGTGTCGACGATGTTGATGCGGGTCCCCTTCCACTCGACCGAGGTGGCCTTGGCGAGAATGGTGATGCTGCGCTCTTTCTCGATGTCGCCCGAATCCATCACGCGTTCCGCGACACGCTGGTTGTCACGGACGGAACCCGACTGTTTGAGGAGCGCATCGACGAGCGTGGTCTTGCCATGGTCGACATGCGCGATGATCGCGATGTTGCGGAGCTTCATAGGTCTCTCGGGGGCTTCGGCCGACACAGCTAGCGCGCAGGCGGTTTTCGGTTGCGGGCTCTTACAGGGTTTTTCGCGAATGCGAAAGAGGCGCCGTTCGCCGCTTAGATGGTGCCTTCGATCGCCCGGATCAACCGTTCTGCCTCGCCGCGGCAGAAAAGCGTCTTCATCCGGCTCGTCGCGCCGGTTAGAATTTCGACATTGGATTTTGCCACGCCTGCCGCTTCCGCGATGAGCTTGACAAGAGCAGCGTTGGCCTTGCCATCCTCGGGGACGGCCCGAACGCGGGCGCGCAGATAGAACCTGCCGTCGGCGCCCTGTTCCGGGGCTTCAAGACCGTCGCGGGCTGCACGCGGTGTCAGGCGGACGGTGAGCTCGGCACCACCCTCGACTTCGCGCCACCAGCCTCCCAGGTCAGACAAGCGCCGGGGCGATCGTTGTCAGGATGAACTGGCGCAGGAAGAAGATCACGAGAAGCAGGATGATTGGTGAAATGTCGATACCACCGAGATCGGGCAACATTCTGCGAATGGGCCCCAAGGCAGGTTCGGTCACCTTGTATAGAAAATTGCCGATCGTGCCGACGAACTGGTTGCGCGGATTGACGACGTTGAAGGCATATAGCCACGAAAAAATCGCCGACAGGATGATCAGCCACCAATAGATGTCCAGCGCCAGGATAATGGTCTGAATAAGGGCGATCATGCCGGTCTCCATCGGTCGCGAGCGGCCGCGACCGGTGCTCTTCGTGGGGGTCGCCGACATGTAAACGCTCGGTCTGTGTGCGACAAGCCCCAGCCATCAAACCGCGAGCTTGTGCTTGACAGGAATCGGGGTCGATCCCTAAATTCGAAGGACTGGTGATGGGGCTGTAGCTCAGTTGGGAGAGCGCGTCGTTCGCAATGACGAGGCCAGCGGTTCGATCCCGCTCAGCTCCACCAGCCCTCTTCCTTCTCTCTCGCGTTACCCCCTGCCCCATCGCTCAAAGCGGGGCGTTCCTTGCAGGCTCACTGCGGCCTTGCGGGCGATGTCGTCGATCTTCCGACTGTTGAGGCGTTTGATCCAGCGCTGCAACGGAATGAAGACCCGCTCGCCAAAGCCGTCCACGCATACGCATTCGGGCGCGCCGGTTCGATGCTCGGTGTAGACGATGTTGTTGGCGTGGATATCGTTGAGGACGATATGCAGATCGCGGCAGCGGCGGAACATGCTGTCGAGCGCGGTTTTGTGCTTCTCGCCAAGCAGCCCTTGAGAATGCAGATGTCCCAGCGTCGGTGCGAGATCGCCGTCATCGCCGACGATTTTCTCCGTCAGCAATCCGACCCCATGATCGGTCTGCACGAAGCCATGGATATGCGCGATCGGAAGCTTGAAGAATGGCTCGTGATAATGCTTCCGGGACTGGATGACATATTCGCGGACTTCGCGGGCGAAGCCTTGATAGCAGCCTTCGGGGCGGAGTCTCTTGATGGCGCTCTTGCCGATGAAGTTCCCCGTCTCGTCCACCTTCTCGCGACGAACGATCTTAAGCAGGCTAAAGGGATAGTCCGGCAAAGCGTAAATCTGCCGCACGTCGCCCGTGCGGAGCGGTTCAATGCCATCAAGCTCAAGATATCGCATGATCCCATATCCATCCTCTGGTGGATGGACGCAAGCCGTTAAGTAGCCAGGGGGATCAACCGGATCGGCCGCGCAGCACCGGGATCGCGATCATGATGACGGCTGCCGCCGCCAGCATGCCGATGCCCGCCTTTTCTCGCGGCTCGGCATCCAGATGCTGGTCGGGTACGAATTGCTCCGATGTTTGGCCCAGGGTGTCGGCCATCGTCGCACCGCGCCGGCCCATCGGCATGTCCGCTCCCGTGGTCGTGTCGATGGCTGTCTGATGTTCCATTTCGGCGTTGATCTCGGCACCGGCAATGACGATCATTGCCGATATCCACATCCACATCATGAAGCCGATGACGGCGCCCAGGGAGCCATAGGTGGCGTTGTAGTCGGCGAAGTTCTGCAGGTAGAACGAGAACCCGAAGGACGTGGCGATCCACACGACGGCGGCGATGCAAGCGCCCCACGACAGCCAGCGCCACTTGGCCCGCTCGCGGCTCGGCCCGAAGCGGTAGATGAGCGAAAGGCCGGTGATGATGATCACAAGCATCACCGGCCAGCGCAGCGCGGCGATCAGGGTCGGACCGAAATCGTCAAGGCGAAAAAGCGCCAGGACAGCGGGAACGATGCCGAGGGTGAAGATGAAAGCGGCGCCCAGAAACATCGCCCCCAGCGTGAAGCAGAACGACATCAAATTGAGCTTGATGATCGAACGCTTCTCGGTCTCCTGATTGGCGACATTCATCGCTTCGAACAGGGATTTGACGCCGTTATTCGCGCTCCAGAGCGCAATCAGCAAGCCGCTGACGAAGCCAACGCTCAATGCTTCCGGGCGCTGCTCGGCCAGCGCTTCAAGCTGAGTGTAGATCAAGTCGAGCGAACCGGCCGGCACAAAGCCGGCGAGGAACGAGATATGGTCGGCAACGGTGATCGGGTCGGCGACGAAACCGTAGAGCGACACGAAGGCGGCGAGCGCCGGAAAGAGGGCGAGCAGCAAATAGAAGGTCACGCCGGCGGCGATCAGCATGACGCGATGGGCGGTGATGTTGAGCCAGATCCGCCAGGCAATATCCTGCCAGCCGCGGGCGGGAATGGAGGATGGCCAATCAGCCTTGCGCCCACGTTCGGTCATGCTGCTTGTTCCGTTCATCGCGTTCAGGGCTCATAAGCAAACCTTGACGGGTGGCCGAAAGTTGCATGGGCATACTGAATGCGGGCCAGTCCACTATCCTCGAGGTGTCAGTTCTCCAACTGAGCAAGGCGTCGTGCGTCGGCGTTGGTGTCGCCTGTTTCGAAAGCCTCACGTTCGAAAATCAGCTTCAGGAACTGATCGAGCCAGGCCTTGAGCTTCAAATCCCACAACATGCGGCCGTGCAGATGGTCGCGTCCCTGCTGTGCGCCCGGCAGAACGAAGCGCTGCGCACCCTTGACCACCCAGCGATGCATCATCACCCGGGTCAGTTCGGCATGAAACTGAATGCCCCAGGCATTTTCCCCATAGCGAAAGGCCTGGTTGGGATAGGAGTCGGCGGTTGCCAAGAGTTCGCTGCCCGCCGGCAGTGAAAAGCCTTCGCGGTGGAACTGGTAGACCATCGATGGCCAGGCGAGCGGCATGCGGCGGGCCTGGTCGGTGACTTCGATCGGGTACCAGCCGATCTCGACCAGACCGTCGTCATGTTCTCGCACCTTGCCACCAAGATGATTGACCAGCATCTGGGCGCCGAGACAGATGCCGAGAAACGGCTTGTTCTCCTTGAGGGGCACAGCGAGCCAGTCCGTCTCGCGCTTGACGAAGTCGTCGGGGTCATTGGCGCTCATCGGCCCGCCGAAAATGACCGCTCCGGCATGCTCGGCCAAGGTCTGCGGCAGGCTGTCGCCGAGCGGCGGGCGGCGGATGTCGAGGTGGAAGCCATTGGCAGCCAGAATCTGCCCGACGCGTCCTGGACTTGAATGTTCCTGATGCAGAACGATCAGAATTTGCTTGGCGGGGACCTTCCCCGCGTTCGAGATCGGGACGTGAAGCATCAATTATCCGTCAGTATCCTTATCCGAAATCCGTTCTTCGACCCGCTGGCGCAATACGACGCGATCCGGGGCCGGGATGCCGACGAGCTCGGCAACGCGCCAGACCAAGTTGTCTTCCAGTTCGTGGCGCTCACCATCGGCGTAGACCACCTCCCACAGAAGCGAGATCAGTTCCTGCCGCGCCGCCAGGTCGAGATGCCGGTTGATGACGCTGGTGAAGGCGTAAAGGTCGACCGCGTCGCGCTCGGCCGTCTCGCCAGCAATCAGAATGCGATCGAGTTCGGTACCAGACAGATCATAAGCCTGTGCGATCGTGCGCCGCAGGGTCTCGGCCTCGCCCGCATCGCGCACACCGTCGGCATCGATGATGTGGTACATCAGCGCCGCGACGGCGACGCGCGGATCGTCAGACCGGTCGGCCGCCCCGCGATGAGCCGGAATGTCGCGAAACAAGGAAAGCAATCGATCGAGCATGGAAATGTGCAAACGCCCCTAATGGTGTGATCGGCCTCACAAGCTATAGGGGTTCATTTAGTGCATCTCGTCGGCAAGACCAACCGCGCCACGGCATTCGATCTCGAAACCGCAAGCTTCAGAACAGCCGGAAGCGATTTTCGGCTTGAGGTTTGTCGTCATCGTCGACGCCTGGATCATCCGGTATCGGAAACCGAGCAGGTCCATCTGGTTCATTCTTGCCAGGGTCGGAATTGCCGTCCCCGATGGGCACGGACGGCTCCGCAGACTTGACCTCATTCGCAGCTGCTTTGGAAGATATCGGGATCACCTTGGCGTCATTGACTGGAAGAGGCTCGGTCGTGCCGGTCTTCTGGGCGTCCGGCTCGGCTGTCTCGATGGCGTGGTCGATCGTAGCGGCCGGTTGGAGTTCCACCTCGGCAACTCGATCCTCGACTTGCGAATTTGCTATCTGGTCAGGCTCAAGGGATGGATCAGGTGCCGGCGGGACCACTACGGTGTCCTCCACGGAAGCTTCCTCGATGGTCTCGTCAGCTGAGTTTTCAGGGCCGGTCGAGTTCGTTGCTTCCAGCGGCGCAGGCAAGGATGGCGTAATAGCCAATGCCTCGTCGCCCGCCTCGATGAGCTGGCCGAGCCGCTCTACCGGGGCCCGCCAGTCAAATGCGTCGAGCCGGCCAGTGACAGGCGACAACGGAGCCCAGCGCTCGGAGACATAGCCATCGGCCACCCACGCCGGATCGCTGGGCGCGCGCACGGCCTTGGCAAGCCACTGGCGAACGCGCCCTTGATCGTCGGTCTCGGCTTCCTCGATGTCGGCCAGAAGGAGATAGGCGCCTTCGCGCGGCTCCTGCCTTATCGCGGCCTCCACCTCGGCGCGCGCCAGCTTGTAGTCGCCGGCCGCGAGGGCCGCGCGTGCCACGGTCAGCGCCGATTCGGGGTTGTTCTGCTTTAGGGCGCGCAGCTTTCTCGCCCGCGCCAGCCGATCGAGAGTCGAATCGCCCAGCCGTGCATTGACGTAGGCATCGGCGATCTCTGGATGCGCCTGTCGTTTCCACGCGGTTTCGAGGATCTTCGCACCCTTACGCAACTCGTCGAGCCGGAACAAGGCCTTGGCGGCGGTGACCGCGGCGGGTACGAGGTCGGGGGCAAGGCCATGCGCTTCGATGGCCGCATTTTTGGCTTGTACGGGTTCGGCGTCGAGCAGCTCGATCGCCTTGGCGGTCAGGAGAACGGCCTTGCGACGGTCGGCCGTCGCTCGATCGATCTGCTTTGTCGATTTTTGCGTCTCGACCAGACGCAGCGCGCTATCCCAATCCCCTGCTTCGGATTTCACCTCGAGCGCCGCGCCGGAGGCCCAGGAAAGTTGTGGCGCAGCTTCAACCGCGCGTTCAGCGTAATGATGTGCCGCCCCACGGTCGCCCACCCGCTGAGCTTCGAGATAAAGCCCGCGCAGACCAAGCAATCGCATGTCCGGATTGTCGAGCATGGCTTCGAATTTGGAGCGGGCGGCGGCATGATCGCCATCGAGAAGCGAGGCCTGTGCGTCGAGGAGGTGGACCAGCGGCTCGTGATCGGCCGAAAGAAGCTTCATCGCCTCCTTCTTCTTGCGCCGCGCCAACACCGGGTCGCCGAAGCCGGCTGCGATCATACCCGCAGACAGCGCCCGGTAACCGCGGTCTCGACGACGTATGCGGACATGGCGGGAGATCAGATGCGGACTTGTCCATATCGCCTTGATGAGCCACCACAGGACCATGAGGGCTACGACCGCTGTCGTGATAAGTACGGCCGCTATCATCAGGTTCGTTTGATACTGGTAGCCGCCGAAATTGATCGTGAGATCCCCGGGCTGGTCGGCAAGCCACGCGAAACCGAAGCTGAGAACGAAGATGGGAACAAGCAAGAACAGGATACGGATCATGATGTCGTTCCTTAGGCGCCCTGAAGCGCGTTCGCGAGCGCCCGGTCGATCAACTGGTCAGCGGTATGGCGGCCGCGCACCTTGCCCATGAATTCAGCGCCAGCTTCCTGGGCTTCGGGCGGAAGGCCTTCATACTCGGCAATCGCTCGCTCATAATCGTCGGCGCGCACCGAAGCCTCCAAGCGGGCAATTCGGGCGCCGACATTTTCGCCTTCGGCCATTCCGACGGGCCGCACTTGAACAAGCGAACGGGCCTGCGCCGACAAACGGTCGACAAAGCCGGCATTCTCGTCTGCCGGCATCGATGCAGCGCTCATCGTCTGGGCGGCGGCACCTGCCTCAGCGGCGATTTCAGCACGTGTCGGGACGCCCTCGGATGCATAGGGCTGAAGATCGGCGGCTTCCTGCGGCTCGTCGCTGAGCCGCGCATAGGCTTCCAATTCAACTGCGAAAGGTTCGCCGTGATCGATTGCCGATTTCAGCGCTGAGGCCGCAATCAACCGCTCCGTGCCGCTGCTGTCCTCGATTTCGGCGAGCCGCGTAGTAACCCCCGACAGCGTCTGCTCGAGGTTGTCGAGACGCGAGACGTGCTGGTTTACGGTGTCGCTGAACGAAGCCAACTGCTCGTCCACCTCGGCGATGGCGCCCTCGGTGTCGAGGCCGTCATCCATGGCGGCGAGCGCCTGTTCAAGTGCCGCGATCCGATTTTCCGCCGCCTCGATCTCCGATCCGTCGTTCGCCACCACGCGCAGTTCCTCAATCTGCGCCGAAAGCCCGCTCAGCTCGCTCGACCGGTCCAAGGCCGCGATCTGCCCGCGCAACGAGTCGATCTCGGCCTGTAGCGTCAGGATGGTTTCGTTGTCATCGGGAGTTTGAGTGGCAGGCCAAATGCCGGCAACCTGCAAAGCAGCGCCGAGCAACAGAACGATCAGCCCACCCGCCAGCCCACCCATCAACCCGCTACCGGCACGCTTGGCCTCCGCGCGTTCAGCGCGCGTCTGCGATGAAAGCGGAGCGGGACGTTCGGCTTGGATTTCTGGCTCCGTTGTGGATTTCGGCGGCGCGCTAGTGGGTTTGATGGTTGGTGATTCCGCAGCGGAGACGTCCTGCTCATTCATATGCGGTTTGGATTCCACCGCCGCCGCGGCTTCCTTGTCGGCATTTGGTTTGTCCGGCTGCGCGACGTCGCCGATGCTGCCTGACGAATTCGTTGCGCTCTCCGTCGAGGACGCCGGCTCGTCGAGACGCTTCACATCCTGCGAATCCATATCGATGGTCGCCGGAGTCTTCCTTGCTCCTCGAGATGGCGATTTTGGCGTCTTCGGCATACCCACTCCTTCGATCCCGTTCTACCTTCATCTTATCGGTCGATGGCAAATGTGGCCAAAGACGTCGCGAGATTACGCCAGGTCCGATCCATATAGCGCATTAGCGCAGAGACGGCAGGGGGAATGCTGTCGACTGCCGCAGGATACAACGTCTCCGACAGGCTGACATTTAGCCCAGCGCGTCCATGCCAATGCGGCGCCAAACGGGCGGAGCCCAACATAGGTTCCGGCGCTTTCCGGAGACGGGGGCTCGCGGCGCTACGGTCATATCCAGCTTTCGAAGAAGCGCGTCCCCGCACGCTCGCGAATCTCGACGCCCGCGCTGGTGCCCATTTCCAAGGCATCTTCGGCTTTGCCATGACGGCGGATTTCGTGAACCTGCGTGCCGTCCGGCGTCAGGATCATGCCAAAAAAAGCAAGGTCCTCCCCTTCGATCTCGGCATAACCGGCAATGGGCGTGCGGCAAGAGCCGTCGAGGGCAGCCAAGAAGGCGCGCTCGCAGATGAGCGCTTCGACCGTCGCTTTATGAGATATGAGAGCCAGAAGTTCGAGCGCTCTTCGGTCACCAATACGGCTTTCGATGCAGATCGCGCCCTGACCGGGAGCCGGCGGAAAGACCTCGATGGGCAAAACCTCTGTAATGACGTATTCAAGCCCGAGCCGCTTCAGTCCGGCAGCGGCGAGCAGAGTTCCGTCAACCACGCCTTCGGCGAGCTTTTTCAAGCGGGTCTGCACATTGCCGCGATAAAGCACCACGTCGATATCAGGCCGCAGCCGCCGGATCAGCGCCTGCCGACGCAGGGAGGATGAACCGATGACGGCGTGGGGGGCCAGGTCTTCAAGACGGGCGGCCGCGCGGCCGATATAGGCATCGCGCACATCCTCGCGTTCCAGAAAGCAGGAAAGTTCCAGCCCTGCCGGAAGCACGGTCGGCATATCCTTTGATGAGTGAACCGCGATGTCGATCGAACCCGACAACAAAGCTTCCTCGATCTCCTTGGTGAACAGGCCCTTGCCGCCGCTTTCCGAAAGCGGCCGGTCCTGAATCCGGTCGCCGGTGGTCGAAATGACGACGATCTCGAACGCCTCCTGCGGCAGGCCATGCGCGGCCATCAGGCGCGCGCGCGTTTCGTCAGCCTGGGCGAGCGCTAGGGCGCTGCCGCGGGTTCCGATTCTCAACAGGTCTGTTTGCATGCCTCGCCGTCCATGATAGGTCGCCAATTCCTATCGGGGATGGCAGGGAACGGCAACCGAAGCAGTATCGGGAAAGGCCTCAGCGACGATATGCGCGTGCTTGGCATCGAAACGAGTTGCGACGAAACGGCGGCTGCGGTCGTGGAACGTGCGCCCGACGGGGCGGCCCAGATTATGTCGAACATCGTCTTGAGCCAGATCGAGGAGCATGCGGCCTTTGGCGGCGTGGTGCCGGAGATTGCCGCACGTGCCCATGTCGAAGCGATCGATGGGGTGATCGAGGCTGCACTTGCCGATGGTCAAGTCACGCTTCCGCAACTCGATGCCATAGCGGTTACGGCCGGCCCGGGGCTGATGGGCGGGCTGATCGTCGGGTTGATGACGGCCAAGGCCCTGTCGGCGGCATCCGGAGTTCCGCTGCTAGCAATCAACCACCTCGAAGGACACGCTCTGACCGCGCGCCTTGTCGAGAATGTCGAGTTTCCTTATCTACTGCTGCTCGTTTCGGGCGGCCACACGCAGATCGTCGAGGTGCGCGGCGTCGCGAATTACCGCAGGCTGGGCTCAACCATTGACGACGCACTCGGTGAAGCATTCGACAAGACGGCGAAACTCTTGGGCCTGCCCTATCCGGGCGGACCAAGCGTCGAGCAATGGGCCGCGCGAGGCGACCTCAATCGCTTCGATTTTCCTCGTCCGTTGCGCGGCGAACCGCGCCCTGATTTTTCGTTTTCGGGGTTGAAGACGGCAGTACGGCAAGCAGCAAACGCGATAGCGCCTTTGTCCGACCAGGACGTCGCGGATATCTGCGCGTCGTTCCAGCAAGCGATCGTCGAGACATTGCAGGAGCGGACTGAAAAGGCGCTGAAGGCCTTCGCCGAGAGTAATCCCGACCTTGCCGATCGCGTCTTGGTGGTGGCCGGCGGCGTGGCGGCGAATAAGGCGATCCGAATGGCGCTTGAAGCCTCCTGCTCACGCAGCGGGTTTCGACTCCTCGCGCCCCCCTTGGCGCTTTGCACAGATAACGCGGCGATGATCGCATGGGCGGGGCTTGAGCGTCTCGCCGCGGGGATCGACGCGGAAGATGTGATGGCACTTGCGCCACGTTCGCGCTGGCCGCTCGACGAAGCCGCAACACCGGTCATCGGTTCGGGAAAACGCGGAGCCAAGGCATGAAGACGACGATCGCGGTTCTCGGCGGCGGTGCCTGGGGGACGGCGCTCGCGGTCACCATGGTCCGCGCGGGTCATACAGTCCGGCTTTGGGCCCGCGACGGTGGGATCGTGACGGCAATCAACGAACGCAGTGAGAACCCACGCTATCTTCGGGACGTGGTGCTAGACCGGGGCATATCCGCAACGGCCGATTTTGGCCGGGCCTTGGACGGCGCGGATGCAGTCTTAAGCGTGATCCCGACCCAGGCCACGCGCGCGGTTCTAGCCGATGCGGCGCCCCACATGCCCGCAAATGCCCCAATCGTTCTCGCAGCCAAGGGCATCGAGCGGACCACCGGGCGTCGGGTCTCGGAGATCGCCCGCGATGTCCTGCCTGCGACGCCGATCGCAGCGCTATCGGGGCCGAGTTTTGCCACCGATGTCGTGCGCGGCCTGCCGACGGCCGTAACCGTTGCCAGCGGAGACCTGTCGCGTGCGATTGCGCTCGCTGAGATTTTGTCGGCCCCGGCGTTTCGTTGCTATTCAACCGATGACCTTGTTGGAACCGAAATCGGAGGAGCGCTCAAGAACGTCCTTGCGATTGCCGCCGGTGCGGTTGCCGGCGCCAGTCTTGGCGCCAGCGCGCAAGCCGCCACGATCACGCGCGGCTTCGTTGAACTTCGCCGCATCGGAGTAGCCTTTGGAGCGCGGCCGGAGACGCTGATGGGACTGTCGGGTCTCGGCGATCTGATCTTGACCTGCGGCTCGGCACAATCGCGCAATTTCGCATACGGCATGGGATTGGGCTCGGGCCGATCGCGCGAAGGCCTGGCGCTTGCCGAAGGTGTCGCCACAGCGGGCATCGCACTTCAGATCGCCCGCGAGCGCCACATCGAAGTGCCGATCATCGAGGCGACGGCCGATCTTATCGACGGCCGCATCACGATGCAGGAGGCCGCCGCGCGCCTTCTCGCCCGCCCGCTCAAGAACGAACGGGACTGACCATCATCGTGCCATCGAGTGGTATTCGTCATTGGGTCGCATGTCGATCGCGGCGGCGACCCGGTTCGACATGTTATAAAACCCGACCGTCGAAGCGATGTCGAAAATGTCACGGTCCGAGAAACCTGCATCCCGCAGGGCCTGCCGATCTCCTTCTTCAATCTTGTCGGGATTTTCGGTCAACTTGACCGCAAAATCGAGCATCGCTTTTTGCCTGGGCTCCAGTTCAGCAGCGCGGTAGTTCATCGCGATCATTTCGCCGAGCTTGGGATCGCCGGACAGTTGTCGCACCGCCGCCCCATGGGCGGTCAGGCAGTAATAGCAGTGATTCACGGAGGAGACGGCAACGGCGATCATCTCACGCTCGAGTTTGGAAAGTCCAGACTCGCCCAGCATGAGGTCATTGTACATGTCGGTGAAGGCGCGCAGCTTCTTCTCGTCGAAAGCATACGCCTTCAGGACATTCGGTACGAGACCGAGCTTTTCCTGACATTTGGCGAAATAGGCCTGGGTCCCGGCTGACAGTTCGGGTTGTTCGATAGTGAGGGCCGTAATCTGCTGGTTCATCGTCATCTTCCTTTCAAATGTGTCGGCAGCCGATGCCGTATCGCTTTTCACCCATGAAAGCGGTGCCACTTTGTTGCGCGATGATCTAGTCTGGTCAGCAAAACGGGCAAATTCCAGGGAGAGTGCCACAGATGGCTTCGCTTGAGACCGCTTCCTTTCAAAATGGAACAACCGGGTCGGGGGCCGACAGGCTGGCCGCATTCTTCTATTCCCGCGCCCCGCAAGAAGATCGTGATGCTTACTCAAGGCAAGCATTTGCCACGGCCGGCGCGCTCGCCTTTCGCGCGCTGCAACGCCACAACCGCGGCGACAGTCTGATCGTCATCGACAATGAAGGCCAGATCGAGCGGCAAGACCGCCCGGTGACGGCAATCACGATCGTTAACGACAACATGCCGTTTCTGTTCGATTCGCTCATGGGCGAGATCACGGATTGTGCAGGTGAGGCGACGCTGGTTCTCCATCCCGTGGTCCTCGTACGGCATGGGCCGTCTGGCGTCGGCGATCTGATAGGGGAGGCCGGCAGCGCCACAGGGGACGACAGGACTGATCGTGTCTCGGTCATCCACGTTCACGTTACCAAGCTCACGGACGACGAAGCCCGTACCCTGAAGCGCCGTCTGGAATACGTGCTTTCTCAGGTCAAGCTTGCGGTCTCGAACTGGAAGCCGATGCTGTCGCGTCTCAATGAGGCAATCGGGGAATTTCGAGACCGTCCGGTTCCGATCGACCGAAACCAAGTCAACGAAGCGATCGCTTTCCTCGAATGGCTGCGCGACGACAATTTTACGTTTCTGGGGATGCGCGAACTGCGCTATTTCGGGGGCGAGGAAAGCGGCACCCTTGAACATGCGCCTGATGGCGGCCTTGGGATCCTCGCTGACGAAGAAGTGCGCGTGCTACGCCGCGGAGGCGAGCCTGTCACAACGACGCCTGAACTGCGCGCCTTCCTCCACGGGCCTGAGGCGCTGCTCGTCACCAAGGCCAATGCCAAGTCAGTCGTCCATCGGCGCATTTATCTCGACTATATCGGCATCAAGACATTCGACCCGTCGGGACGGTTGATCGGGGAGTTGCGCATCGTCGGCCTGTTCACGTCGACGGCCTATACCCGCTCGGTCCTGAAAATCCCGTATCTGAGGTCAAAGGCGCAGGCGGTCGTGGATAGGTCGGGTTTCGACCCTCACGACCACTCTGGAAAGGCGCTCATCAACGTGCTGGAATCCTTTCCGCGAGACGAGCTCTTCCAAATCCCGCTGGCATTGCTGCACGATCATGTCGCGGCGATCCTCGCGCTTGGCGAGCGCCCGCGCGTCCGCCTTCTCTACCGTGTGGACCAGTTCGATCGGTTCGTTTCGGCACTCGTCTATGTGCCGCGCGACCGCTACGACTCCGACGGGCGCGAGCGGATCGGGCGATATCTCGCCAAAGCATTCGACGGGCGGTTGTCTGCCTATTATCCGGCCTTCCCCGAAGGCACCCTCGCCCGCGTCCATTTCATTATCGGCCGCTCGCATGGCAAGACGCCGGAGGTCGATACGAACGAATTGGAAGCCGTCATTCGCGCCATCGTGCGCAGTTGGGACGATGCGCTTCGCGAGGAGGTCACGGAAAAGGGGGGCGACCCGAAACTTGCCGAACTGGCCGCCGACTTTCCCCAGGCCTATCGGAACAGTTTTTCCGCTTCCGCCGCGATGCGCGACGCCGCGCTGATCTCGCAAATCGATGACGACCGGACGATCGCGATCAATTTCTATCGCGAGGCCGGAGAAGACCCCTCGCATGCCGGGCTCAAGATCTATCACCACGGCGAGCCCGTGGCCCTTTCCAGACGAGTCCCCCTTCTTGAGAATATGGGGTTCAGGGTCATTTCGGAGCGGACCTTCGAAATCGCCCGGCCTGAGACAAGACCGGTCTTCCTGCACGATATGGAACTGGAAAGCGCGCTCGAAAAATCGGTCGATCTGAGCAATGGCGGCGCCCTCTTGGCCGGCGTATTCCTGTCGGTCTGGAACGGAAAAAGCGACAATGACGCCTATGCGGCGCTTGTCCAGACCGCGGGTCTGGCGGCCCCCACCATCGGGCTCCTTCGTGCCTATGGCCGATACATGCAGCAGGCGGGCATTCCTCAAAACGACGCCTTCGTGGCCTCTGTTCTCAACCGCTATCCAGAAATTACCAGCCACCTCGTCGCACTGTTTTCGGCTCGTTTCGACCCGGTTCAGTCCGAAGGTCGCACGGCTGCAGCCGAAAATGCCGTCGAATCGATCAACACCGCTCTCGAATCCGTCCCCCAGATCGATGATGATGCGATCATCCGTAGGTATCTCGACCTTATCCAGTCGACGCTGCGCACCAACTTCTACGCTCCCGAGAAAGAGGGCGTCTCGCTCGCTTTCAAGATCGATTCGCAGGCACTCCGGGGGCTTCCGGAGCCGCGGCCATGGCGCGAAATCTTCGTGTATGGACCGCAAGTCGAAGGCGTACATCTCCGCTACGGAGCGGTGGCGCGTGGCGGGTTGCGGTGGTCGGATCGGGCGCAGGACTACCGCACCGAAGTGCTCGGGCTCGTCAAGGCGCAGCAGGTCAAGAACGCCGTCATCGTGCCCGTGGGCGCGAAGGGCGGCTTCGTTCCAAAGCAACTGCCGGCCGGTGGCGATCGCGGGGCAATCTTCCAGGCGGGCAAGAAAGCCTATATCAACTTTATCACGTCGCTCCTGTCGGTCACCGACAATCTGCAAGATGGCAAGGTCGTTCCACCCGAAGCGGTCGTTTGCCACGATGGCGACGATCCCTATTTCGTGGTGGCGGCCGACAAGGGCACGGCGACGTTTTCCGACACGGCCAACGCGATCAGCCAGGAGCAGGACTTCTGGCTCGATGATGCCTTCGCGTCCGGCGGCTCCGCCGGCTACGATCATAAAAAGATGGGCATCACCGCGCGCGGCGCCTGGGAAGCGGTCAAGCGGCATTTCCGCGAAATGAACCGCGACATCCAGACCGAGCCATTCACCGTCGCCGGCGTCGGCGACATGTCGGGCGACGTGTTCGGAAACGGCATGCTCCTGTCCAGGGCGACAAGGCTGATCGCGGCCTTCGACCATCGCGACATCTTCATCGATCCCGATCCCGACCCCGCCGTGTCGTTCGAAGAACGCCAGCGGCTCTTCGATAAGCCGCAGTCGAGTTGGCAAGACTATGATCGGACCAAGCTGTCCGACGGCGGCATTATCGCCTCGCGCAGCCAAAAGACCATCGAGTTGTCGCCTCAGGCCGCATCTGCGATCGGATTGTCTGGAACGCGGTCAACGCCCGTGGAGATCATGCGGGCCATCCTGACGGCCAGAGTTGATCTTCTCTGGTTCGGCGGAATCGGGACGTATGTGCGCGCCGAAAGCGAAAGCAACGCGGACGTTGGCGACAAGGCCAATGACACGCTGCGGGTGACGGCAAGCCAGATCGGCGCCACGGTGATCGGCGAAGGCGCCAATCTGGGCATGACGCAGCGCGCGCGCATCGAGTTCGGCCTGCATGGCGGCCGCTGCAATTCGGACGCCATCGACAATTCGGCCGGCGTGAACTCGTCGGACCTCGAGGTCAATATCAAGATCGCGCTGGCCTCTGTCCTCAGAACCGGCGCTTTGACCCGCGCGGATCGCGACGAACTTCTGGCCGACATGACCGATGAGGTTGCCGATCTCGTCCTCGCCAACAATTACCGCCAGCCGCTGGCGATCTCGCTCGCGTCGCGTCGCGGCGCGGCTGATCTTGGCCATCAGGAACGCTTCATGGCGGCGCTCGAGGAACGCGGCCTGCTGGACCGTGGCGTCGAGGTGCTGCCGAACTCGCAGGCGATCGCCGAGCGGCAGGCGCGCTCGCAACCACTGACGCGGGCCGAGATCGGCGTCCTGCTGGCCTATGCGAAGATCGTCCTGTTCGACGACATCGTGGCCAGCGAACTTCCGGACGATCCGCATCTGGAAGCCGATCTCCTGTCCTATTTTCCGCACGCGATGGTCGCGCGGTTCTCCGACGCGATCCAGACCCATCGGCTGCGACGCGAAATCATCGCGACCCAACTTGCCAACGAAGCCGTCAATTACGGCGGACCGTCCTTCATCAACCGGCTGCAGAACCTGGGCGGCAGTTCGGCACCGGAAGTCGCCGCTGCGTTCGCGATCGTGCGCGACGGCTTCGAACTAGCCGCGCTCTATGCCGATATCGACGCGCTGGACGCCAAGATTGATGGCTCGGCGCAACTGGAACTTTACCAGGAAGTCGGCCGGCTGGTCCATCTGGCAAGCGGCTGGTTCCTGAAAAACGACCTGTCGAACAAGAAGATCGGCGCCGAAGTCGAGAGCCTGCGAAAGGCGCGTCGAACGCTGGAGCCGAAGCTTGCATCGCTGCTGCCCGAATTCGTGCAGCACGGGCAGGCGGAGCGCGTCGAAAGCCTTGTGCAGTCAGGCGTGCCGCGTGAACTGGCGGACCGAATCGCCCAATTGCACATCGCCGAACTTATTCCCGATATCGCTCTTGTCGCCGCGTCGGCGAAGGTGGAACTGGAGATTGCCGCCGCTGCATTTTTCGCCGTGACCGAGATTTTCCGGATCGGTCGCATCTCCGAAGCTGCTCGCTCGATTTCCATCGCCGATCATTACGACGAACTGGCGCTGACGCGCGTATCGGACCAGATCAATGCCGCGCGTCGCGGTATTGCGGTCTTGGCGCTCACCAGTTTTCCCGTCTCGGCAACGCCGGTGCAGGAGTGGGTCGAAGCCGGCGGCCAAGGGACGGAACGGGCGCGCGGCCGGCTGCAAAGCCTCACCGAAAGCGGGGAGATCACCCTATCGCGGCTGATGCTGGCATCGGGGCTGATGTCCGATCTTGCCGGCGCCGCAGAGACGTCTTAGCGCGTCGGGGTTGCGGAGTGGCAGAGGGGATGACATGAGCCGACAGGTGGAAGCGCGCGCCTCGAAGCGGGGCATCTGGGGCTGGATGCTGTTCGACTGGGCGCAGCAGCCTTTTCACACGCTGATCATCACTTTTGTCTTCGCACCCTATTTCGCTGCGGCCGTCGCGCCCGATGCCGCGCGCGGGCAGGAATTGTGGGGCTATGCCACCGGCATTGGCGGGCTGCTGATCGCATTTTCCTCGCCGGTGCTGGGCGCCATCGCCGATGCGAACGGGCCGCGCAAGCCCTGGGTCGTCGCATTCTCGGTGTTCGGCGTCATCGCCTGCTGGATGCTCTGGTTCGCCGAGCCCGGCATGAATGACCTGACCTGGATCCTGATCATTATTGCGGCGGCCGTCTTCGGCATTGAATATGCGGCCGTCTTCAACAATGCGATGATGCCGACATTGGTGCCGCGCGCAGAACTCGGCCGCCTGTCAGGCTCGGCCTGGGGGCTCGGCTATGTTGGCGGGCTGATCTCGCTGATCCTGGTGCTGGGGTTCATGTCGGCCTCGCCAGAGACCGGCCGCACCTTGCTCGGTTTCGAGCCGATCCTCGGTCTCGACCCGCAGATGCGCGAAGGCGATCGGGCGGCGGGACCTTTGACTGCGATCTGGTATGTCGTCTTCACACTGCCGATGTTGCTCTTCACGCCCGACATCAAGCGGAAACCGGCGATCAGGGGGGCTATTCGAGACGGCTTGTCCAAGCTCAGGCAGACGCTCAAGCGGCTGCCGTCGGAGCGGAGCTATTTCTCGTTCCTCATCTCGTCGATGTTTTACCGCGACGGCCTCAACGCACTCTATGCATTCGGCGGCATCTATGCGGCGGGCGTGCTCGGGATGAGCATCATCCAGATCGGCATTTTCGGGATCCTGTCGAACATCACCGGCGCGATCGGCGCCTATGTCGGCGGACGGATGGATGAGCGGCGCGGCCCCAAGCTCGTCGTCGCGTGGTCTGGCATCACGCTCGCGCTTTGCTGTGCCTTGATCATCTCGACGACGCAAACTCAGGTGCTTTTCATCCCGGTGGTCGAAGGCAGCCCCCTGCCGATCCTGGCCTTTTACCTCGCCGGTTGCCTGATCGGCGCCGCCGGCGGATCGATCCAGGCCGCCTCGCGCACGCTGCTTGTCGACCAGGTCGATTCGGATCGTGTGACCGAAGCCTTCGGCCTTTATGCGCTCTCCGGCAAGGCGACGACCTTCATCGGGCCCCTCTCGATCGCCGTCGTCACGGGTCTGGTCGCCTCGGAAGGTTTCGGCCTGTCGCCTGTCGATGCGCAGCGCGTCGGGGTGACGCCGATCATCGTCCTCCTCCTGATCGGTCTGGCGCTGCTGCCTTGGGTGCGGAGCCGTCATCATGAGGTTGCCGCGCGGACCTGAGCCGGTGGCCTTGTCATTTACGCGTTCATGTCCCACATTGGGCGCATGTTCAACAAACTGGAAGGAGGTGATCCGATGTCGAGTGCACTCGTTACCCGTAGCGTGGCCGAAGCGGATTGCTCCTTCAGGAAGCAGTCTTCCTGACGGAATTAATGCGCGGCCGGGGCCTTTGAGGCCATCCGGCAGCCGCGCTGCGGACGACAGTCACGGAAGGGTCGCCTTAACCGGCGGCCCTTTTTTCGTGCGCCTGATCTTCTTTGCCTACATGCTCAGATAGAGCCGCTCGGTGTTGCGGATGATCTCCTGGAACGCGGCATCGAGTTCCGGTCCGGTCGATGCTTCGAAATAATGCCGGACCGCGCCGCTATCTCTGCTGGCGCAGTTCTGGAGGACGGTCCTGGCGTTCCGCTCCTTCAGATCGAAGCCGATCGTGAAGATTTCGATGTCGTCCTTCTTCATTGCCGTGCACAAGGCTTCGGCGTTGGCGCGCGAGGCGCTGTCCTGCTCGTAAACCTCGCCGCGCGCCCTGCCTCCGGCATAGACCGTGTTGAATTCGCCATCCGTCATCAAGATCGCGATCTTGCGCACCTTCTTCGCATCGTCGTCCGCCGGTCCGTCGCCGAGACGCGCATTGTTAATCGTGCGCCGCCAGTGCCGCGAGAGCATGTAGCGCGTCCACTGGATGCCGATCGCGCCGCCCGTCCAGCCATTGGCGGAAAACGCGTTGATCGACCGCTTCAGCGCATCGGCGTCGGCCGTCAAAGGCACGACCGTAGCGCGCGGGCAGTCGGCCGTCTTCAGCCGGTCATCGCGATTCACCTTTGCAAGATAGCGCTTTTCCTCATCGTCAGGGTAATGGCGGATCGAATCCGGTCCGTAGGCCGTCGTATCGGCCGAACCGTTGGGCAGCTTGCGCTCCGTCGCGCAATTGTCGCTGTAACTGCCCGTATTGGCGGCGACAAAGCGGGTAGGCGCGTCGATATAGGGCGGCAGGTCGATGCCGCCGGTCTTTTCCTGAAACACCGCAGCGCGCGCCAGCGCACCGACATTGACGGCCTGCGCATAAGGCACGATCGAGACGCGCACGCGCGGATCGCGGACATTCTGCCCGCCGAGCAGGGCGTCGACGGCGTTGGTCGCCGCATGTCTGAGATCCCGGATTTTCTGTCCGCTCATTGAGCCCGTCACGTCGAGCATCATCGCGACCTCGACTTTCTGGTCCGAATAGACCGCCGCCGTGCGCGCGCCTACGGACCGGACCGGGTCGCCGCCGAACAGCGGAAACGCAAGCGCGACATTGGCAGTCGCCGTGGCATCGACTGTCTTGGCGCTGCGATCCACGACCACGTTGTCCAGCGTCACCGCGCCCGTGCGCGCAAACGAGCCGCCGCCATTGGTAATGAGGAAAGCCTCGATCGAGGCGCGCGCGTCCGCTTCCGCGATGACGCCCGTCGTCAGATCGCGCGCCGTCGACGCGACAGCTGCGTCAAGCGAGTTCTGCAGCGCCGACCGCGTGTTCATCAGTTGCGCGGTATTGACGCCGAAGCCGGCGCTGACCGCCAGCATCGAGATCATTGCGCCGGTCAGGATCGCGAAATTCCCGCTACGGTCCGATGCGAAGCGCCTCAAACTTCCTGCAATGCGTGCCATCTGTCTCTCCTCGTCGGCCGCCGCGGCCGTTCGTGACAGAAGGTGCAGGTCCAGGGCCAGAACCCGGCGCCGGAACATCCGGAGACATCAAGTTATTGAAAGAGTGGATCTTTACCGGTGATTAACGTTAGCAAAAGGTTAAAGCCGGCTATTGTTCGGAAGGTGAAACCGCAGTCGTTACATGGGCGTCCCAGTTTGGACCGGTACGCGCCCAATTTTGGAACGTTCCGAGCTATAGCATCCGCTTAGAAATCGCTGGCGCGGCCTTTGATTTCCCAGTCGCCATAGCGAGACGGGTCGCGCCCGCCGCGGCCACCATGTTCGATGGGCAAATCCCCCTCGAAAGCGTCATAGCGACGGCGGCGCGCCTCAGCCTCGGCCAAGGCTCGTCGGGCTGCGTCCGTCAGGGAACGCGGCTGCGTCGGAACCGTTGCTTCTTTGGGATTCTCGGACATGGTTCTCCGGCTCCGCCATATTGAAATGAGCTGTTGATCTGCCCATCATATAGGCTGCATTCACCTGCTTTGCGATCATCGACCAGACGAAGGACCCCGCGATGAACATCATGCGCACGGCCATGCTTTTGGCCTTCATGACGGCGCTTTTCATGGGCGTCGGCTATCTGCTTGGCGGAACCGGCGGCATGATGATCGCCTTCGTCATCGCGGCGGCGATGAATCTGTTCAGCTACTGGAACTCCGACAAGATGGTTCTACGCATGCACAATGCGGTCGAAGTCGACGAGCGTTCGGCTCCGGAGTATTACGGTATGGTGCGCGACTTGGCGCAACGGGCCGGACTTCCGATGCCGAAGGTTTTTCTCATCCGCGAGAACCAGCCGAACGCTTTCGCGACCGGACGCAATCCGCAAAATGCGGCGGTGGCCGCGACCACCGGCTTGCTCGATCGGCTGACCTACGATGAGGTGGCCGGCGTGATGGCGCACGAACTGGCGCATGTGCAAAACCGCGACACGCTGATCATGACCATCACCGCGACGATTGCCGGCGCGATCTCGATGCTCGCCAATTTCGCGTTTTTCTTCAGGGGCAATAACAACAACAATCCGCTCGGCATCATCGGCGTTCTGGTCGCCATGGTCGTTGCGCCACTGGCCGCGATGCTGGTGCAGATGGCGATCAGCCGGACGCGCGAGTATTCGGCCGACCGGCTCGGCGCCGAAATTTGCGGCGATCCGGGCGCACTTGCGTCCGCGCTCCAGAAGATTTCCGCCTCGGCCGGCCGGATCCGCAACGAGGATGCAGAACGCAATCCCGCGAGCGCTCACATGTTTATCATCAACCCCCTTTCGGGCGAGAAGATGGACAATCTGTTCTCCACCCATCCCGCAACGGAAAACCGGATCGCGGAGCTTCGCAAGCTGTCCGAGCGGATGAGCCGCGGCGCGGGCACGCGACCGCGTGCGCCAAGCGGCTCAGGGCCATGGTCGAACAATCCGACCGGACCGAGAGGTCCGTGGTCGTGAAGGCCGTCAGGGCGGATCGGTCCAAGACGAGGCACGCCGCACTCGATGACAATACGCCAGGCCTTGCCGCCCGGCGTGTCGCTGCCAGACTTCTGGGCGCTGTCATCGATACCAAGACACCGCTCGACGGGCTGACAGACAGCGAACACGGTCATCCGTCGTATCGGGCGCTCGATATGCGTGACCGCAGCCTGGTGCGCGCGATCCTGACCACCGCATTGCGCCATCGTATGACGATCCAGGCGCTGATCGATGCGCGCCTCGATCGGCCGCTGCCTGCCAATGCAAGTGCATTGAGCCATGTTCTGCATGTCGGCGCTGCTCAGCTTCTGTTTCTCGATGTTCCCGACAGTGCGGCCGTCGACCTTGCGGTGACACACGCCAAGTGCGACCCGCGCACGGCCCGATTCGCGAACTTGGTCAACGCCATTTTGCGCGAGATCGGGCGGCGCAAAGAGCGCGCGTTACCGGCGGTTCTTGCGAGGACGGTCGACGCGCCGAACTGGTTTACCAGCCGTTTGACGGAAGCTTATGGCGCTTCCCGAGCCAGGCAGATATTGGCTATGCACCGCCACGAGGCGGCGATCGACCTGACAGTGAAGTCGGACGCGGACGGCTGGGCGGAACGGCTCGGCGGCGTCGTGCTTCCGACGGGATCGGTGCGGCTCGTCGAAATCGCGGGATCTTTATCGGAACTCGAAGGCTTCGCGGACGGCCACTGGTGGGTGCAGGACGCCGCCGCCGCCTTGCCCGCGCGCCTGATGGGCGACATCGCGGGCCTGCGTGTCGCCGATCTTTGCGCGGCCCCGGGTGGGAAGACTGCCCAACTGGTCTCGGCAGGCGCGAATGTGACGGCGATCGAGAAGGTGCCGAACCGGGCGAAGCGGCTGGCTGCAAATATGGAGCGGTTGAAGCTCGAGGCGCAGATCGTTGTCGCGGACCTGTTCGAACATCATCCGGACCAGCTTTACGATGCCGTCTTGCTCGACGCACCCTGTTCCTCGACTGGTACGATCCGGCGGCATGCCGACGTGGCATGGACCAAGACGCCCGATGACATCGCACGACTGGCCGGTTTGCAACGACGGATGCTCGAACACGCCGCTACGATCGTGAAGCCTGGGGGCATGGTCCTTTTTTGCAATTGCTCGCTCGACCCGCAAGAAGGCGAAGCAATGATCGCCGCCACATTGGACGAGAACCCGCGGCTTGAACGCAGGTCAATTCGACCGGGCGAGTTCCCGTTTGCGGACTCCTTTCTCGACAGCGACGGTGCGCTCCGTACGACCCCCGCCGACCTGCCGAACGAGAACCCACGGCTGGCAGGCCTCGACGGGTTCTATGCCGTCCGACTGGCGACCAGCATCCAGGCCGCATGAATTGAATCGCATTTGACCTTCGCACAAGCGCTTGAATCAGCTATGATTCTGGGTGGGACGACATCGCATCGGCGGTGAGGAGGTCGGGGTTTGGCAATGGCGGTGAACTACGACCCCCAATTGTGGGGCTTCGTGGCGAGTGAGGCTTGGCGGCGCGCGCGGCGGCGCCTGCGCTCCGGCCCACTTTATCGCTGGCGGTTTTCCGGACCCACACCCGAGCGGATACTGATCGCGCCGCCGGACCTGCGGCTGGCCGACAGCACGCTGATGCAGGAATTCTATCGTGGGCGGTTTCCCCTCGCCGGATCCGTCGTCGAGACCGGCGGTACATCTCCCTTCCGCGCGGAGCGCGTGCCGGCAGCTTGGCTGGAGGCGCTGCATGGATTCCGCTGGCTACGGCACATGCGTGCTGCAGAAACCAATCTTGCCGCCGGCAGTGCCCGGGTGCTGGTCTCCGACTGGATCGCCAGCCATGGGCGCCGTATCGCCGGGCTGTCCTGGCAGCCGCCGATCGTCGCGCGCCGGACGATTGCGTGGCTGCAGCACTCTTCGATTGTGCTCGCCGGTGCCGATATCCAGTTCTACCGCGCCTTCCTGAAATCGCTGGCCGTCCAGATGCGCTATCTGCGCGCGGTCGCCGGCGAAATGTCCGATGGCGAGGAACGTCTGCGCGCCCGCATCGCGATTGCCTTCGCGGCGCTGTCCCTGCCGTCGTCACCGGCTCGTATTCGCGTCGCATCGAAGGCGCTGGCCATCGAGCTCGATCGACAGATCCTGCCCGATGGCATGCATATTTCGCGCAATCCCGGCGCGGTGCTGGAATTGCTTGCCGACCTGCTGCCGTTGCGCCAGACCTATTTCAATCAGGCCGAAGCGCCGCCGGATGCACTGATTGGCGCGATCGAGCGGATGCTTCCCGCACTGCGCTTCTTCCGGCATCAGGACGGGGTGCTGGCTCGCTTCAACGGCATGGGATCGACCAGCCATGACCGCGTGGCCGCGATTCTGCACCATGACGACGCCGGCGGCGCCCCTATCTTGCATGCTTCGCATGGCGGCTATGACAGGCTGGCCATGGGAGAGACGACGATTATCGCCGATACGGGCGCGCCGCCGCCGCCCGATATCAGCCATGACGCTCAAGCCGGCTGCCTGTCCTTCGAAATGTCGTCCGGGAGGCATCACTTCATCGTCAATTGCGGCGTCGATAATTACGGCGCCGAGGATTTTCGCCTGCTTTCTCGCTCGACCGCGGCCCATTCAACGGCAACGGTCAACGAAACCTCGTCGGCGCGCTTTGCGCTATCCGGTCGCCTCCGCGCCATGGTTGGCTCGCCGCTGATCGGACCGATCCGCAAGGTGCGGTGCAAGCGCTTCGACAGTTCCGGCATCCAGGGCATGGTCGCCAGTCATGATGGCTATGCGCGACGCTACGGAATCATCCATGAACGCGAGCTGATGTTGGCGGGCGCTGGCGATATCCTCGAAGGCACCGACCGCTTCTACTCGGTTCGCAGCAACATGACGCGGCCCGGTCCGGGCATGGCGGTGCAGATACGCTTTCATCTTCATCCCGATATCGGCGTGTACCGCAACGAGCATGATCAACTTGTCCTCAAGGGTCATGAAACAGACATCTGGACATTCGACGTCGAGGGCGTGGCGCCGATCGTCGAGGAGTCGATGTTCTTCGCCTCGATCGGCGGACCGCGCCGGTCGCGCCAACTTGTCGTCGAGATCGATCCCTCGGTCCTTCCCGAAGTCGCTTGGCGGTTCACACGCAGCGAACGGGCTGCGTCCTGAGCGCTGCTTGATTCCGGCGCGGTCTGTGGTAGGCGGACGATCGTTCCTCCGCTGCGCAAAGGAGTCCCCCGATGGCGATTGCGTCCAAGAACATCCCGGCACCCGGTCGCGTGCGCGTCCGCCGCGCGCTGCTTTCGGTCTCCGATAAGACAGGGCTTGTCGATCTGGCGCGGAAACTTGCGGCGCTTGGCATCGAGTTGATATCGACTGGCGGCACCTCCAGGGCGATCGCGGAAGCCGGGCTGCCGGTGAAGGACGTGTCGGACGTGACCGGCTTTCCCGAGATCATGGACGGACGAGTCAAGACGCTCCACCCGGCCGTGCATGGCGGGTTGCTCGCCATACGGGACGATGCCGATCACCAGGCCGCGATGGCGACCCATGCAATCAACCCGATCGATCTGGCGATCATCAATCTTTATCCGTTCGAAGATGTCAGGCGCGCGGGCGGAGATTATGCCGCGATCGTCGAGAACATCGATATTGGCGGCCCGGCCATGGTGCGTGCATCGGCAAAAAATCATGCCTATGTCGCAATCGTCACCGATCCGGCGGACTACGGGCGCCTCATCGAGACCTTGAAAGCAAACGCGGGCGAGACCGACTATCGTCTGCGGCAAGAACTTGCGGCGAAAGCCTATGCGCGGACGGCGGCGTATGATGCAGCGATCTCCGGATGGTTTGCCGAGACACTAAAAATCGAGACGCCCGCATCTCGCGCATTCAGCGGCAGGCTTGCAAGCGTCATGCGCTACGGCGAGAACCCGCACCAGACGGCGGCCTTCTATGTCAATGGCGATTCCCGTCCGGGCGTTGCGACGGCGCGGCAGTTGCAGGGCAAGCAACTGTCCTACAACAATATCAACGATACGGATGCGGCCTTCGAACTGGTTAGCGAGTTCGACCCAGCGGCGGAGCCTGCGGTGGCGATCATCAAGCACGCCAATCCGTGTGGCGTAGCGACCGGCGGAATACTCAAGGATGCCTATCTGAAGGCGCTTGAATGCGACCCCGTCTCCGCATTCGGCGGCATCGTAGCGCTAAATGGCGTGCTCGACGCAGCGGCGGCAGAAGAAATCGTCAAAACCTACACCGAAGTCATCATCGCTCCCGAAGCCTCCGATGAGGCGATCGCGCTTGTGGCCGCGAAAAAGAACCTTCGGCTGCTCGTGACGGGGGGCCTGTCCGATCCGCGCGCGCCAGGACTTGCCTTCAAATCCGTGGCCGGCGGGATGCTCGTTCAAAGCCGCGACAATGGCGCTGTCGGCGATCTCGATCTGAAGGTCGTCACAAAGCGACCACCAAGCGAAGCGGAATTGGCCGATCTGCGCTTTGCTTTTCGCGTTGCCAAACACGTGAAGTCCAACGCGATCGTCTATGCGCGCGACGGCGCCACGGTGGGCATCGGAGCAGGCCAGATGAGCCGCGTGGACTCCTCACGCATTGCTGTGCGCAAGGCAATCGACGCCGCCGATGCGGCCGGTTGGACGGAGCCGAAAACAAAGGGATCGGTGGTCGCGTCGGACGCCTTCTTCCCCTTCGCCGACGGTCTTCTTGCGGCTGTCGAAGCAGGTGCGACGGCAGTGATCCAGCCCGGCGGGTCGATGCGCGACGACGAGGTGATTGCCGCAGCCGACGCCCATGGAATCGCGATGGTGTTCACGGCTATGCGTCACTTCCGGCACTGAAGGAACATCATCGCGCGCCGAAAATCGCGGAGCCGATACGGACCGAGGTGGCTCCGAACGCGATGGCGGTTTCGAAGTCGCCCGACATGCCCATAGAAAGCTTCGAGACGCCCGCTTCACCGGCAAGCTTTTCCAGAAGGGCGAAATGCGGTCCCGGGTTCTCGTCGAGCGGTGGGATCGCCATCAAGCCCTCTATCTCCAAGCCGTGGACCTCGCGGCAGCGCTTCACGAACGCAACGGTCTGGCGCGGATCGATGCCGGCCTTTTGCTCCTCAAGACCGGTATTCACCTGGACATAAAGGCGCGGCCGCTTGTCCTGCTTCTTCATTTCCTTGGCAAGTTCGGCGGCGATCTTTTCGCGATCCACCGTCTCGATGACGTCGAAGAGGGCGACCGCTTCCTTTGCCTTGTTCGATTGGAGGGGGCCGATCAGGCGCAATTCGAGGCCACCGAACTCCTCGCGCAGTTCCGGCCATTTCGCCTGAGCCTCCTGGACGCGATTCTCGCCAAAAATATGCTGCCCGGCAGCGATAACGGGACGGACCTCATCTGCGCTGAACGTCTTCGAGACGGCGACCAGCTTGATGTCATCGGCCGCGCGTCCGGCATCCCTGGCCGCCCCCTGCATTTTTGCCCTGACCTCTTGCAGCCGCTCGACCGCGCTTGACATCACGTCTCCCATTTCCGCGAGTGTTGACGCTTGTGGCAAACCATGGTGAAGGTCCGCGCACGATTATCATTTCCCACTTAAGCAAAAAAGCTTCCATGGCAACCGAACGATACAACCCGCGTGCCAGCGAACCGAAATGGCAAAAGGCCTGGGACGACGCACAACTCTTCGCGACCCATAACGACGATCCGCGCGAGAAATATTACGTGCTGGAGATGTTCCCCTATCCGTCGGGCCGCATCCATATGGGCCATGTGCGCAATTACACGATGGGCGACGTCGTAGCGCGCTACAAGCGCGCGGCCGGATATAACGTGCTTCATCCGATGGGTTGGGATGCCTTCGGCCTGCCGGCTGAAAATGCGGCGCGCGATAACAAGGTCAATCCGCGCGACTGGACCTACGCGAATATCGCGACGATGAAGAGCCAGTTGAAGACGATGGGCCTGTCGCTCGACTGGAGCCGCGAATTCGCCACCTGCGATCCAAGCTACTACCGGCACCAGCAGAAGCTGTTCCTCGACTTTTGGAAGGCTGGGCTCGTCGAGCGCCGCGCCGCCAAGGTCAACTGGGACCCGGTCGACATGACTGTGCTGGCCAACGAGCAGGTGATCGACGGGCGCGGCTGGCGCTCTGGAGCGCCGGTGGAGCAGCGCGATCTGACGCAGTGGTTCTTCAAGATCACCTCGATGGCGCAGGACCTGCTTGACGGCCTCGACACGCTGGATCGATGGCCGGACAAGGTCAAGCTGATGCAGGCGAACTGGATCGGCCGCTCGGAAGGCCTGCAGATCCGCTGGGCGCTCGACCCGGCGACCGCGCCCGACGGCGAAAGCGAACTCGAAGTCTATACCACGCGCCCCGATACGATCTTCGGCGCGTCGTTCATGGCGCTTGCCGCCGACCATCCGCTCGCCAGGAAGGCGGCGGCGACGAATCCGGGCCTTGCCGCCTTCATCGAGGAGGTCCGCCGTTCGGGCACCTCGGCGGCGACGCTGGAGACGGCCGACAAAAAGGGCTTCGACACGGGTATTCGGGTCGTGCATCCTTTTGATGAGAATTGGACGCTGCCGGTCTATGTCGCGAACTTCGTGCTGATGGATTACGGCACCGGCGCGATTTTCGGCTGTCCTTCGGGCGATCAGCGTGACCTTGACTTCGCCAATAAGTATGGCCTGCCGGTTTTGCCGGTTGTGATGCCGCAGCACGCCGACACCGCGACCTTTCAGATCACGGAGGAGGCCTATACCGACGACGGCGTGATGATCAATTCGCGCTTTCTCGATGGCATGACTCCAGCCCAGGCCTTTGAAGAAGTCTCCGAGCGGCTTTCAGGCGTCACCATCAATGGACGTCCTCAAGGTGAGCGCAAGGTGCAGTTCCGCTTGCGCGACTGGCTGATCTCGCGCCAGCGTTATTGGGGCTGCCCGATTCCCGTCATCCATTGCGACGCATGCGGCGCAGTCCCCGTACCGGCGACCGAACTGCCCATCCTGTTACCCGACGACGTTACCTTCGAAAAGCCAGGCAATCCGCTCGATCATCACCCGACTTGGAAGCACACCGCTTGCCCCAATTGCGGCAAGGATGCGCGACGCGACACCGACACGATGGATACGTTTGTCGACTCCTCATGGTATTTCGCGCGGTTCACGGATCCTTGGAACGAAGAACATCCGACCGATATTGGCCACGTCGATGGTCCGCAAGGCTGGCTTGCGGTGGACCAATATATCGGGGGCATCGAGCACGCGATCCTGCACCTGCTGTATTCCCGCTTCTTCGTGCGCGCCATGAAGGCGACCGACCATGTAACTCAAGTCAAGGAGCCGTTCGACGGGCTGTTCACCCAGGGCATGGTGGTGCACGAGACCTACCGCGGTGCCGAGGGGTGGGTAACACCAGCCGAAATCAGAGTCGAAGAGGTCGACGGAAAACGCAAGGCCAGCCTGCTTGCAACCGGCGAGGAACTCTCGATCGGCTCGATCGAGAAGATGTCGAAGTCGAAGAAGAACGTTGTCGATCCCGACGACATCATCCAGAGTTACGGTGCCGATACGGCACGTTGGTTCATGCTCTCGGACTCGCCGCCCGATCGCGATGTGATCTGGACGGAAGCGGGCGTCGAAGGCGCGCATCGCTTCGTTCAACGTGTCTGGCGCCTGATCTGCGAGGCCAATGACGCGGTCCATGGCATCGCCGGCCAAGCCGCGGCCGAGGGCGATGCGGCTGGCATTTCCAAGGTCGCGCACAAGACGGTGAAGGCGGTCGGGGCCGATATCGAGCGTTTGGGCTTTAATAAGGCTGTGGCCCGCCTCTATGAACTGGTCAACGCGCTGACGCCGCGCATCCAGTCGGCCTCTTCGGCCAGTCCGGCTGAAAAGGCGGCGCTGCGCGAAGCGCTCGACATGTTGATCGTGATGCTGGCGCCGATGGCTCCGCATCTGGCCGAGGAATGCTGGGCGACGCTCGGCGGCGACGGCATGGTGGCCAACCAGCCTTGGCCAACTTACGACGAGAATCTGACCATCGACGACCAGATCACGGTGCCGGTGCAGATCAACGGCAAGAAGCGCGGCGATTTGACAATTGCTCGCGCGGCGGATCAGTCTGAAGTCGAGGCTGCGGCTCTCGCGTTGGACTTCGTCCAAAAGGCGCTGGAGGGCAGGGCGCCGCGCAAGGTCATCGTCGTGCCACAGAGGATCATCAATGTCGTTGCTTGATGGAAGCCGACTTCGCCTCGCGAGCGTGGGCCTCTTTCTGTCTCTTCTGACAGTGGCAGGCTGCACTGTCCAGCCGCTCTACGGCTCCGGGCGCACGGTGAATGGCTTGCCACCGATCAGCGCGGAACTGGCTTCGGTCGCGGTCGCCCCGGTCGGTGACCGCGTTTCCCAGGAAGTGCGCAATCATCTGATCTTTCTGTTGTCAGGCGGAGCCGGCGAACCCACGGCGCCGATTTATACGGTTCGCCTGGCGGTTTCAGCACAGGACGCGGCAACGGCGTCGATCCAACGGGGGCGGGACGAAGAGCCCACCGCCGCGCTGGTGACTGTAACGGCGCGTTACGTGTTGACAGATGCTACCGGAGGCCAGATCGGCGCCGGAAGCCGCTCGGCGCAAGCGCCATACGATGTCTCCCGCCAGCAATTTGCTGCGCTGCGCGCATCACGGGATGCGCAGAACCGCGCGGCGCGGGAGGCTGCAGAGCTTTTGCGGCTGGCCATCCTCCGGGACATTTCCCAGCTACGTACACGATAGCTAAAGTTCGGGAACTTTTTGTTACCACAGCCATTCCTGCTGTATGTCATGGTCCCGTCACCGATTTCGGCGATGAAGGCCGGTGACGGAGTGGCAAGAATGAATACCCGGCCAGCGCCGCATACGCTGAACACGATCCTCAGCAGTTTCTATCCCGCATCTCATCAACCTGATCACGTCGTCGATCAGCTCATCGCCGAGCGTGCGACGCGGCTCTCTCGTCATCCCGCCTGGCCGCTCATCCGGCCTATCCTCTATCGCTATTTCGACTACGATCTCGCCGTGTCGATGGCCAACGACCTGGCGCCGCTCGGTGGCATCGAGGCGATGGATTACGTCGCCCGCCTCTTGTCGCTCGACGTGGCCGTTACTGGGATCGAGAACATTCCGCTGACGGGCAGTTTCGTGCTGGCGCCGAGCCACCCGACCGGAATTGCGGACGGCATCGCCATCTACGAGTTGATGAAGCCGGTGCGGACCGACGTATCGATCCTTGCCAATCGGGACGCACTGCGTGTTGCGGCGGGCCTTCGCGACCTGATCATTCCGGTGGAGTGGCGGCAGGGCGAGAAGAGCCACTCGAAAAGCCGCGACACGCTCGAGATGACCGCTAGGGCATTCGCGAGCAAGCGCGCCATCGTGCTGTTTCCCTCTGGCCGCATTGCCTATTGGAACAAGGACCGGCTGACTGAACGTACCTGGCAGCCTTCCTTCGTGGCGCTCGCGCGGCGCTACAACGTGCCGGTAGTGCCGGCGCGCATCACGGCCCGAAACTCGGGTTTGTTCTATTTCCTCTCGAAATATTCGACCGAAATGCGCGACATGACCATCTTCCACGAGCTTCTCAACAAGAAGAACAGGCCGTTCTCGATCACGGTCGGCAAGCCCATCGCGCCCGACCTGCTGGCGGGTGACGGCGCCGAGGTCGCGGCACGGGTGCAAAAGCACACGATTGAGACGTTGGCGCACGATCCCGAGGCGGAGTTCACACGGTGAGCGCCGTCCTGTGCCGGTAGCATCCGATGCGTGCGAAGATCAGCCGATCTTCTGCCCGGTCTTTGCCCAGTCAGCCAGGAACAATTCCAGCCCCTTGTCGGTGAGCGGGTGCTTGGCCAACGCCTTCAAGGTCGCAGCCGGCACCGTTGCCACGTCGGCACCTATCATGGCTGCCAGCTTGACGTGGTTCACCGTCCGGATCGATGCGGCCAGAATCTCGGTGTTGAAATCGTAATTGTCGTAGATGGTCCGGATCTCGGAGATCAACTCCATGCCGTCGGCACCCATGTCGTCGATGCGGCCGATGAAGGGCGAGATGAAGGTTGCGCCGGCCTTCGCGGCCAAGAGCGCCTGCGTGGCCGAAAAGCAAAGGGTGACATTGACGAGGCGCCCGTCGGAAGTGAGCGCCTTGCACGCCTTGAGGCCGTCCAGCGTCAGCGGCAACTTGATGCAGATATTGTCGGCGATCTTTGACAGCACGTCGGCTTCGCGCATCATCTCGGCGTAATCCGTCGCCGTGACTTCGGACGAGACGGGGCCGTCGACGATATCGCAAATCTCCTTGGTCACCTCCCGGATGTCGCGGCCGGTCTTCAGGATCAATGACGGGTTGGTCGTCACGCCGTCGAGAAGGCCATATTCGTTGAGCTCGCGAATGTCGGCGACATCGGCGGTATCGACGAAGAATTTCATGAGACATCTCCTGAAATGTTGGGGCGGACAATGCACGCCACAAGAGCTTACCTCTTGCACTAGCGCAAGATCGAGGCAAGGTCACGCGCGATGATCGATTCCTCCCCTCCTGCCCATCGCAAGGTCGTGCCGGTGCTTGTGCCCGTGCCAGCGGAGCGGCCGTATTCGTATGCGGTTCCGGACGGCATGGATGTGGTGCCAGGATCGATCGTGCGCGTCCCACTAGGACCACGGCAGGTGGCCGGCATCGTTTGGGATGGCGCTGGCGGTCCTGTCGACGCGAAGAAATTGCGCCCCATCGAGATCGTTTTCGACTGCCCGCCAATCGGCACGGAGTTGCGTCGCTTCGTAGACTGGGTCGCCGGCTATACTTTGTCGCCGCCTGGCATGGTCGCGCGGATGCTGCTACGCGCGCCGGCCGCCTTCGATCCCGAACCATTGATCGACGGACTGGTGCTTTCAGGGCGTGAGCCAGACCGGATGACGAATGCGCGCAGACGCGTGCTCGAAACGGCTTCGGACGGATTTGCCTGGACGCGGTCCGGCCTGGCGCGGGCTGCCGGCACGTCCTTGACCGTGATCGACGGGCTCAAGGCGCAAGGGGTGTTCGATCATGTGATGATCGCGCCAAGCCCGCTGGTCGCGGCACCCGATCCCGACTATGCGCAGGCAGACCTGATGCCCGAACAGGCGCGAGCCGCCGCCCATTTGCGCGCCAAGGTGATGGGCGGCGGGTTTTCGACGGCGCTGCTCGACGGCGTAACCGGCTCGGGTAAGACGGAGGTCTATTTCGAGGCGATCGCACAAGCCGTGCAGGCGGGCAAGCAGGTGCTTGTGCTGGTGCCGGAAATCGCGCTGACCGCCGCATTTCTGGAACGCTTCCAGGACCGGTTCGGCGCCAAGCCGGCTGAATGGCATTCGGATCTGGCGCCACGCACGCGCGAACGCGTGTGGCGGCAGGTGGCGGAGGGGCGCGTCCGCGTCGTCGCCGGGGCGCGTTCGGCGCTCTTCCTGCCGTTCAAGAAACTCGGTTTGATCGTCGTCGACGAGGAGCATGATCCCGCGTACAAGCAGGAGGACCGCGTCTACTACAACGCCCGCGATATGGCGGTGGTGCGCGGCCATATCGGGCAGTTCCCTGTCGTCCTGGCATCGGCGACGCCGTCGGTCGAATCGCGGGTCAATGCCAGCCAGGGGCGCTATGCCCGCGAAGTTCTGGCAGGGCGGTATGCCGAGGCTGCGCTGCCCGATATTCGTGCCATCGACATGCGCCGCCAGCCGCCGGCGCGCGGCGGCTTCCTGTCGCCGGTACTGATCGAAGCCGCGCGCAAGACGGTCGAGAGAGGCGAGCAGGTCCTGCTCTTCCTTAATCGGCGCGGTTATGCGCCGCTCACCCTTTGCCGCGTCTGCGGGCATCGCTTCCAGTGTCCTTCCTGTTCGAGCTGGCTTGTCGAACATCGGTTCCGCGGCCAATTGATGTGCCATCATTGCGGTCACGCCGAGCCACGGCCGGAGGCCTGCCCATCCTGCGGCACGCTTGACCATCTGGTGCCCTGCGGGCCCGGCGTGGAACGCATCGCCGAGGAAGTCGTATCGCATTTTCCTAACCAGCGGGTGATCGTCCTTTCTTCCGACATGCTCGGGGGCGTGAAGCGGCTGAGGCTGGAACTCGAGGCCATCGCCAAGGGTGAGGCCGACATCGTGATCGGGACGCAACTGGTCGCCAAGGGCCATAATTTTCCGACTATGACGCTGGTCGGCGTTGTCGATGCCGATCTCGGGCTTGCCAATGGCGATCCGCGGGCGGCCGAGCGCACTTTCCAACTTCTTTCGCAGGTGACGGGTCGCGCCGGCCGCACCGGCAGGAAGAGCGCCGGCCTGCTGCAGACGTTCCAGCCGGATCACCCGGTCATGCGCGCCCTCGTCTCGGGCGACGCCGAGGCCTTTTATGAACGCGAGATCGCGGAGCGCGAGCGCGGGCGTCTGCCGCCCTTCGGCCGGCTCGCAGGCATCATCGTCAGCGCCGCGACACGTGCGGAAGCCGAAGGTCATGCGCGCGGGCTGCGACAGGCGGCCGGGTCCTCGGATCAAATCATGGTTCTTGGACCAGCCGAGGCACCGATGGCCCTGGTCGCAGGCCGGTATCGATTTCGTCTGCTCGTTCATGCGGAACGAAAGGCTGACATCCAGGACTATATCCGAGCGATGCTCGCAAGCGGACCAAAGGAACGCGGCTCGGTGCGCGTCCATGTCGATATCGACCCGCAGAGTTTTTTGTAGTCTCAGTCGAAATCCGGACTAATATCGCGCGCAATTCGGGGATCAAGGAGACATCGTGGAACTGTCATTTCCGTGGCCATATTCGCTCGGCGAGTGGCTGGCGTGGTCGTCGGCGGCGATCACCGTCCTGTTCGGCTTGCTGGCGCTGTTCGCGCCGCGCCTGTCCCTGCGCATCTTGCGATTGCAGACGGCGCCGAACCATCCCGAGGCGCTCGCTGAATCACGGGCGACCATGTCAGGCTTTTATCTCGGCGTGGGGCTGTGCTGCATCCTCCTTGCTCAGCCGCTTCTTTATCTGGCGCTCGGCGCTTCATGGGCGCTGACGGCCTTTGGGCGCATCGTTTCGATGCTGTCCGACCGCGGCAACACCGTCTATAACTGGCTCGTCCTGACGATCGAGATCGTGCTGGCGGGACTGCCGCTCGCCTTTGCTTTCGGCTTCGTCGGCTGAACCCGCCTAACTGCGACAAAACAGCCAAAAGCCGCCCGGCAAGGCGTGTTGCGAGTCCGGAAAGCCTGTGCTAGACGGCAGTCGACTTTTGGCTGGGGGCTGCGGCTTGCTCGCGCCTTCCGGGAAATTTTCAACGAGGTCGGGAATTTAACCGGTCTACAGCCGGCGCACGAATTCGCTGCCTTCCAGATGAAGAGAAAACACGTTTCGTGGCACAGTCTGGCTCGATGATCTCAGGTGTATCGCAGCGCTATGCGCGTTCGCTGTTCGAACTGGCGAAGGATGAGAATTCCGTCGCCGAAACCGAAAAGGAACTCGGTCGCTTCGCTACCATGCTTGACGAGAGCGACGACCTGAAGCGTCTCGTCTCAAGCCCGGTCTTTTCGGCCGAGGATCAGCTTCGCGCGATTTCTGCGGTTATTGACAAGGCCGGGATCAAGGGCCTGGTCGGTAATTTCCTGCGCGTCGTGGCGCAGAACCGTCGTCTGTTCGCGGTTCCCGGCATGATCGCTTCGTTCCGTGAAATCGCTGCCGATGCGCGCGGCGAGGTCACGGCAGACGTCACCTCCGCGCACGCTCTGTCGAGTGACCAGGAACACGAACTCAAGGCAACGCTGAAAAGCGTCGCCGGCAGGGACGTGACAATCAATCTGACCCTCGATCCGACGATCCTCGGCGGACTCGTCGTCAAGATGGGGTCGCGCCAGATCGACACGTCGCTCAAGACTAAACTCAATTCGCTCAAGCTTGCACTGAAAGAGGTCGGCTGATGGACATCCGCGCCGCGGAAATCTCCGCAATTCTCAAGGACCAAATCAAGAATTTCGGCCGCGAGGCCGAGGTCTCCGAAGTCGGTCAGGTTCTCTCCGTCGGCGACGGCATTGCGCGCGTCTATGGTCTGGACAACGTTCAGGCCGGCGAGATGGTCGAATTCCCGGGCGGCATCCGCGGCATGGCGCTCAATCTGGAAGAAGACAATGTCGGCGTCGTCATCTTCGGCGCGGACCGCGACATCAAGGAAGGTGATACGGTCAAGCGCACAGGCGCGATCGTGGACGTTCCCGTTGGCCCCGGCCTGCTCGGCCGCGTCGTCGACGCCCTTGGCAACCCGATCGACGGCAAGGGCCCGATCGAAGCCGTCGAGCGCAAGCGAGTCGACGTCAAGGCACCGGGCATCATCCCCCGCAAATCGGTTCATGAGCCGATGTCGACGGGCCTCAAGGCCATCGACGCGCTCATCCCGGTGGGCCGCGGTCAACGTGAGTTGATCATCGGCGACCGCCAGACCGGCAAGACCGCCATTATTCTCGATACGATCCTCAACCAGAAGTCGCTTAACGAGGGCGACGACGAGAGCCAGAAGCTCTATTGCGTTTATGTCGCGATCGGGCAGAAGCGTTCAACGGTCGCCCAGCTCGTCAAGGTTCTCGAAGAGCGCGGTGCGCTCGAATATTCGATCATTGTCGCCGCCACGGCGTCCGACCCGGCCCCGATGCAGTACCTGGCGCCGATGGCCGGCTGCACGATGGCCGAGTATTTCCGTGACAATGGCAAGCACGCGCTGATCGCCTATGACGACTTGTCCAAGCAGGCCGTCGCCTATCGGCAGATGTCGCTTCTCCTGCGTCGCCCGCCCGGGCGCGAAGCCTATCCGGGCGACGTCTTCTATCTGCATTCGCGTCTTCTCGAGCGTTCCGCTAAGATGAGCGACGAGATGGGTTCCGGCTCGCTGACCGCGCTCCCGGTCATCGAGACACAGGCCAATGACGTGTCCGCCTACATCCCGACCAACGTCATCTCGATCACCGACGGCCAGATATTCCTGGAGACGAACCTCTTCTTCCAGGGTATTCGTCCGGCCGTGAACGTCGGCCTATCGGTCTCGCGTGTCGGCTCGGCTGCGCAGATCAAGGCGATGAAGCAGGTCGCCGGTTCGATCAAGGGCGAGCTTGCGCAGTATCGCGAAATGGCTGCCTTTGCGCAGTTCGGCTCGGATCTCGATGCGTCGACGCAGCGTCTGCTTAACCGGGGCGCCCGTTTGACGGAGCTTTTGAAGCAGCCACAATTTTCGCCGCTCAAGACCGAAGAGCAGGTCGCGGTGATCTTTGCGGGCGTCCAGGGCTATCTCGACAAGATCGCCGTCGGCGATGTCGGTACATTCGAGCAGGGCTTGCTGACGCATATGCGCTCGGCCGGCAAGGACGTGCTCGACCAGATCCGCACCGAGAAGGCACTTTCCGACGACCTGCGCGGAAAGCTCACGGCAGAGATCGACAAGTTTGCCAAGTCCTTCGCCTGAGGCCTGAACGAACGGAAAGTTGAGTTTGCCGCATGGCTTCCCTGAAAGACCTTCGCAACCGCATCGCCTCTGTCAAGGCGACGCAGAAGATCACCAAAGCGATGCAGATGGTCGCCGCGGCGAAACTGCGTCGCGCCCAGGAGGCGGCGGAGGCCGCGCGTCCCTATTCCGAGCGCATGGGTGCCGTTCTGGCCAACATCGCTTCCGCGGTGGATGCGGCGGATGCGCCGCCGTTAATGACTGGTACCGGCAAGGATGATGTGCACCTGCTCATCGTGGCGACGGCGGAGCGCGGCCTGTGCGGCGGCTTCAACAGCCAGATTTCGCGTCTTGCCCGCGAGCATACGCGCCAGCTTCTGGCAGCCGGCAAAACGGTCAAGATCATCACGGTCGGCAAGAAGGGATACGATATTCTCCGGCGCGACTTCGCATCTTTGATCATCGAGCGGATCGAACTGCGCGATGTCAAGCAGGTCGGATTTGGAAACGCCGACCAGATCGGCCGCAAGGTGATCCAGCTTTTCAACCAGGGTGAGTTCGACGTCGCGACGCTGTTTTACTCCCAGTTCAAGTCGGTGATCAGCCAGGTTCCAACGGCGCAGCAACTCATTCCGGCATCGGCACCGGCCGCACCGGACCAGTCCGTCGATTCGTCCGGCGGGACCGCGATTTACGAGTATGAGCCGGACGCGAATGAAATTCTGGGCGATCTCATTCCGCGGAACATTTCGGTGCAGATCTTCCGGGCGTTGCTCGAGAATGCCGCCGGTGAGATGGGCGCCAAGATGACGGCCATGGATAATGCGACGCGCAATGCCGGTGACATGATCGACAAGCTTTCGATCACCTATAACCGTCAGCGCCAGGCGCAGATCACCAAGGAACTGATCGAAATCATCTCCGGCGCCGAAGCGCTGTAAAGACCAAAGAGGCTGAATACGATGGCTAAAGCAGCTACCAACACACAGGCGCCCGCCGCGACAGCCGGCGGGACCGGCCAAGTTCGTCAGGTCATCGGCGCCGTTGTCGACGTTTCCTTCGAAGGCGGTCTGCCGGCGATCCTGAATGCGTTGGAGACGGACAATCAGGGCAACCGACTGGTGCTCGAGGTCGCACAGCATCTGGGCGAGAACACCGTGCGCACCATCGCCATGGACTCCACCGAAGGCCTCGTACGCGGTCAGGCCGTCACCGACACCGGAGGGCCCATCTCCGTTCCGGTCGGGCCTGAGATGCTCGGCCGCATTATCAACGTGATTGGCGAGGCCATCGACGAGGAGGGTCCGCTCGGAGCGACCGAGATGCGTCCGATCCACGCCCCGGCTCCCGAATATGTCGAGCAGTCGACCGAATCGGCAATTCTCGAAACCGGCATTAAGGTCATCGACCTTCTTGCCCCTTATGCAAAGGGCGGCAAGATCGGCTTGTTCGGCGGCGCCGGCGTTGGAAAGACGGTTCTCATCCAGGAACTGATCAACAACATCGCCAAGGCGCATGGCGGCTATTCGGTTTTCGCCGGCGTCGGCGAGCGTACCCGTGAGGGCAACGACCTTTATCACGAATTCATCGAGTCGGGCGTCAATCAGAAGGGCGGCGGCGAAGGGTCCAAGGCAGCACTTGTCTATGGCCAGATGAACGAACCGCCAGGCGCCCGCGCGCGCGTCGGCCTTACTGGACTGACCGTTGCCGAGTACTTCCGCGACCAGGGCCAGGACGTGCTGTTCTTCGTCGACAATATTTTCCGCTTCACCCAGGCAGGTTCGGAAGTGTCGGCGCTTCTCGGTCGCATTCCCTCGGCCGTTGGCTACCAGCCAACGCTCGCCACCGACATGGGCGCGTTGCAGGAGCGTATCACCACCACCACCAAGGGCTCGATTACGTCGGTGCAGGCGATCTATGTGCCGGCTGACGACTTGACCGACCCTGCACCGGCAACTTCGTTTGCGCATCTTGACGCGACGACGACGCTGAACCGCTCGATCGCCGAGAAGGGCATCTATCCGGCCGTCGATCCGTTGGACTCGACCTCGCGCATGCTCGACCCGCAGGTCGTCGGCGAGGAGCACTATGCGGTGGCCCGTGACGTGCAGCAGACGCTGCAGCGCTACAAGTCGCTTCAGGACATCATCGCGATCCTGGGCATGGACGAGCTCTCGGAAGAAGACAAGCTGACGGTGGCGCGCGCACGCAAGATCGAGCGCTTCCTGTCGCAGCCTTTCTTCGTGGCCGAAGTGTTCACGGGCGCACCGGGCAAACTGGTCGATCTGGCCGACACCATCAAGGGCTTCAAGGGTCTTGTCGCCGGCGAATATGATCACCTGCCGGAAGCTGCTTTCTATATGGTCGGTTCCATCGAGGAAGCCGTCGAGAAGGGTAAGAAGCTTGCCGCTGAAGCTGCCTGAGGCAGGGACGGCAATCGGCAATCGATAACAGGGAGAAGGCAGTCGTTCGGTTGGGTGAATGTGCAGTTGTCTTCAACTGCCGACTGCCGTTTTGCCGATTGCCGAATTTAGGATGGCGCAATCTTTCAAGTTCGAACTCGTTTCTCCGGAGCGGCTTCTCGTGTCAGAAGAGGTCGAGGCTGTCGTGATTCCCGGCACCGAGGGTGAATTGACCGTCATGGCAAATCATGCCCCGGCGATGACGACGATTAAGCCGGGCGTCTTGCGCGTTCAGTTCGGCGGCGGGCGCGAAGACCGGTACGTCGTCTTCGGCGGCTTCGCCGACATTCTGCCGGAAGGCTGCACCCTTCTTGCTGAATCGGCCATTTCGGTTGCTGAGGTCGATAAGAACGATATCCAGCAGCGCATTCAAGATGCGCGCGAGGATTTGAGCGACGCCAAGGACGACGAGGGCCGTTCCCGGGCAGAGCAGCTCATCGCGCAGCTTTCGACTTTGCAAGACGCTGTCTGACGTTCTTGCCGATTACGGCACTGAGGGATTAACGGCGGGCGAAAGCCCGCCTTTTTCGTATGGGGGCCACACAGGCTGATCAACGAATGTTCAGCCCAGTGTCGTGGCCGGCGGTGTGGCATAGGGTGAGTCCGGTGGAACCGTTTCGGCGACAGGTTCGGCCAGTTCCACCTCGCGCACCCATTCGCGCCAGATCGCGACCAGCAGCGCCATCAGCACCGGACCGATGAACAGGCCAAGGAAGCCCATCGTCTTGACGCCGCCGATCAATCCAAAAAAGGTCGGCAGGAAGGGAAGCTTGATCGGCCCGCCGACCAGCTTCGGGCGCAGCGTCTTGTCGACGATGAAAAGTTCCACCGAGCCCCAGATCCACAAGGCGATGCCCGCCAGCGGTGAACCGCTGGCGATGAGATAGATCGAAACGAGGCTGAACGAGAGCGGCGCTCCGCCTGGAATGAGCGCCATGATGCCGGTGATGACGCCCAGCGTGACGGGCGATGGCGCCCCCGCGATCCAATAGGCGACGCCCAGCACGATACCCTCGCCGATGGCGATCAGCGTCATGCCGGTGACGGTCGAGGAAATGGTCGCGGGAACGACGCGGGAAATGCGGCCCCAACGGTTCGGCAGGATCCGCTCGCCTACTCGGTCGACCTGCCCGATGAAGCGCTCTCCATCCTTGTAAACGAAGAAGAGTGCGATAAGCATGAACAGCAGGGTCAGGAACAAGTCGAACAGACCGCCGCCGGCTGCCAGTGCCGCGCGATAGATATTTCCGATATTGGCGCCGCTGATGAGTTGGACGAGTTCGCCAATGGCGCCCGGATGTCCAACATACTCCACCCATCGCTCATCCAACCAGGATCCTATAGCAGGCAGTGCGGCGATCCAATCCGGCGTCGGACTGCCGGTCCGGTTGGCCTCCACCGCCCAAAAGAACCACTCGCGAACTTCGTTGAGCGCGTAGCTGACCGCCAGGATCAAGGGCACGACGAGGAATGTGAGGATGAATGTGATGGCCATGGTGGCGGCGAGGGTATTCGAGCCGCCGATCCGGTCGCGCATTCTGCGGTAAAGCGGCCAGCTTGCGAAGGCGATCACCAGGGCTGCAAGAATTGGAACAAGAAAGCCGTGGAAGAAGTAGATGCCGGCGGCAACGACGAGCACCAAAAGCCATCGCGCGGCTGACAAAGGGGGCACGAGCGCGATTCGTGCAGATGTGGTCGGCCCGAGCCAGCGCGGTTCGACCGAGGCTCGTTGCGGATGGTGTTCGTTCACAGGTGTTCCATCGGCTGCAATTCTTCAGCGGATGCCATGCTGGCAGGTCAGCAAGGCATTGTTTTGACGCGCCGGTCAAGAGTTGCTCATTTCGCATTTGCATGACCAAAACAAGACGCTGTTTCTCAAAGGGTGGTAAATGGCCACGGCTTTGGGGCCCGTGCTTGGCCTTGCACTTTGCGAAGGGCAATGCTGAACTTCCAACCTCGCCAGCCTCTACCGCTTTTTGCAGATGAGACCCTTCGCATGATCCTGACTGACGAACAAACCATGATCCAGGAGACCGCTCGCGCCTTCGCGCGGGAGGTGCTCGCGCCCGGTGCTGCGCAGCGCGACCGCGATCGAACGATCGAGCCGGACATCATCAAGGGGCTGGCCGACCTCGGCTTCATGGGCATGACCGTTCCAGAGGAAGAGGGCGGCGTTGGTGCCGATTACGTATCCTACGCTTTGGCGCTGATGGAGGTTGCGGCCGGCGACGGCGCGATCTCGACCGTGATGAGTGTACACAACGCACCGTTCAACGCCATTTTGCAGCGCTATGGAACGCCTGAGCAAAAGGAACGCGTCTTGCGCCCCGCTGCAGCCGGCGCTTTCATTGGCGCCTTTGCGCTGACGGAAGCCGAAGCCGGCTCGGACGCGGGAGCGCTCAAATCCAGTGCCAGGAAAATTGGCGATCGTTACATCATCAATGGTTCGAAGGAATTCATTACCTCCGGCAAGATCGGCGGCTACGCCATCGTCTTCGCCCGCATGGAAAGCTCAGCTCCCAAGGGCGGCATTACGGCCTTTCTGACGCCAACGCACGCGACTGGTTACGTAGTCGCCAAGGTAGAGGACAAACTTGGCCAGCGCTGCTCCGATACTTGTTCCCTGCGCTTAGAGAATCTGGAGGTGGGTGAGGACAACCGGATTGGCGGAGAGGGCGAAGGCTATCGCATTGCACTGTCCAGTCTCGAGACCGGGCGGATCGGCATCGCGGCGCAATCAGTCGGGATGGCGCAGGCCGCTTTCGATCACGCCGTGGCTTATGCCAAGGAGCGCCGCTCATTCGGCAAGACGCTGGTCGAACATCAGGCGATCGCCTTCAGATTGGCGGACATGCGCACTCAATTGGAAGCCGGCCGCCAACTCGTGTTGAACGCCGCCCGCATGAAAGATGCCGGGCTACCCTGTCTGACCGAAGCGGCGATCGCAAAGCTCTATGCTTCCGAGGCGGCCGAACGGGTCGTGTCCAGCGCCCTGCAGATATTCGGCGGCTATGGCTACATTTCGGATCTGCCGCTCGAACGCATCTATCGCGATGTGCGGGTCTGCCAGATCTATGAAGGCACGTCCGACATCCAGAAGATCATCATCACGCGCTCCTTTACCTAGCTTCTACTGAAGCGTTCGCGCATGCGCCGCGCCATCATGACGAGCATGCTCGGGGCCGAGGGACGACCTGACCATCCCTGCCGGGTCGTCCAACCCCGCTGCCACGACCGACACCCGGAACGTTCCCTGCAGCGTCTTGTCGAAGATGGCGCCGACGATGATGTCGGCCTCGTCGAGGACTTCTTCTCGAATCCGGGTCGCCGCTTCGTCGACTTCGAACAATGTCATGTCCATCCCGCCGGATATGGACACGAGAACGCCCTTGGCGCCGCTCATCGACGCCTCATCGAGAAGCGGATTGGCAATCGCGGCTTCCGCCGCCTTGAGCGCGCGACCGTCGCCGGTCGCTTCACCCGTCCCCATCATCGCCCGGCCCATGTCCTTCATTACCGATTTCACGTCGGCGAAGTCGAGATTGATCAGCCCTTCCTTGACGATCAGGTCGGTGATGCAGCCGACGCCCGAATAAAGAACGCGGTCGGCGATGACGAACGCGTCGGCGAATGTGGTTTTGGCATCGGCGATACGGAACAGGTTCTGGTTGGGGATCACGATGACGGTGTCGGCGCTTTGGCGCAGCCGCGCAATGCCTTCATCAGCCATGGTCATGCGCCGATTGCCTTCAAACGTGAAGGGCTTGGTGACCACGGCAACAGTTAGAATGCCTGCATTGTGCGCCGCCTGGGCAATGACCGGGGCGGCTCCCGTGCCCGTGCCGCCGCCCATGCCAGCTGTAACGAAGCACATATGGGTTCCCGACAGATGGTCCATGATCTCATCGATCGATTCTTCGGCTGCCGCACGGCCGATGTCAGGCAGCGAACCAGCACCTAGGCCTTCGGTGACATGCGTGCCCAACTGGATCAGCCTTGATGCCTTGGACATCGCCAATGCCTGGGCATCGGTGTTGGCGACAATGAATTCGGCGCCCTCGAGCTTCTCGTTAATCATGTTGTTGACGGCATTTCCGCCGCCGCCGCCAACGCCGATGACGGTTATTTTCGGCCGCATCTCGCGGATGTCGGGCTTTTTGGCATCGGTCATGACGTCTCTCCCTCGGCAGCCGCCTACAGAAAATCGCACCTGCGAATCAGGCTGCGCTGGCATCTGTCCTAAAGTGCAGAGACTGGCGACTGCTGCAAGTCTCTCCCACACCGGGCCTGATCCCGCCGAGACGCGGCTATACATCCCCCAAGCGAAAACATAGTGTTCCCCGGTCCCATCAAGAATCAAGCAAAGGTCGATCGTGCCCCCGAGTCCGCCACTCGCCAGTCCATTGCGGCATTCGGCCTTCCGGACCCTTTGGGCGGCAACGCTTGCCTCCAATCTCGGCGGCCTCATCCAAGCGGTGGGCGCTGCCTGGATGATGACGACGATTTCGAATTCGGCGAGCATGGTTGCGCTGGTCCAGGCTGCGACCACCTTGCCGATCATGATCTTTTCGCTCGCGGCAGGCGCGCTCGCCGACAGCCTCGACCGGCGACGGATCATGTTAACCGCGCAAACCTTCATGATGGTCATCTCCGTGGCGCTGGCGGCATTCGCATGGACGGGATGGATGTCGCCCTGGCTCCTGCTCGCCTTCACCTTTTCGATTGGCTGCGGAACCGCTCTCAACAATCCGTCCTGGCAGGCCTCCATGGGGGATATCGTGCCGCGGGAGGACATTGCGGGTGCCGTGACGCTGAACAGCATGGGGTTCAACCTCATGCGCAGCATCGGCCCAGCGATCGGCGGGGTGATCGTCGCCACGGCCGGGGCCGCGGTCGCCTTCGCTCTCAACGCGATCAGCTACATCCCGCTGATTATTGCGCTGACGCGCTGGAAACACCGGCGCATCCCCAATGCTTTGCCGCGTGAAGCTTTTGGCGGTGCCATGTCGGCCGGGCTGCGCTATGTCGCGATGTCGCCAAATCTGATCAACGTGATGTTGCGCGGCTTTGTGTTCGGCCTGGGCGCGGTGTCGGTTCTGGCATTATTGCCGTTGGTCGCCCGCGATCTTTTGGGCGGTGGCGCGTTTGTCTATGGCATCCTGCTCGGCAGTTTTGGCGCCGGCGCGATCGGCGGAGCCGTCCTGAACAGGCCTCTGCGCGAACGCTACAGCAACGAAAAGATTGCAGGTGGGGCCTTTTTGGGTTTCGCATTCACCGCCGTGGCCCTGTCCCAGAGCCGCGACGCCTGGCTGAGCTTTCTGGCCCTGCTCCCTGCTGGCCTCTGCTGGGTTCTGGCGCTGTCGCTCTTCAACGTCACCGTGCAGCTTTCCACGCCGCGTTGGGTGGTTGGGCGCGCTCTTTCGCTCTACCAGACCGCCACTTTCGGGGGCTTGGCAGGAGGCAGTCTTTTGTGGGGCGTTGCCGCGGAGACGAGCGGGCCCGTAATCGCGCTACTTATCGCGGGCGCGGTGCTCGTGCTTGGCTCTGCGATTGGCTTGCGTTTTCCGCTGCCTGAGTTCGAATCTCTCAATCTCGCACCGCTCGATCGGTTTCGTGAGCCGGCGCTGCGCCTTGACCTTCGATCACGAAGCGGCCCGATTATGGTCATGGTCGATTATGAAATTGCGCAGGAGGATGTGCCCCTGTTCCTGTCGATCATGACCGAGCGGCGGCGGATCCGCATACGGGACGGGGCGCGGCAATGGGCGCTTCTGCGCGATCTGGAAAATCCCGATTTCTGGACCGAGGCCTATCATGTGCCGACCTGGGTCGAGTATATCCGACACAATCAGCGCCGCACGCAGGCGGACGCGGAAGTCTGGGATAAATTGTCGACCCTTCATCGCGGCAAGGAGCGGCCGCGCGTTCATCGCATGATCGAGCGGCAAACGGTCCCGGTCCATGACGACATGCCGCTAAAGCCCGACCCGAACTATTAAAAGGGGCGACGGAATCCTCATCCGCGGATATTTCGGAAGGACGCATTGCCAAGCCCGGTGCCGATGGTCAGGACAGCCCAGTATTCGACGTCTTGCATGTTCGGATATTCGCTCAGTCCTTGGGTCACCGCGTCATTGTGCATGATGAAGGAGAATTGCTTGTCGCTTGAGGGATTGAGCCTATCGCTCAAGGCCTCGGGCAAGTTAAAACCGCCCTCATGCCAATCGCCGGGCAGGTTCTGATCCCCCTCCCTGATGTTTCCGTCGCGGTCGATCATGCCGGGGCAAGCGACGGATACGGATGCAAGCAGTCTCTCCAGGTCGGCTTCCGCGATCAACTCCTCGACCATCTTCGCAAGCCGATCCACTGCCTCCTCCCGGGAGGGTGGCGGGTCGTCCTCGCCGTGCTTCCATTGGAGCATGGATGCCACCTTCACCTTCTGGAGTTTCAAAGGCCGCTTGCGTGGCAGTTCCAATAGGCCGGCGCGAATGCTGCCGCCGCCGATGTCCACGGCAATCATGGTTCTTGGCCCGGCGGCCGATTGACTCGCCACCAGCTTGGCCCCTCCGATCAAGGCGGCTTCGTCTGGATCATTGTGAATAGGCTGAAGTTCGATGGCCTGACCTTCGGCTTGAAGGATGGTCATGGCACGGCCAATGGCGAGTTCGCCGGCGCGGCTGTCGCGCAATCCGCCTCCTATGGCAATCTTCTCCGCGCGCTTCCAGGTCTTAGCCTTGCGGAAGGAACGGATGACGCTCGCCAGAGTTTGAGCATACTCTTCGACGGCACTGAAAATCAGTCCACCCGCTGCGGTCGAGCCCTTGCGCAGTAGATGATCCAAGTCCTTCTTCGACAAGGTTTCGCCGGGTTTCCAGGCGACCGGATCTTGGCCGACGGCCTGCAACTGCGCGCGTAGATCGCTCACGATCTCGAACATCGCGCGCGCACGGGCATGATCGCCCACAAACCCGTCTCGATCGGTCATTTTAAGATTATAGCCCAAGAGAGAGACGCCATCGATCTCCGTTGGAGCGTGTCTTGCCATCTTAGCAGCCTCAAAAGTCAATCGAACAAGCGGTTATCGGAGACTTTCCGATGCAGAAAAGTACGTTCCCTGCGGCTGCTGAAGATCGGACCTCAGGCTGCCATTGTGGATGCGAGCATGCGCAAAGTGCTGATGCTAGACGTCGCCCTTCTGTTTGCCGGCATCACCCATATCGCTACGATCCGGATCACGGTTGTTCTCGCCCATGGCATCACGATCCGTATCGGGATCATCGACAGCGGGCCGATAGCCGCGCGGCCGGTTTTCGGCCGGTCCTTCCCAGCGCGGCCGTTCGTCGATGGTGCCGGGCGCGCCCTTGGCGGGTTTCTGATTTGCCATCATCGCTCTCCTTCAACGAGGTTCTGAAGCTGCAACGCCCGCTCCAGGTTCCGCGTTCCGCAGCCCGGGAAATTTCTGCATCCGGTTCATCGGTTTGCAGAAAACATTGTGGAACCTATCTGAGGCAGGAGCCGGCGGCAGGTTGCCGTTTGGGCGAGCCCGCAAATCCTGGAGATATTCATGACAGCCCTCTCGATCCTCGACCTGGTCCGCGTCACGGAAGCGACCGATGCGCGTGGAGCGCTCGACAACGCCCGCGATCTCGCGGTTCATGCAGAAGGTTGGGGGTACCGGCGCTTCTGGATCGCCGAGCATCACAACATGCCAGGCATCGCGAGCGCCGCCACGTCGATTGTCATTGCTCATATCGCAGCAGGCACCTCCACGATCCGCGTTGGGGCTGGTGGCATCATGCTCCCGAACCACGCCCCCTACATCATAGCGGAGCAGTTCGGCACGCTGGCGCGCCTGCATCCAGGGCGGATCGATCTTGGCCTTGGGCGCGCTCCCGGCACAGATCCGATGACAGTGCGCGCTCTGCGCCGCTCGCTTGCCAATTCCGACCATTTTCCGCAGGACGTACTTGAGCTCCAGGCCTATTTCGAGCCCGTCGAGGCCGGCCAGCGGCTCCAGGCGGTGCCGGCTGCAGGCACCCAAGTTCCGCTGTGGATTCTGGGGTCGAGCACGTTCGGCGCGCAACTGGCGGCCGAACTGGGGCTTCCTTACGCCTTCGCCTCCCATTTCGCGCCTGACCAACTCCTGCCGGCGCTCGACATCTACCGCAATCGCTTCAAGCCTTCGGCTCAGCTTGACCGGCCCTATGCAATGGCAGGAATCAACATCGTCGCAGCCGACACTGAGCAGGAAGCGCGAAGGCTTGCCACGACGCAGCAGATGTCATTCGCTAGCATCCTGCGCGGCGACCGAGGCTTGAGCCAGCCGCCGATCGACGACATCGAAACCTACTGGAATCCGCTTGAGAAGGCGCAAGTGAGCCAGATGCTTTCCCGTTCGGTTGTCGGTGCGCGTGACACGGTGCGGGATGGGATCACGGCCTTTGTTAAGGAAACGGGCGTTGACGAGCTGATGGTGGTTTCCGATGTGTACGACCACAAGGAGCGGCTCCGCTCGTTCGAGATCATCGCCGATGCGGCACGACGCGAAGCCAATCACTCGCGGCCAACCGAAATAAGCGCCTGACGCAAAAACACTCCCTTGCGCATCGATGACGCAAGGGAGTGCAAAGACAACCCGACTGCTGAAAAATCCGCCCGCTCCGGGATCCAATGGATCAAGGCAGCGGGGGAACCGTGAATTGCGGCATGTCACCCGTCAGCGCGTACAGGAAGGCCTCGATGTCCGCGTTCACATCCGGCTCGAGCTCGATCCCGAGCATGTCGCGCGCCATGATTTGGATGGCTTCCTGCAGCGTCTCGGTCTGGCCGTTGTTGAAATACGGATAGGTGAGCGCGACGTTGCGCAACGTCGGCGTCTTGAATGCGTGCCGGTCGTATTCCTCGCCAGTCACGAGGTACCGTCCAAGGTCGGTGGAGCCGGGAACCTGGATAGGATAGAATTGACTGTCGGTGAGAGCAGGTCCCGAATGGCAGGCGACGCAGCCATTGTCGACGAACGCGACCATGCCTCGAAGTTGCTGCTCGTTCATCGCCTCCTCATCGCCGGCGAGCCAATGATCAAGCGGTGAGTTCGGCGTATTGAGAGTCCGCTGGAAGGCTGCAAGCGCCATTCCCACGCTCTCGGCATCGACCGGGTCGTTCTTTTCGGGAAATGCTGCCTCGAACCGTTCCTCATAGAGTGGGAACTCGCGCAGACGCTGCACCGCTTCGCCGACGGGCATCGCCATTTCCACGGCGGCCTCGATCGGCCCGAGCGCTTGCTCTTCAAGCGTATCGGCCCGTCCATCCCAAAACTGCGAAGTGAAAAAGCCGGAATTGAGAACCGTGGGCGTGTTGCGTTCGCCCACCTGGCCGGCATGGCCGGTGGCCAGCGGAATGCGGTCAGCATAGCCCATCGCCGGATTGTGGCAGGTCGCGCAGGAGATCACGCCGCTTGCTGAAATCCGGGGCTCGAAGAACAGCATCTTGCCGAGCTCGATCTTCTCGGGCGTCATCGAATTGTCCGACGGAATCGGCGAAATCGCGGGGAGCGGCTGGAAATACTGCCGGTAGTCGCCGTAATCGAGAGCGTCTTGCGCGGCTGCGGAGCCCGCTGCCGCAAAAAGCGCCACAACACCGGCCGATACCGCGCGACCCAGAATTATTTTCGATGTTCCCATGATGCGGCTCCCGTTTGCACCTACCGTCAGATGTTGGATTAACGCCATCCGTTTGGAGCATACATATTGAGGTACGTTCAAGCGGCTGGCAACCTTGAACAGGAAACATATGGCGCTCTCTAGGCTCGACCAGAGCCGTCGGGGAATAAAGATGCGCGTGCGAGGAATGCTGCGGGTGTTGCAGCGTTGCGGAGTTCGTCGAGCCATCTTTCGTCGCGCAAATGCCTGACGGTTTGCGACAGGATCGGGAGGTCGCCACCTTCGGAAGGCGAGAGGAAGGCGATTACGAGATCGATAGGAGTATCGTCGGGTGCGCTGTTGAGCAGCAACGGCGGCTTCAAAATCGCCGCCGCCGCAACGGGAGCGGCCAGAATGGTGGCTTTCGCATGCGGCAGTGCGACCCCCCTGCCGATAGCGGTCGAGCCCAACTTTTCTCGTGCGAGCAGCGCGTCGGCCAACGGCGCCGGATCATAGCCAAGATCAGCAGCAATCGCAGCCGAGAGCGCCACGATGAAATCTGATTTCGACGCTGCTTCAAGACCGATCAGAATGCGGGAGGCAGCCAGATAGTCGCCTAACATCATGGGTCGAGCCCGTCGTCTGGCTGGGAAAGATGCTCCTCTGGCTGCGGACCCGAGATGGAGGGAGGAATGCTGAGATTGCCTTCGGACCGGTCGCGGTAAATGGCGGCGCGGCCAAGCATCATCAACGTCACCGGCATGGTGACGGTGACGAAGATGCCGATCAGAATCTCATGGATGACAAGCCGCGACGAGGCCGCCGTAAAGAAGATCATCGACCCCATGACGATGCCAGCGGTCCCCCAACTAGACCCGAGGGTCGGCGCATGAATCCGTTTGTAGAAGGTGCCCAGCCTGACCAGCCCGATCGCCCCTATAAGCGTCAGCGAGGAGCCGAGGAGAATGAAGGCCGCGGAGAGAATGGCGGCCCAAAGCGGCAGTTCGGCATAGGCCACGCTCATTCGATCACCTCGCCGCGCATCAGGAACTTGGCCAAGGCCACCGTGGCGACGAAACCGAGCACGGCGACGATCAGGGCTGTTTCGAAATACAGCGTGTTGCCGGTGCGCACGCCGAAGGTCAAAAGTTGCAGCATCGCAGCGATGTAGAGGGCGTCGAAGGCAAGCACACGGTCCTGCGCGCGCGGACCGACCATCATCCGATAGGCAATCAAAGCCATGGCGATGGCCAGCAAGCCCTGCGCCGCCAAAAGGGAAAACTGCATGATCAGGACGCTCATTCGAAAATCTCCAGCAAGAGACGCTCGTAGCGGTTCTGGATCAGTTCGATCCAGGCAGCTTCGTCGACAAGATCGAAGACATGGATCAAAACAGTACCGCGCGCGGAATTGTAGTCGAACCAGGCCGTGCCTGGCGTGCTCGTTACGATGATTGATAAGATCGCCAGTCCAGCCGAATTGGTTAGCCGCAACGGCACGGTGATAAAACCGGAGGTCTCCTGATAACGCCTGCCCGACAGGATGATACCTACAACGGCAATATTCGATCGGATGATGTCATAAAGAACTATGACGAACAGGGTGGGTATGGCCGTGTAGCGCCCGATCTGCGGGCTCGCCTCCCCTAATGCCCGCAGCGCGTAACTCGCCAAAAGCGCGACGAGCACGGCCAACACCGCGTGGCCCGGCGTGAAGCCAGACAGCGCCAGCCACATGAAGATGAGGCCAAGGGTCAGAAGTGGGTATGGGAAGATCGTCCTCACTGGCTACCTCCGGCGAAAGGTGGCACGCGTTCGGCCCCGAGAACGGCATCGAGATACCGCCGAGGGTCGTGCAGATCGCTCGCCGCAGCCGTGATGACTTCCATCACCGGACCGGCCTGGATGGCCAGCCCCACGAGAATCACGAGCAAAAACAAGATTGGCGCGGTTTCCACGATTGTCACGCGCGGCTCGAAGGCTTCCACGGGTGCCCAGAACGTACGTATCCCCATCCGCGTAAGCCCGATCAGAGCTGTTACCCCCGATAGGATGATGAGGACGGCCAGCACAACTCGCATGAAGCCACCTGCCAACTCGGTCGATGCCGGACCGATGACCGCATGGAGAATGGCGAATTTGGCGAGGAAGCCCGTAAGTGGCGGGAGCCCGATCAGGACCAGTGCCAAAAGCGCGAAAGCGACGCCGAGCACCGCCAGTGCCTGGGGCATGATCTGGCCGATTTCAGCATCCCCTTCATCTTCCGGGTCTGCTTCGCCATAGGCCTCCATGGTCACTGCGAGGACGTTCGTTGCCGCATCCTGCTCGCGGGCCAGAAGTTCGACCAACATGAACATCGCGCTTGCGGCAAGGGTAGAACTGACCAGGTAGAACAGGGCGCCTGCAGTACTGCCGACCTCCGAAATACCAAAGGCCGCCAGCAGCGTTCCCGACGACATCAGCACGAAATAGGCCGCGGCACGTTGCATCGACTGCGACGCCAGAACGCCGATCGAGGCGAAGGCGAGCGTGATGCTGCCGCCGATGAAGATGATGATCGAGCCGAATGCCTCGCCGCCGTCAGGCACCAGCAGCGCCAAACGCAGCAGCGCATAAATGCCGACCTTGCTCAGGATCGCCAAAATGGCAGAGACCGGAGCAGCCGCCGCAGAATAGGCGGGAACGAGCCAATGTCCGAGCGGCCACATCGCAGCCTTGATCAGGAATGCAAGCCCCAGCATGGCCAGCCCGACATGCAGTGCGGGCCCGGCGAAGCCTTCGAGACTGGCCGCGCGTACGGAAATCTCCGCCATGTTGAGGCTGCCAGTGGCGCCGAAGACCATCGCGATGCCGATCAGGAAGATCAGCGACGACACGAGATTGACCGCGATATAGTGCAGGCCGGCCTTCACCCGCGCCGAGCCCGAACCGTGCAGAACCAGCCCGTAGGAAGCTGCCAGCATGACCTCGAAGAAGACGAAGAGATTGAACAGGTCGCCGGTCAGGAACGCGCCATTCAGCCCGACCAGCAAGAACTGGAACAGCGTGTGGAAATGCGGACCGGATTTTTCCCAGCGCGCTGTTGCGAACACAAGCGCGGGAATGGCCAGCAGCGCAGTCAGCATCAGCATGATCACCGACAGCCGGTCGGCGACCAGATTGATCGCGACTGGAGCGGGCCAATTTCCAAGCAGATAGATGAGCGTCGCCGGATCGTCGTCAAAATGGACGCGCCGCAGAAGATCAAACGAGACGACGAGGAGCGTCAGGGCCGATATCAGCGCGATGGTGGCCTTCAGCCGGCGTTCCCGATCGTCGAAAAAGAGCATCAACGCGCCCGCCAGAAGCGGGATCAAAACCGGTGCGATGACGATGTGGTGGGGATCGAGATTCATCGGTCGCTCTCCCGCCCATCGACATGGTCGGTGCCGCTCAAACCGCGCGAGACGATCAAGACGACGAGGAAGAGCGCGGTCGTGGCAAAACTGATGACGATCGCCGTCAGGACGAGGGCCTGCGGCAATGGGTCGGCAAATGCGCTCGGATCGGCGCCGTTTGAACTGTCAAGCACAGGCGACGCGTTCACGCGCAGCCGCCCCATCGAAAAGATGAAGAGATTGACCCCATAGGACAGGAGCGCCAGTCCGATCACCACCTGATAGGTGCGCGGACGCAGAATGAGCCAGACGCCCGATCCCGCAAGGGTGCCGATGGCCGCCGCAATCAGGAGTTCCATCAGCCTTGGCTCCTATCAGGATCTGTCTTTCGTTGTCTTGGCCTACTGGTGCGCAGAGATTGGTGCGCGATGGCGATCAGCATCAGAACGGTGGCGCCGACCACCAGGCTGAAGACGCCGAGATCGAACATCAATGCGGTCGCGGTGGGCATGTCGCCAAGATACGGGATCTGTGTGTACTGGAAATAGGACGTCAGGAAGGGATAACCGACGAGCCAGGAGCCAAGTCCGGTCGCCGCTGCGATCAGCAGACCGAAACCGATCCAGCGAACGGGCAAGATGCGTAGCCGCTCCTCTACCCAGCGCGTGCCTCCAGCCAGATACTGCAGCAGGAAGCCGATCGACATCGTGATGCCGGCGGCAAATCCGCCCCCAGGCATGTCGTGCCCGCGCAGGAACAGATAGGCGGCCAGAAGCACGATCACCGGGAACATCCAGCGCATGATGATCGACGGCACGAGCAGATAATCCCTGAGTGTCTCGCCCACCTCGCGGTCGCGCTGGATGTCGTCGAACTCGTCCTGCTCACGCTGTTGGTAGGGAATTTCACTGGTATCCTCGGCCGGGCGGAAACGGCGCAAGAGCGCAAAGACGGAGAGCGCCACGATGCCGAGGACGACGATCTCGCCGAAGGTATCAAAGCCACGGAAATCGACCAGGATGACGTTGACAACATTCGTCCCCCCGCCTTCGGTATAGGCGCGGTCGAGATAAAAATCGCCCACTGACGGAGGCGCCGGCGTGCGCATTGTCAGATAGGCGAGCGTCGCGGCTCCCAATCCCGCACTGACCGCCATCGCGAAGTCGCGAGAGCGTCGCAGCCGTGTCGCCAGGTCGATCCGGCTGAAGATCTCCTCGTCGCGCTTGGGCAGCCAACGCAGGCCGAGCAGGATCAACACCGTCGTCACGATCTCGACGAGCAGTTGCGTCACGGCAAGATCGGGCGCCGAGAACCAGACGAAGGTCACCGAAGTGATGAGGCCGGCGCCCCCCATGAGAATCAGCGCCGCCAGCCGATGAAACTTCGCCTGATAGGCGGCGGCCACAGCGAAAAGACCTCCGATGATCCAAAGCGCGCCGAGCACCGGGTCAAATCCCCGAACTGAAAATTCCGGCAGGAGACTGCCGGCTCCCCACATCGCCCAGACGCCGGCCAGAATGGCAGCAAGGACCACGAGGCGCAGTTGAGGCTGCAGGCGGCGCGTCGCGAGCATGTTTTCGACGAACCGCGCGCCTCGCCAGCTGACGGCTACCAGGATGCGCTCGAAGATGCGCTGGCCCTTGAAGCGGCGGAAGAAGGGGGGACCTTCCTCGGAGGTTTTAAGATATGGCTGCAAAAGGGCGTACAGAGCGAGCCCCCCTAGCAGCGCGATGATACTCATCAGAAGCGGCAGGTTGAATCCGTGCCAAACCGACAGGCTGTAGTATGGTGTATCTTCGCGCAGAACCGAGACGACGGCCGTATCGAGGATCCCACCGACAACCAGCCCCGGGACGATGCCCACGATGAGACATACCAGCACAAGAAACTCGATCGGGACGCGCATCCAGTGCGGCGGCTCATGCGGTTCGCGCGGCAGGTCGACAGGCTTTGGCCCGAAAAAGACCTTGTGAATGAAGCGGACCGAGTAGGTGACGGCGAAAGCGCCCGCGATGGTTGCGACATAAGGCGCCACACCATCAAGAAGAGAATCGCTGTGCTGCTCGAGCGTTTCGGCGAAGAACATTTCCTTCGAAAGAAATCCGTTTAAGAGCGGCACGCCCGCCATCGCCGCACTGGCCACCATCGCCAGCGTCGCGGTGATCGGCATGAACGCGAACAAGCCGCTCAAGCGCCGCATGTCGCGGGTGCCTGCTTCATGGTCGATGATGCCCGCCGCCATGAAGAGCGACGCCTTGAACGTAGCGTGGTTCAGCATGTGGAATATTGCGGCGACGGCAGCCAATGGGCTGCCCAAGCTCAGAAGCGTCGTGATCAAGCCGAGATGACTGATCGTCGAATAAGCGAGCAACCCTTTGAGGTCTTGCTGGAAGATCGCGAACCCCGCGCCGAGAAGCAGCGTCGTCATGCCGGCCAGTCCGACGATGAAAAACCATTCATCCGTGCCGGCGAGAACCGGCCAGAAGCGCGCGAGCAGAAACACGCCGGCCTTCACCATGGTCGCCGAATGCAGATAGGCCGATACCGGCGTCGGCGCCGCCATCGCGTTCGGAAGCCAGAAATGGAACGGAAACTGCGCGCTCTTCGTCAGTGCGCCGGCAAGAACCAGCAGGAGTGCCGGAACATAAAGGTCGTGCTCCCGGATCAGGTTGCCGGAGTTAAGCACCGCGTCAAGATCGTAGCTGCCGACGATCTGGCCGATAAGTACCACACCCGCCATCAGGCACAGCCCACCGGTACCCGTAATCGTAATCGCCATGCGCGCGCCGTCGCGCGCGGCCTGGTTGTGATGCCAATAGCCGATCAGCAAGAACGAAAAGATGCTCGTCAATTCCCAGAACACAGCCAGCAGGATCAGGTTGCCGGAAAGGACGACGCCCTGCATCGCTCCCATGAAGGCGAGGAAGAAGGCATAGAAGCGCGCCACCGGATCCTTCGGCGACATGTAATAGCGCGCATAGATGACGACGAGCAGCCCGATGCCCGCGATCAGCATCGAGAACAACCAGGAAAACCCATCGATCCGCAGCGTGACGTTTAGGCCGAGCGCCGGGATCCATTCGATGACGTGTTTGACCACTCCGCCGTCGGTCACCGAAGGATAGGCTGCGGCGGCCACGACCAGTCCAGTCATCGCGACGACACCGGCAAGCCAGGCTTCCGCGTTGCGGGCATTCGGCGACAGCAAGGCGGCGATCAGACTCCCGACGAAAGGAAGTCCCACAAGAAGGATCAGGAAGCTACTGTGCCAGATGGTTGTCATCATGTATGAGGGAAACCCCGCTCTGTCGGCATGTCCTCAGCGGCGCGGTTCGCATCATCGACCGGAAACGGAAACGGGAATGGCCGGCCCCGCCAAGACGGGACATGGCGCATGGTCGGGGCAGACGTTTGCTCCGGTCCTGCCAATGGAACTCACTTTGCTTGTGTTTGCTAGCACGTAGCGCACGCAATCGTGGCTGTCTACAAACGGCGAGGCCGCCTGGGCAAAAAGAGCCGCAAAGCGGTAACGTGTCGCAATTGGAGTGGCAAAGTTCGGCGCGGGCAAAAAACGGCAAGACGGGACCCCGGTTTTCGGATGCCGTTCAGCAGCCGCTTTGGAAGCGGCAATCGAAGGCGGCCTGAATGTCGCCAGGGGACAAGGGGCGGGCGAGCAACCTTTCGCCCGGCCCTTTCTTCATGTTCAGAACGGGCTGTCGGGGAAGTAGAACTGCTCCGCATTATCCGGCGTGATCCGCTGCGAGCCAATGATGAATCGGCCAGACACCGGCGTGGCGGAGACCAGGCCCAGAGCGGTCAGCTCGATGGCGGTGGAGATCTGCGCCGGCGGATAGGTGACGTTGACCGGCAATTGCGGATCGCCATCCATCATGCGCTGAATGATCTCCTTCATGCCGGCGCCGCCGACCACCCACATCTCGTCTTCCCTGCCCGCCTGGGCGATAGCCTCCAGCGCTCCGACCGCCATGTCGTCATCAGCCGCCCAAACGGCGTCGATTTCGCTGAAGCGCGACAGGTAGTCCTGCATCACGTTGAAGGCGTCGTCGCGGTTCCAGTTGCCGTGCTGCATGTCCAGCACTTCGATTCCGGAGCCCTCGATGGCGGCTTGGAACGCTTCCACGCGCTCATTGTCGAGCGTCGTCGGAATGCCGCGCAGGACGACGATCTGGTCGCCTTCGCTCAGGTTTTCGGCGAAGTACTCGCCCGCCACCCGGCCGAAGCCGGTATTGTCGCCGGCGACGTAAAGGTCCTCGATGCCTTCGACGGAGAGGCCCCGGTCGACCACGGTCACCCAGATGTCCTGCTCAGCGACGGACTGGACCGGCGCGGTCAGCGGCTCGCTCTCGAACGGCAGCACGACCAGCGCATCGATGTTGCGAGTCGCGACCATGTCTTCGATATCGTTGACCATGGTCGAGGCGTCGCCTGCCGTTGACAGCACGAACTCGATGTTGGGGTAGACGTCGCCCAGGCGGGTGATCGTGTCCTGGGCGTGCCAGTTCAGACCGCCCATGAAGCCGTGCGTGGCCGAGGGGATGGCGACGCCGATCGTGTAGCTCTCGTCGTCCTGCGCCAGGACGGACGTGACGGCGGCGGCGCTTGCCAGCATCGCGCCGACTGTGACGGTGGTCAGAAATGTTCTGCGCTTCATGACTTTTACCTCCCTTGAGTTCACCGCCGATCGGCGGCTTTGTTTTCTCGCTGCAGCACAACCGCGAGAATGATGATCACCCCCTGGATCGCCCCGTTGAGATAGGGGCTCACCATGGAAGCGAGATTGAGAATGTTGCCGATGAGGCTGAGGATCAGCACGCCGACCACCGTGCCCCAGACGCGTCCAAAGCCGCCTTTGAGGACGGTGCCGCCGATGATCACGGCGGCAATGGCCTCCAATTCCCACAGGACACCGGTCGAGCCCGATGCCGAGCCGAGCCGCGGCACATACATGATGGTGGCGATGCCGACGAGCACCCCGAGCAGCACGAAGGTCGCCATGCGCACACGATCGACATTGACCGCCGAGTAGCGCGCGACCTGCTCGTTGGCGCCGAGCGCGGCGCAATGACGGCCGAAAGCCGTGCGGCGCATGAGGATTTCGCCGAAGATGGCAACCAGCGCAAAGACCACGATCGGCCAAGCCACGCCGAACAGGCCGTCGTAGTAGACAGGGCGGTAGAAGGTGCGGGCCGCGTAATCGAGTGACAGCGTACCGCCATCGGCGAGCCAGGTGACCAGCGAACGATAGATGCCCATCGTGCCGAGGGTGACGATGAAGGCCTCGATGCGCACCTTGGCGACCAGAGCGCCATTGATGAGCCCGGCGACAAATCCGGCTGCCAGGGCCACCAGCATGCCGACGAGGATGAGCGGGATGCCGACGCCCATCACCGGCACCAGCGCGTTCATGCAGATGATCATCAGGCCGGCCACGAAAGCGGCCATCGAACCCACCGAGAGGTCGATGCCGCCGGCTGTGATGACGAAAGTCATGCCCACGGCGATGATGCCGATGAATGCCGAGCGTGCCAGCACGTTCGTGACGTTGCCGTAGCTCAGGAAATTGGGGTTCAGCCAAGCGCCCAGCACGATCAGCAGCAGAAGCGCCAGCAATGGGCCCAGAACGTGAAGATTGATCCCGCGCCGGCGCAGCCCGGCACTCGCGCGTGACGCGATCTCGCTCATGATGCAAGAACCTCCCGCTCACTGACGCCCATCGCCAGGCGAACGATGGCCGTTTCGCTGACTTCATCTTGCTGGAGTTCGCCGACAATCCGCCCCGCGGCCATCACGATGACGCGGTTTGCCAAGCCGATGACCTCCGTCATTTCCGAGGAGACGACAATGACGCTCTTGCCGCTGTCAGCCAATTTGCCGATGAATCCATAGATCTGCTTCTTTGTGCCGATGTCGATTCCGCGGGTCGGTTCGTCAATGATGACGATGTCCGGCCCGGCGAGCATGATCTTGGCCAGAAGCAGCTTTTGCTGATTGCCGCCCGACAAATTGCCCGCGGTCATCGTGCGGTCGCCCGCGCGGATGTCGAATTCGGAAAAGGCCTGCGCCAGCGCGGCCTCCTCGGCCTCGACATCGATGAGAACGCGAGACGAGAAGCGATCGAGCGCCAGCAGCGTCAGGTTCTCGCGCAGGTTCTTACCGAGCAGCAGGCCCTTTTCCTTGCGGTCTTCGGTCAGATAAACGAGGCCCGCGCGGCGCGCCGCCATCACGGAGCCGATCTTCAGCGGCGTTCCGTTCACCCGCACCTCACCGGTCGCGGCCCGCAAGCCGACAATTCCCTCCATCAGTTCGGTGCGCCCCGCCCCGACCAACCCGGCAAAGGCCAGAACCTCCCCTTTGTGCAGCACGAAACTCGCCGGTCCCGCAAGGCTCTCGACGCTGAGGCCGCGCACATCGAGCACGACGTCATCGCCGCTGGGCCGCTTCGGGGGAAAGAGATCCGACAGTTCGCGTCCCACCATTGCCTCGGCCATGGCGTCCTCGCTTAGACCGGCTGGAGCTTCGAGCACCTTGCGCCCGTCGCGCAGCACCGTCACGCGGTCGGCGATGCGGCCGATTTCGTCGAGCTTGTGCGACGTGTAGAGGATGGCGGTGCCTTCGGCGCGCAACCGGTCGATCAGTTCGAGCAGCGTGTCGGTCTCGCGTGCGGTCAGGACGGCGGTGGGCTCGTCCATGATCAGCACTCGCGCCTTGCGGCCCAGCGCCTTGGCAATTTCGACCATCTGGCGGTTCGGCACCGAGATGTCGGCCACTCTCGCGCGTGGATCGACCGTGCAATCGAGCCGTGCGAGAAGCGTCCGGCTTTCGGCTTCCATCGCGTTGCGGTCGAGAAAAGGGCCGCGCTTGATCTCACGACCGAGAAAGATGTTTTCTTCCACACTCAATTGTGACGCGAGATTGAACTCCTGATGGATGAGGACGATGCCGAGATCCTCCGCCTCCCGAGAGGACGCAAAGGTGGCCGGCACCCCGTCGAGAAGGATGCGGCCTTCGGACGGCGCCAGATAGCCGCCCATGATCTTCATAGTCGTGGATTTGCCGGCGCCATTCTCGCCGATCAGCGCATGGACTTCACCGGCACGAAGGTCGAAATCAATGTCGAACAGAACCTGCACCGGACCGAACCGGCGCGAGACGTTCTCGATCGCCAGGACCGGCGCCGTCATGGCGTCACCCAGGCGGCGTTGCGCTGCGAGGAGCGCAGGCAGGCGTCGATGAACGCCATGCCTTCCAGCCCTTCGGCCAGTCCAGGCAAAGCCGAGTCGGCCGACGACATTGCATCGCCCCGGCGAGCGCGGATCGCCGCTGCGGCATCGGTGTAGATGGTGGCGAAGGCTTCCAGAAAGCCCTCAGGATGGCCAGCGGGAATCCGCCCGGGCACGGCAACGCCCGGTCCGTTGCCGGTCAGGCGGCGGCGCGGTTCCCCGAGCGGGGTGTGCCACAGCATCGTGGGTGTTTCCTGCTCCCAGTCCAGCGCGCCTTTGTCGCCGAAGATGCGCAGCCGCAACCCGTTCTCGTGACCGATGGCGACTTGGCTGAACCAGATCGTTCCCCGCGCGCCATCCTGTAGCCGCAACATCACATGGCCGTTGTCGTCCACCCGCCGGCCCGGACCGATAAAATGAAGATCGGCGGCAAGGCTTTCCACCTTCAGTCCGCTGACGAAGCGCAGCAGGTTGTAGGCGTGCGTGCCAATGTCCGCCACGGCACCGCCAGCACCATTGCGCGCCGGGTCGTTGCGCCAAGCGGCCTGCTTGCCTTCATGAGAGGCGGGATCGGCCAGCCAGTCCTGAGCATATTCCACCTGGACAAGGCGGATGCGGCCGAGAAGCCCCTCGGTGACCATCGCCCGGGCCTGCCGGACGAGCGGATAGCCCGTATAAGCATGAGTCACCACGAAGAGCGCATCGGAAGCCGCAACGGCCTTCTCCAGCTTGCGTGCCTCAGCCATGGTCGCCGTCAAGGGCTTGTCGCAAATAACGTGGATGCCGCGCTTCAGGAACTCGCGGGCGACCGGATAATGCAAATGGTTGGGCGTGACGATCGCCACCGCTTCGATACCGTCCTTCAGCCGTCCTTCGCGCCGCGCCATCTGAGCGAAATCATCGTAAGTGCGATCCGGCGCAAGACCGATTGCCCCGCCGGAGATCCGGGCGCGCGCAGCTTCGGAAGCAAGCGCGCCAGCGACAAGTTGAAACTCGCCGTCGAGGCGCGCGGCGATGCGATGGACAGTTCCGATGAATGCGCCTTCGCCACCGCCCACCATGCCAAGTCGAATCGGTCCGGTACGGCCCGCGAAGCGGCTCATGGCTTCAGCCCCAGAAGCACGCGATTTGCGGCCATATTGGTGCCGGCACTGGCGAAATTGTCAAACGCCTGATCGGTCACGCGGATGATGTGGTCGCGCACGAAGCGCGCACCTTCGCGCGCGCCGTCTTCAGGATGCTTGAGGGCGCATTCCCACTCGACAACCGCCCAGCCGTCGAAGCCGGCCGCGGTCAGCTTCGAGAACACGGCGCCGAAATCGACCTGCCCGTCGCCGGGGCTGCGGAAACGCCCCGCCCGGTTGACCCACGACTGGTAGCCGCCATAGACGCCTTGTCGCCCGGACGGGTTGAACTCCGCGTCCTTGACGTGGAACATGCGGATGCGCTCGGCATAAATGTCGATATTTTGCAGATAATCGAGCGCCTGCAGCACGTAATGCGATGGGTCGTAGAGCATGTTGCAGCGGGCATGGCCGCCGACGCGCTCCAGGAACATTTCGAACGTCACCCCATCATGCAAATCCTCGCCGGGATGGATTTCGAAGCAGACGTCGACGCCGCACTCCTCGGCGAAGTCGAGGATCGGCCGCCAGCGCGCCGCCAGTTCGTCGAATGCCGCCTCTATGAGGCCTGCCGGGCGCTGCGGCCATGGATAGAGATAGGGCCAGGCGAGCGCGCCGGAGAAGGTCGCCACTGCGGAAAGCCCCAAATTTCGCGAGGCGAGCAGGGTCTTCCTGACCTGGTCGGCCGCCCATTCCTGTCGTGCGGCCGGGTTGCCGTGCACATGCGACGCAGCGAAACCATCGAAGAGCTGGTCGTAAGCTGGATGCACCGCCATCAACTGGCCCTGCAAATGGCAAGACAGTTCCGTCACTGCGATACCATTTTCGGCCGCCTGTCCCAAGAATGACTGGCAGTAGTCTTTCGAAGAGGCAGCCGCGCCAAGATCGAACAGTCGTGCGTCGCCGCTTGGAACCTGCACCCCGACATAGCCACAATCGGCCGCCCAGCGCGTGATCGCCTGCCAACTGTCGAACGGAGCGGCGTTGCCCGCGAACTGCGCCAGAAACAGCGCCGGGCCTTTCATGGTCCGCATGAAACCTCCCTGCCGCCTCCTCACCTAAATGGCGGCCACGGTCGTCTACGTGGCAACGCTACCGCCGCTTGCAATCGTTTACAAGCGGCTTGTTTACGGCCATCATCCGGCTTTGCGGAGGAACGAGGCTTGTGGCGTAAGGCTGTGACGATCGAGGACATCGCGCGCGTGACCGGCGTCTCGACCGCGACCGTCAGCCGGGCGCTTTCGCATCCTGAGCGCGTCGCGGAGCCCACGCGTCTTGCAGTCCTCGACGCGGTGCGCCAGTCCGGCTACCAGGTCAACAGGACCGCGCGCAATCTGCGCCGCCGCCGCAGCGGCAGCATCCTCGCCTTGGTGCCGAACCTCGCCAACCCGTTCTTTTCGGATATCCTGGCCGGCCTGTCGGCGGTGCTTGCCAAATCGGGACACGGTCTGCTGGTCGCCGACACGCAGATCGGACCGGACCCGGCAACGCGGCTGAACGACTATCTCAACAGTGGCATGGCCGATGGTGTGGTGATCTTCGACGGCACGCTGCCGGACGATATCGCACTCGACCGGCCGCACCCGCCCATCGTGCTGGCCTGCGAATGGTCGCCACACAGCCTGCCGTCGGTGCGGGTGGACAATGAGGGCGGAGCCGCCCTGGCGATCCGGCATCTGGTCGAGTGCGGCCACCGCACCATCGGCCACCTGACTGGGCCTGCCGGCAATACCCTGACGGAAAGCCGCATGAAGGCGACGCGCCAGGCGCTGAGAGAGGCGGGGCTGACTCTGGCGGAACACCACGTCTTCGCCGGTGACTTCGGCCTCGCTTCAGGCGCAAAGGCAGCGGAGCGGTGGCTGGCACTGACAAACCGCCCGACGGCGGTGTTCTGCGCCTCCGACGAGATGGCCTGCGGCTTCATCGGCGCGCTGCAGCATGCTGGCATCGATGTACCAGGCGCGGTATCGGTCGTAGGGTTCGACGACATTGAGGTGAGTGCGCATCTGACGCCCGCCCTGACCACGATCCGCCAACCGCGCCGCCGGATTGGCGAGCGCGCCGCGCAGTTGCTCTTGGGCATGATCGAAGCTGAAAGTGTGCTGGCTGTTGAAGAGGTTCTTCCGGTGGAACTGATCGATCGGCAAAGCGTCACCTCGCCGCTAGGAAACTAGCTCAGATGATCTATCCGTCCCGCGGATAATCCCGCTTCCAATGACGGCTGCAATTTCATAATCTCTGACGTTGCCGCTACGTAAGGCCAGCCAAGGGAGGACGAGATGAAGCTTGCATTCTTGATGGGATTTGCGGGTATTTTGAGCTCGACGCTCGCTTTTGCGGAGCCGGTCGAAGAGCGGCAGGCGTTGATGAAGTCGAACGGGCAGGCGCTCGGCCTCCTCGGAGCAACGGTCAAGGGCGAGCGCGCGTTCGATGCCGAAGCCGTCTTGGCCGCGCTGGAGCAGATAAACGCCAATGCCGAGAAGCTGGACGTCGAGGTCCATTTTCCTGAGGGTTCAGGAGGTGGTGAAAGCCGCGCTGCACCGGTGATTTGGGAAGATTGGACCGGCTTTGTCGAAGCCGTCGCGAGGTACAAAGAGGCGGCTGCAGCCGGCGTGGCGGCTGCGCCGACCAGCGTTGAAGCCCTGCAATCGCAGGTCGGTGCGATCGGCCAGACCTGCAGCAACTGCCACGAGACCTACCGGCTGCCATCAAGCTGACGCCACTGCGCGGTCACGTATCCTCTTCCAGGATGCGCCGCGCGATTTCTGACGCGTCCTGCAGGTGGTTGCGGACGGCGTCGGCAGCGGCCTCCGGATCGTTGTCGCAGATCGCTTGGCAGATCCGTGCCATATGGGCTGGGCCCGACACGCTGCGGTCGGCTGTCGCCAGCGTCAACGCCCGCAGCCGCGAAATGCGGCTGTTGAGCCGGTTGACGATCTCCCATGCGATCGTATGGCCCGCGGCGCTGAAGATCACCTCGTAAAGGGCTGTGGTGGCGGCATAGAGATTTTTGGGCGCCGGACCGGAAAACGCGCGCTCAAGGTCGGAAAGAGCCGCGCGCAGCCGTCCCTTTACGTCGGCATCCGCCGTGCGGGCGCAATCGGCCGCCGCCTCGGCCTCCAACAACCGGCGGATGTCATAGACTTGCCGGGCCTGACCCCAATCGAGCCTGGCAACCATCGGACCGCCACGCGGCAACAGTTCGACCAATCCTTCCGCCTCAAGGTAACGAATCGCCTCTCGCACGACCGAACGTGACACGCCCAGTTGCTCGCATAGATTCCGTTCGACCAGACGGTCGCCGCCCGAGAAGCGCCCGGTGATGATCGCATTGCGCAACCGGTCCACCGCGATTTCGCGCAGTGTCGTCGGTGGTTGGTCAATTCGCAGGTCCGTATCAGTCACCTGTTCCATACAGAGATTCTAGCAGGCGACGCCACGGAAGCAAGAAAAACTTGACATGCCGTCTTATGGTATACCAACATAATGTGGAAGATGACAGGAGCCAGCGATGTCAGCCCAGATCCGCAAGACGCTCAGTTATATTGAAACGACCCTGAGCGAAGGCGGACGGGAAGCTGCGCGCCCCGTTACCCTGATTGGTGTTGCGGCGGTGCTGAAGAATCCGTGGGCGGGTCGCGGCTTCGTCGAGGACCTGAAGCCCGAGATTCATGTCGTCGCGCCGGTGCTCGGCGAGTTGCTGACGAAGAAGATCATCGAAGCGGCCGGTTCCGCAGACGCGGTGGAAGCCTACGGTAAGGCCTGCGTCGTCGGTCTGGATGGCGAACTGGAGCATGGCAACGCGCTGATCCACACCCTGCGTTTCGGCAATCATTATCGCGAGGCCCTGAAGGCCAAAACCTATCTCGCCTTTACCAGCGTGCGTGGTGCGGCCAACACGCCGGTGATGGTTCCGCTGATGGACAAGCACGACGAAGGCCGCCGGTCGCACTATCAGACCGTACATTTTGCGATTCCCGATGCGCCGGCCGCCGACGAGATCGTGGTGGCACTCGGCGCGGCACTGGGCGGGCGGGCGCATTCCCGGATAGGTGATCGCTATCAAGACCTCAAGGATCTGGGCCATGACGTCGAGAACCCTGCCGCTATCTGACGGCGCGTCGGTTCGAGTGATCGAGGCAGGCGCGGGCGAACCTGTGCTCCTGATCCATGGCGTCGGCTTGCGAGCCGAAGCGTGGGGGCCGCAGATCGAGCAACTGAGCCGTCTGGCACGAGTCGTTGCCGTCGATATGCCGGGCCATGGTGAAAGCGACGGCTTGCCCGAAGGTGCTGGCCTTCCCGATTATGTCGCTTGGGCGGCGCGCTTGATCGAGGCGCTCGACCTCGATGCTGTCAGTGTCGTCGGCCATTCGATGGGCGCGATGATCGCCGCCGGCTTGGCGATCGAGCGGCCCGAACTCGTCCAGCGGGTGGCGCTGTTAAATGGCGTTCACCGACGCAGCCCCGAGGCGCGCGCGGCGGTCGAGGCGCGCGCGGAGGAAATCGCTGCAGGCAACGGCAGCAAGGATGCACCGTTGTCACGTTGGTTTGACGCCAACCAGACGACGCTCCGCGAACAGGTTGCAGGCTGGCTAAGGCAAGTCGACCGCAACGGATATGCCGCAGCCTACCGGGCCTTCGCGGAAGGCGATCGCGTCTATGGTGACCGCCTTGGCGAGATCCGCTGTCCCGCATTGGTTTTGACGGGCGAAGGAGACCTGAATTCGACGCCCGCGATGACCGAGGCCATGGCCGCGCAGATGTCGCTCGGCCGCTCGCACGTCATTTCCGGCCACCGCCATATGGTCAACCTGACGGCGCCGGGTGCGGTGAGCGATGCGTTGGCAGACTGGCTGCGGGCGGAGGAGGTCGTCCAATGACCGTTCTCGATCTGCGCGCCCTTCGCGATGCGTTCGGATGCTTCATGACCGGCGTAACGATCGTCACGACCTTTGATGAAGAGGGGATGCCGCTGGGTTTCACGGCCAACTCGTTCACGTCGGTCTCGCTTGATCCGCCTTTGCTGCTGATCTCGATCGCGCGGACGTCGCGCAATTATCCGAACTTCGCGCGCGCCAAAGACTTTGCGATCAACATCCTGTCGGAGGGGCAGCGCGAGGTGTCGGCAACGTTCGCCCGTCCTGTCGAGGATCGCTTCGCATCAGTGGAATGGCGCAAGGGGCCACACGGCTCGCCTATCATAAAGGGCGTGTCTGCCTGGTTCGATTGCACTGTTTACCAGATCGTGGAAGCCGGCGATCATGCCCTCCTGATCGGTCGCATCGAAGCCTTCGAGGCGACGCAAGAGGCCGGACTTGGCTATTACCGCGGCGCCTATGTCACGCCAGCACAGATCGGGGCGCAACTGCCGGCCGGCCCGGACGTGATGGTGTCCGTCATCGTCGAGGCGGCAGGCAGCGTGCTCCTGATCGACGATGGCAAGGGCGGCCTGACCTTGCCGGAAACCCGCGTCGGCCGCGACGGCATTCAAGCCGCGCTGGCCCGCCTGCTGGAAACAGCGGCCGGCGAGGCCGCGGCCGGTGAAATCTACGCCGTCTATGAGGATGCCCGGCAAGGCCGGCAGCACATCGCCTTCCGTTGTCCGGCGCCAGGCACGGCTGCGAAACAAGGACGTTTCGTCCCGCTGCTTCACGACGACTTCGATGCCGTCGCCGACTCTGCCAGGCGCAGCATGCTGCAGCGCCTCGCCGAGGAGTCGCGGATCAGAAACTACGGCGTCTATTTCGGCACGCATGAAGCCGGCCGAGTGACGAGCAACCGTGAGAGGGTCGCCCCATGAAATTTTCGCTCTTCATCCACATGGAGCGCGTCTCGGCCGACGAAGACCAAAAGAAGCTTTATGACGAGATGATCGAATTGTGCCGGATCGCCGACGATGGCGGCATGCACGCCATCTGGACGGGCGAGCACCACGGCATGAATTTCACTATCGCGCCCAACCCGCTGACTAGCCTTGTCGATATTGCGCACCGCACCAGGAATGTACGCCTTGGCACCGGCACCGTCGTCGCCCCTTTCTGGCACCCGATCCGTCTGGCTGGCGAAGCCGCGATGGCCGACATCATCACCAATGGCCGGATTGAACTCGGAATCGCGCGCGGCGCTTACGCTTTCGAATATGAACGCCTGCTGCCGGGCCTCGACGCTTGGGGCGCGGGCGGCCGGATGCGCGAACTCATTCCGGCCGTCAAGGGCCTGTGGAAAGGCGATTACGAACATAACGGGGAATACTGGCAGTTCCCCAAGACGACCTCGGCGCCACTGCCGCTACAAAAGCCGCATCCGCCGATCTGGGTCGCCGCTCGCGATCCCAACAGTCATGATTTCGCAGTCTCGCAAGGCTGCAACGTGCAGGTGACGCCGCTGCATCTGGGCGATGAAGAAGTCGAGAGTCTCATGGAGCGCTTCAATGCCGCCTGCGCCAAACATTCCGGCCAGCCCCGACCGAAGATCATGGTGCTGCGCCATACCTATGTCGCCGACAGCGAAGCCGACGCGCAGCGCGGGGCCGAGGAGATCAACATGTTCTACAATTATTTCGGGGCCTGGTTCAAAAATGAGAAGCCGATCTCGAAGGGCCTGATCGAAAGGATCACGCCCGATGAGGCCGCCACGCATCCCTTCTATTCGCCCGGCGCGATGCGCAAGAACCAGATCATCGGCGAGGCGCCTGAGGTCATCGCCCGTATCAAGTCGTATGAGGCGCTCGGTTATGACGAATTCTCGTTCTGGATCGACAGCGGCATGAGCTTCGCGCGCAAGAAGGCGTCGCTCCAACGCTTCATCGACTCCGTCATGCCTGCGTTCGCCTGAGGAAAAGATGGACCGTTTCCAGCATTACATCGGTGGTACGTTCGAGGATGGCTCAGCCAGCTTCGAAAGCCTCGATCCCGCGACCGGCAAGCCTTGGGCGTTGATGCCCTCGGCGACGGCCGCCGATGTGGACAGGGCAATGCGGGCTGCCGCGCACGCTTTCCATGATCCAGCCTGGGCCGGATTGACGGCGACGGCACGCGGCAAGCTTCTTTCGCGTTTGGCCGATCTGGTGCAGGAGGCTGCACCCCGCCTGGCGCTGCTCGAAACCCGCGACACGGGCAAGATCATCCGCGAGACTTCGGTCCAAATCGCCTATGTCGCCGACTATTACCGCTACTATGCCGGGCTCGCAGACAAGATCGAAGGTGCGCATCTGCCCATCGACAAGCCCGACATGGAGGTCTGGCTGCGGCGCGAGCCAATCGGCGTCGTCGCTGCGATCGTGCCGTGGAACAGCCAACTCTTCCTGTCGGCGGTGAAACTCGGACCGGCGCTTACGGCCGGTTGCACGGTGGTGCTGAAAGCGAGCGAGGACGGGCCCGCACCGCTCTTGGAATTCGCCCGTCTCGTTGACCAGGCGGGCTTCCCGCCTGGCGTTGTCAATATCGTGACCGGGGGTGCCGAGGCGGGTCAGGCGCTCACGACCCATCCGCTTGTGGCGCACATCGCTTTTACCGGGGGACCGGAGACCGCGCGCCACATCGTGCGGGCATCAGCGGAGAACCTCGCCCGCACCTCGCTGGAACTTGGCGGCAAATCGCCGTTCATCGTCTTCGAGGACGCTGATCTCGATTCGGCCGCCAATGCGCAGGTCGCCGGGATCTTCGCTGCGACCGGCCAAAGTTGCGTCGCTGGATCGCGCCTGCTCGTGCAGGAGAGCATCAAGGACGCTTTCTTGTCCCGCTTGAAGGCGAAGGCCGAGGCTGTTTCCATCGGCGCACCCGAGGACATGGCAACCGAAGTCGGACCGCTATGCACCATGCGGCAGCGCGAGCGGATCGAGCGCATCATAGCCCAGTCGCTCGAGGCCGGCGCGACGCTCATCACGGGTGGCAAAGCGCCCGAGGGCGAAGGGTTCTATTTTCCGCCCACCATCCTCGACTGTTCGTCCGCGCCGGACGCGCCGTCGGTCACCGAGGAATTATTCGGACCAGTGCTCTCGGTTGTCGGTTTCGCCACGGAGGAAGAAGCGCTCAAGCTGGCCAACGCCACCCCCTATGGCCTGGCCTCGGGCGTCTTCACGCGCGATCTGACACGGGCTCACCGCATGATCAGGCGAATCCGCGCCGGGATCGTCTGGGTGAACACCTATCGTGTCGTATCGCCCATCGCGCCTTTCGGCGGCCACGGCCTATCCGGCCATGGCCGCGAGGGCGGTCTGGCGGCGGCACTCGACTACACGACGGTCAAGACCGTGTGGCTGCGCACCTCGGACGATCCGATTCCGGATCCGTTCGTGATGCGCTGACGAATAACACAAGCGGGAGAGAGAAAATGAAGCGGATACTGACTGCCCTGGCTCTGGCAGGGACCATGATTTCAACGGGTGCGCAGGCGCAATCCATCGTGTTTTCGTCCTGGGGCGGAACGACCCAGGACGCGCAGGCCGAAAGCTGGGCCGTCCCGTTCACGGAAAAGACCGGTATCGCGGTCGTGCAGGACGGGCCGACCGACTATGGCAAGTTCCAGGCGATGGTCGAGGCCGGCGCGGTCAGCTGGGACGTCGTCGATGTCGAGTTCGACTTTGCGCTGCAAGCAGGCCGCATGGGACTGCTCGAGCCGCTCGACTTCGACATCATCGACGCCTCGCAGCTCGATCCGCGCTTCGTTTCCGAATATGCCGTCGGCTCGTTCTACTACTCCTTCGTCCTGGGGTGGAATCCGGCGAATTTCGCCGGCGAACAACCGTCGACATTCGAAGACCTGTTCGATCTGGAATCCTTTCCCGGCCGACGGACCTTCTATTCTTGGTCGCATCCAGGCGTTATCGAGGCGGCACTTCTCGCCGATGGGGTTGCGCCCGACGATCTGTATCCGCTCGACCTCGACCGCGCCTTTGCCAAGCTCGACACGATCAAGGATCAGATCATCTGGTGGGAAGGCGGCGCGCAATCGCAACAACTGCTTGCCTCGGGGGAGGCGCCGATTGGTCTTTTCTGGAACGGACGCCTCTACGCGCTCGAAGCCGAAGGGGTTGAAGTCGGCATCAGTTGGGATCACAACATCACCGCTGCGGATGCGCTCGTCGTCCCCAAGGGTACGAACAACCGGGACGCGGCGATGCAGTTCATTGCCGAAGCAACCAGCGCGCAGGCCCAAGCTGATTTCGCAGCCGCTTCGGCCTATGCGCCGATCAATCTCGAATCACCGGAGCTGATGGAGGAAAGCGTGCGCGCCACCCTTCCCGATGCCCAGACCGCAGTGCAGGTCAACGCCGACCTCGCCTATTGGGCCGAGCATCGCGAAGAGATCGGATCGCGCTGGTACGAGTGGAAGGCGCAGTAGCCGCAGCTATTCCCAATCCCGGATGCGGCAACTCCGCACCCGGGACCAGAGGAGGCAGGCGGCCGAAAAGGATCGAGCGATGGTCTTCATGACAAAGCGTGGATCGGGGCTCGGACTGGCCGTGCCGGTGATCCTGCTGCTGCTTGCCTTTTTCGTCGTGCCCGTCACCATGTTGCTTGCGCGCTCGGTGACGGACCCCGAACTTGGTCTGCAGAACTATGCGGCTCTCGTCGGCAGTGCGAGCTATGGCCGGGTCTTCTTCAATACTTTCTTCGTATCCGGGTTGGTGACGCTGGTCACCGCCCTGATTGCGTTCCCTATCGCCTGGGCGCTCGCGATCATGCCGCCGCGCTGGGCAGGCGCACTTTTCGCGATCATCCTCTTGTCGATGTGGACCAATCTGCTGGCGCGCACCTATGCCTGGATGGTGCTCTTGCAGCAGACCGGGCTGATCAACCGAATGTTGATCGGCATCGGGCTTATCGACCAGCCCATCCAACTGACAAACAATCTGGTCGGCGTCACCATCGGCATGGTCTACATCATGCTGCCCTTCATGATCCTGCCACTCTATGGCGTGATCCGGAAGATCGACCCCGCGATCCTCCAGGCCGCAGCCCTGTGCGGGGCAACGAAGGCACAAGCGCTCGTCCGGGTGCTTTTGCCGCTCGCCGCGCCCGGCATCGCGTCCGGCGCGCTGATGGTGTTCGTCATGTCGCTCGGCTACTACGTCACGCCCGCTTTGCTCGGCGGCACGGCGAACATGATGCTGGCTGAGTTCATTGTCCAGCAGGTGCAAAGCCTCCTGAACTGGGGGATGGGCGCCGCCGCGGCCTTCGTTCTTCTCGTCGTCACGCTGTCGCTTTATGCGCTGCAACTGCGCCTGTTCGAGTCGAAAGAGGCGCGCTGATGCTGCTCGATTTCGACAAGCTGGGTAGCTGGAAACCGATTCTGATCGGCATCTGCATCCTGACGGCTCTGTTCCTGCTTATTCCCATCGTCTTCATCATTGCGCTGTCCTTCGGCTCGTCGCGCTGGCTAGCCTTTCCGCCGCCCGGTTGGACGCTTCGTTGGTATGAGGAACTGTTCTCCGATCCGCGCTGGATCCAGTCGGCGCTGGTCTCGGCCAGGATCGCGCTGATCGTCACGATCCTGTCGGTAGGTTTGGGATTGCTGGCATCGCTGGCGCTGGTTCGGGGACGCTTTCGCGGGCGGGCGGTGCTGCGCGCCTTCTTCCTCACGCCGATGGTGCTTCCGGTGGTGATCCTCGCCGTGGCGCTCTACGCCGGCTTTCTGAGGATAGGGCTCAACGGAACCCTGGTCGGTTTCGTCATCGCCCATCTGATCGTCGCGCTCCCCTTGTCGATCATCACCATTTCGGGCGCGCTGGAAACGTTCGACCCGGCGATCGAGGACGCGGCCATCCTGTGCGGAGCCTCGCCTTGGGAAGCGCGTTTTCGCGTCACCCTGCCCGCCATCCGCCACGGGCTGTTTTCGGCGGCGATCTTCTCCTTTTTGATTTCGTGGGATGAGGTGGTGCTAGCAATCTTCATGGCCTCGCCGACGCTCCAGACCCTGCCCGTGCGGGTGTGGACGACGCTGCGACAGGACCTCACCCCCGTGATCGCCGCGGTCTCCACCTTGTTCGTCGTCCTGACCATCGTGCTGATGGTGGCGGCCGCCCTGATCCGCAGAGGTTCCTCCAGATGATTGTTCCCTATCTGCACATCGACGGCATCAGGAAGATCTATGGCGACGTCGTCGCGACCGATCACGTGGACCTGACGATTGAGCAAGGCGAGTTCCTCACCTTTCTCGGCCCTTCGGGCTCGGGCAAGTCGACGACGCTTTACGTCCTCGCCGGCTTTCAGGATCCGACCGCGGGCGACATCAGGCTGCGTGGCAAGTCGATCCTCTCGACGCCGTCGCACAAACGGCAGATCGGCATGGTGTTCCAGCGTTACACCCTGTTCCCGCATCTGAGCGTCGGCGAGAACGTCGCCTTTCCGCTGCGCGTGCGCCGCATGGCGAAGGCCGAGATTACACAGAAGGTGAAGCAGGCGCTGAAGCTCGTGCGGCTTAACGGGTTCGAGGACCGGATGCCGGCCAATATGTCGGGTGGGCAGCAGCAGCGCGTGGCGCTTGCGCGCGCGCTGGTCTACGATCCGCCGGTGCTCCTCATGGATGAGCCCCTTTCCGCGCTCGACAAGAAGCTGCGCGAGGAAATCCAGGTCGAGATCCGGCGCATCCACCGCGAAACCGGCGTGACGATCCTCTATGTCACTCATGATCAGGAAGAGGCGCTGCGGCTTTCCGACAGGATCGCGATCTTCAATCAGGGTCGGATCGAGCAGGTCGGCACCGGCTCGGAGCTCTACGCCAACCCGGCGACCCATTTCGTGGCCGACTTTATCGGCGACAGCGCTTTTCTGGCCGGAGAACTCGTCAACGTATCCGACGGTCGCGCCGCATTGCGCTTTGCCGACGGAACGATGGTGGAAGCCGTTCCCCTCCACGGAGCGGCAAGCCCGGGCCAGGCGGCGGAACTGATGCTGCGGCCGGAACGGATCGACCTGAGCCGGGAACCGGGAGCCGACGGCGCGTCGCTACCGGTGACGGTCGGGGACATGACCTTCCTCGGCAGCAACACCGCCGTTACAGTTGAAACCGGTTGGGGTGGGCAGCTTTCGGTACGACTGAATTTCGGCCACGCGCTGGCCGACCATCTGGCGCGCGGCGACCGGCTCTACATCCGCTGGTCGCCCGATGCCGCACATGCCTTTGCAAAAGCTTGATCAACGACCGACCGCAAACGCAGATTATTTTCCGGAGGACCCGGTCATTGCTCGCACAGCATCTGGGATAGATCGACCTGAAACAGAAGACCTACAGACGACAATCCTCATTCCGCCCGAGGTTGTCACCCATGTCATAGGTACGTTCTGCTCCCTACGTATCCGGGCCGTACAGTTTGAATTTGGAGCGGGCGAAGGGATTCGAACCCTCGACCCCAACCTTGGCAAGGTTGTGCTCTACCCCTGAGCTACACCCGCTCGCAACCGGCGACCGCCGGGAACCGCGCTTATATGGCCGAACTGCCGGGCGATTGCAACAGGCAATTCATAGGATTTGGCGCTTTCGCGGCGCCGGCACGGCGCATTAAGAAGGTGCTTTGAACGCACAGCACAACCGCCATCGACCCCCTCGACGGTCGCGGCGATCTGGACACCTCCACGCGCGCACCCGGCATGAGCCGTTGATCTTGAATGTCGCGCCGATTTCGCCACATTGACTGCACCTGCAACCGCACGATTTGCCAAGGATTCGCCAATGCGCCGCCACCCAATTGACTCTGTCTTCACCGCGTCGATGGAGGGAGGGGCCGATCTGGCCGCCCTCGGCTCGGCGCCGGCGGCCGATCTGATCAAGGATACGACGACGCAGGGCTTTCCCACCGACGTCATCCAGGAATCACGCAATCAGCCGGTGCTGGTCGATTTCTGGGCGCCGTGGTGCGGGCCGTGCAAGCAGTTGCAGCCGGCGCTTGAAAAGGTGGTGGCGGCCGCAAAGGGTCGCGTCAAGCTTGTCAAGATGAATATCGACGACCATCCCGCCATCGCCGGCCAACTGGGCATCCAGTCCATCCCGGCGGTGATTGCGTTTCGCGACGGGCAGCCGGTCGATGGCTTCATGGGGGCAGTGCCGGAAAGCAAGATCGTCGAATTCATCGACAAGGTCGCCGGACCGGGCGGAGCGGGCGCGGCGATCGAGGACGCGATGGCTGCTGCGAATGAAGCGCGCGAGGCAGGCGACCTGCAGGGGGCTGCCCAGATCTACTCGGCTGTCCTGGGCGAGGAGCCTGGGCATCCGCAGGCAAGTGCTGCGCTTGCCACGCTTCTGGCCGATGCGGGGCAGATGGCGGACGCCGCGGCCATCATCGAGGCGGTGCCGGCCGAAAATTCCGGACATCCCGACATTGCCGCCGTCAAGGCACGGCTGGAGCTCGATCAGCAGGTGGCGGCTTTAGGCGATCCCGCAGCCCTCGAACGGCGTCTTGAAGTCGATCCGGCCGATCATGGCGCGCGCTTCGATCTTGCGCTCATCCAAAATGCGCGTGGCGACCGAGACTCGGCGACGGATAGCCTCCTCGCGATCGTGAAGGCAGACCGGGAATGGCGCGAGGATGGCGCGCGCGCGCAGCTTTTGAAGTTCTTCGAGGCCTGGGGGATGACCGATCCGGCAACGCTGTCGGCGCGCCGGAAACTGTCGTCGCTGCTCTTTTCGTGACCGGCCGGGACGGTGGGGAGCCCTTGAGGTTCACCGACCCTGCCCCACATGGAAATGAGAGGCGGCGCAACGGCCGGAATGGGAGTTGGACTTGCAAGCGGGCAACGCACGCTATCACGGAGCCGCGGATATTCCGCAGATCGTTCCGGTTTTTCCGATCACTGGCGTCCTGCTCCTGCCAGGCGGGCGCCTACCCCTCAATGTCTTCGAGCCGCGTTATTTGGCGATGATCGATGGCATATTGGCCAAGCAACGGCTGGTCGGCATGGTTCAGCCGGCGCTTGACGGCAGCCTGCGCGCTGATGGCGAGCCGGAGCTTTGCAAGGTCGGCTGCCTCGGCCGCCTCACCTCCTTCGCGGAAACGGGTGATGGCCGATATCTGATCTCGTTGCAGGGCGTGTGTCGCTTTCGGCTGGATCAGGAGCAGCAAGTCAAGACGCCCTGGCGCCAGTGTCACATTCTGCCATTCATCGCCGATCTCGATGAATCGTCCGATACCAGCGAACTTGATCGCCCCGCGCTTTTGCGCGCGTTCCAAGCCTATCTTCAAGCTCACGATCTCGAGGCCGATTGGGATAGCATCCGCCGAGCCGAGAACGTGTCGCTGGTCAATGCCCTGTCTATGATGGCGCCCTACGGCGCCGCCGAAAAGCAGGCTTTGCTCGAGGCGCCTGATCTGAAGACGCGAGCCGAGACGCTGATCGCCATTACCGAAATTTCGCTTGCGCGCAACAGCGACGCCGGCGGGACGAACCTGCAATGACCGACAATATGCCCGCGCCATCTCCGCGTCTCACTGATCCAAAACTACTCGAGCTTCTCGTCTGCCCCTTGACAAAGGGCCCGCTCAGCTACGATGCGGCCCGCCAAGAACTGGTCTCGCGCCACGCGCGTCTTGCTTACCCGGTGCGTGACGGCATCGCGATCATGCTGCCTTCGGAGGCGCGCACGCTCAGCGACACGGAGCTTCCTTGAGGGAACGCCGTGATTGAGGGTCGAAATCATCTTGAAACGAGACTATATGGCGATGCATGGGCCGAATTTATAAGACACGCGCTTGGCACGATCAACTTTCGCCGTCGTTGGAAGAGTTCGAGCTCCTGGCGCTGGAAACCTACGCGAACCTGCCGAATACGTTCAGACAGTTGACGGGCGACATCGTTATTCTGATCGCCGAATTTCCGACCGATGAGATCATGGATGATCTCGCGCTGGAAACGCCTTTCGACCTTCTCGGCCTGTTCGAGGGTCGGGGGATCGCCGAACGATGGAATCCCTCTTCAGGCGAGGGACCCAACCGGATCACCCTTTATCGCCGTCCTATCCTCGACTACTGGTCCGAGCATGACGAGACGCTGGGCGATATTGTCGGCCATGTCCTGATCCACGAGATCGGGCATCATTTTGGCCTCTCGGATGAAGACATGGAGCGGATTGAAGAAAACGCGGAATAAGGGCCGTCGGTCCTCAAGGCACGACATTCTGCGCCGGTCGCGGTAACTGAATTTTCGGCCCTTGATCGGCCGGCATTTGAGCCGGCGCAATCGGCCGCACATGCTGGCGGGTCTCCACTCGCTCGGCCTTCGCCAGCGGATGAGCCATCCTATCGCTTGAGGAGGATGCGGTCGGCTTCTTAAGTGTGGTCACTGCCTGACCCATCTGGCGGGCCGCGTCGTTGCCGAGCAAAAGATAAGCCACGCCGCTCAAAGCCGCTACGAGCGCGGCGGTGAGCAGCCACATGCCGGTTTTGCTTCGTCCCTTGCGTCGCGCCATGGCACGAAGATCAATGGGCTGGGTTAATACGAGGTAAGCGCGCGCCGGTCAGCCACTTCATGGATGAAGTCGAGACTCATCGACCGCTTGGATGAAGAGATTGCGCGCCATCTGTGCCGAAGTTTCACCCCTCACGGCACTGCGGCAGGCGCGGTTGGCGGCGTGGTACCACTTTCCGCGCGTCTCGGGCCACGCACTTTCCAGCGTCCGCGCAGCCTGGAGCGCATCGCGAATTTCGAGCAAGCGGTCACCGGCCCGCAAGACCACCGGTTCGTGAAACTGCAAATTGCCCACGGGCCACCTCCTCCACACGCATTGTGTATCGCAAATGTTTTGCGTGAAGAAAGGTTCCCGTCAAGATGGCGGCTTGCGATCCTAGAATCCGCTTGCCCGCGGCGCCCAGGTCGACAGGGCCGGCACGAAAGTCAAAAGCAAGAGCACGAGCAGATGGGCGACGAAGAAGGGCGGCATTTCACGAACCAGGCGGCTGACCTTGAGGTCGACGGCGGCGGAGACGACAAAAAGCAAGCTACCGACCGGCGGCGTGATCAGGCCGATCGTCAAATTGACGATGACCACGATCGCAAAGTGAATCGGATCGATTCCAAGTGACGTGGCAATCGGCGCCAGGATCGGAACCAGCACCATGACGCCTGGCAGCGGATCCATGAAGAGGCCGAAAACAAGTAACAGCACATTGACCGCCAACAAGAAGACGATCGGCGACAGTTCCCAAGCGATGATCGTCGCCGCCAGCGATTGCGGGACGCTTTCGATAATCAGGATCCAGGCGAAGGCGCGCGCCGCGGCCAAGATTAAGAGAACGGACACGCTGACCACGGCGGCGCGCAGGATGATGTCCGGCAGGTCGCGCAGCTTCAGCGTACGATAGATGAACATGCCGCACACTAAGGCGTAGAAGACTGCAACGACTGAGGCTTCCGTCGGTGTAAAAACGCCGGCTCGAATGCCACCGATGATGATGACGATCAGAAGCAGTGCGGGAAGCGCGTGGATTGTCGTCTTGATCATCTGCCTAGCGGGCGGACGCGGTTCGTCACTCTTGTAGCCGCGCTTGCGCGACATGATGAAATTGGTTGTGCAAAGCGCCGCCGCGATGATCAATCCCGGGATGATGCCGGCGACAAACAGGCCGCCAACCGAGACTTCCTTCACCTGCAAGGCGTAGATGATCATGATGATCGAGGGTGGGATGATCGGTCCCATGACGGCCGCCGACGCCGTCAATGCACCGGCATAGGCTTTGTCGTAGCCGCTTTTCTCCATCATCCGGGTCATCATCGCGCCGGGACCGGCCGCATCCGCCAAGGCGGATCCTGAGATGCCAGCAAACATCACCGAGGACAGCACGTTGGCATAGCCGAGGCCGCCGCGCAGATGACCGACGAACTGCGATGCGAAACGCAATAGCACCATCGTCATCGCGCCGCCGGTCATCAACTCGGCAGCCAGGATGAAGAACGGGACCGCCATCAAGGGAAAGGAATCAAGCCCGGAGAACATCTCCTTGACGACGACGAGCATCGGGTAGTTCGAGCCGAATGCAACGGCAAGGAAGGACGATATGGCGAGCACGAAGGCAATCGGAAAGCCGAGCACCAGCAGAACGAGAAAAGAGATGAAGAGGATCGCGATCATCGAATGTCGCCTCAGCCGGTCATTGTAACGTCGCCGGACGTGTCGGCTGTCACGAAGCGGTTCTCGCGAATGAAGTTGCGGCCGATCAGGAGAAGATGCACGCTGAGCAGTGCGAATCCGATCGGCATCGCGGCATAGATGAATGAAAAGGGTATTCGAGTCGCCGGCGTCATCTGGAACCGCATGCGCATGGCATATCCATAGCCAACCCATATCATGAGCGCGAAAAAGGCGAGCAACGAGACGAAAATGACCAGGCGCAGCGCGCGCTGCAAGCTAGTGCCCATCACTTCCTGAAGATTGTTGATGGCGACCAGCGCGCCGCCGCGCAAGGCAAGACCGGCGCCTAGGAAGGTCATCCAGATCATCAGATAGCGGGCTACTTCTTCGGCCCAGACGATCGAGAAATTGGTCGTGTACCGCAGCGTGACATTGGCAAAAACAATGCCCGCCATCGCAGCCAGAAGCAGGACCAGCACCCATTTGTTCGCCGCGATGAAAAGGGATTCGAACGTTTTCATGCACGCGCCCGCTCGCATGGAACGAAAGGGCCGGCAAAACCGGCCCCTTCCAATGATTACTCGGCCGCCATGATCTGCTCGATCAAATCGCGGTCGTACTCGTTGTAGTATTGCTCGAAGGCGCTGGCGAGCGCTTCTTGGAACTCGCCCTTCTGCTCGTCCGAAAGCTCGCCCACTTCCATGCCTTCGTCGCGCAATTCCGCGACGCCGCTTTCTTCCACTTCGTCAACGAAGGCGCGCATTGCGGCGACAGCCTCTGTCGCACCTTTCGTGAAGACTGCCTTGTCCTCGTCCGACATGCCGTTCCACAGATCAGGCGAGACGAGCAGCATCGCGGGCGAGTAGACGTGGCCGGACAGCGTCAGATGCCTTTGCACCTCCGACAGGTTGGCCGAGGTGATGACCGAAAGAGGGTTTTCTTGGCCATCGATCGTTCCCTGCTGCAGGGCACCGATCACTTCCGGCCAGGCCATCGGCGTCGGAGCCGCGCCGAGTGTCTCGAACGCGGTGATGTGGATGGGGTTTTCCATGGTGCGCAGCTTGAGGCCGGCCATGTCGCCCGGTCCCTCGATGGCGCCGCGATTGTTCGTGATGTGGCGGAAGCCCTGCTCGCCCCAGGCAACGGCGATCAAGCCGGCGCCTTCGAACTTGGTCAGCAGATCGTCGCCGATCTCGCCGTCCATGACGGAGCGCGCGTGTTCGAGATTGCGGAACAGGAAGGGAATGTCGAAGACGCCAGCCTCGGGCACGAAATTCGACAATGTACCCGACGACACGATCGTCGCCTCAACCGTGCCGATCTGGAGCCCCTCGAGCACTTCACGCTCGCCGCCGAGGCCCGAGGAAGGGAAATGGGTGAAGGTGTAGCGGCCGTCGGTTTCGGCCTCGACGACTTCCTGCCATTTGTTGGCGGCAACCCCGTAATGGGAATCGACGGCGAGCGCATAGCCGATCTTCACTTCGGTCTGTGCGAGCGCACTGCCGGCCAGCAATGTGCCGGCCATCAACGTGGCGAAAGCTGTCAGACGTGTCTTGGTCAGTGTCATGGATGTGGTTCTCCCGTTGCAAAGTGCGCGGCCGTCAGGACCGCGCCGCGTGGTTCTCTTGTAGCCCTCGGCGGCATCCGTTTCAAAAGGAAAGTCGCCGCGCGTTCTGGGATCTCAATCGATCTCCGGAACATGGCGTACCGCGCCTTTGGCGGCACTCGTGGCAAAAGCCGCATAAGCCCGCAGGGCCGGCGTGACATTGCGCTTGCGCTTTTCGGTCGGCTTCCAACCCGCCTCAGCCTGCGCCCTGCGGCGGGCCTCCAATTCAGCCGGATCGACGGCCAGATGGATGGTTCGGTTCGGAATGTCGATTTCGATGCGGTCGCCCTCGCGCACCAGCCCGATCGCGCCGCCTTCGGCCGCTTCCGGCGAAATGTGCCCGATCGACAGGCCGGACGTGCCGCCGGAAAAGCGCCCATCGGTGACGAGCGCGCAGCTTTTCCCCAGGCCTTTGGATTTGAGATAGCTCGTCGGATAAAGCATCTCCTGCATGCCGGGGCCGCCGCGGGGGCCTTCATAGCGGATCACGACGACGTCGCCGGGATTGATCTTGTTGGTCAGGATCGCATTGACCGTGTCGTCCTGGCTTTCGAAGACCCGCGCCGGTCCTGCAAATTTGAGGATGCTTTCGTCGACGCCGGCCGTCTTCACGATGCAGCCGTCGAGTGCGATATTGCCCTTCAGAACGGCCAGCCCGCCATCGGCCGAGAACGGATGCTGCGCGTCGCGGATGACGCCGTTCTCGCGGTCGGTATCCAACTCCTTCCAACGGGCATTCTGGCTGAAGGCGGTCTGGGTCGGCACCCCGCCCGGCGCGGCGCTGAAAAGTTCGAGTGCGGCCGGATTGTCCGTCACGGCAATGTCCCAGCGATCGATCGCGTCCCCGAGCGTGCGCTCGTGCACGGTCGGCTGGTCGCGGTGGATGAGGCCGGCGCGGTCGAGTTCGCCCAGGATCGCCATGATGCCGCCGGCCCGATGCACATCCTCCATATGAACGTCGGCCTTCGCCGGCGCGACCTTGGACAGGCACGGCACCTTGCGCGACAGCGCATCGATGTCGTCCATGGTGAAGTCGATCTCGCCTTCGTGCGCCGCGGCAAGGATGTGCAGCACCGTGTTGGTCGAGCCGCCCATCGCGATGTCGAGCGCCATGGCGTTCTCGAAGGCCGGCTTCGACGCGATGGTGCGCGGCAAAGCGGTCGCGTCGTCCTCTTCATAGTAGCGCTTGGCCAGCGCAACGATGCGCTGCCCAGCTTCCAGGAATAGGCGCTTGCGGTCGCCATGGGTGGCAAGCGTCGAACCGTTGCCCGGCAATGACAATCCCAACGCCTCGGTCAGGCAGTTCATCGAATTGGCCGTGAACATGCCCGAGCATGAGCCGCAAGTCGGGCAGGCCGATCGCTCGATGACCGCGACGTCTTCGTCCGACATCGTGTCGTCGGCGGCCGCCACCATCGCGTCGACCAGGTCGAGCGCATGGGTCTTGCCATCCGACAGGACGACCTTGCCCGCCTCCATCGGACCGCCGGAGACAAAAATCGCCGGTATATTGAGGCGCAGCGCCGCCATCAGCATGCCCGGCGTGATCTTGTCGCAATTCGAGATGCAGACCATGGCGTCGGCGCAATGCGCATTGACCATGTACTCGACCGAGT
>CAZEEC010000002.1:0-16770 GCA_964511105.1 uncultured Mesorhizobium sp.
GATGCGGAGGGGAGATCGGGCCTAGGCGGCGGCCTTCTTGGCCTGATCCTGAACGACTTTCACGTTGTCGGCCATTAGCGTCTTTGCCTGGTCGGCAGCTCCGAGGAACCGTTCCATATAGGAGGAGGCGGCCTTTTGAACGAAATCAGCCTGAATAGACAAGGCTTCGCTGACGGAGTTGGCGTCAGCCAGTTTTTCCACGGCGGTTAAATACTGCTTAGTGTTATCCAACGTGGCGTCGAGTACCGAGCGCGTGATCCGCTCGTAGCTGCCAGCGAACGGACCGTAGATGACCTTGGCCTGTTCGGCAACGGATGCGGCTTGCTGGTGCATGTGATTGGCGCGCTCCGAAGCGGCGGCGGCTTGACTGCGCACGAAATCGCGGGTTGCCTCCGGAAGCTCGATCTTCGCGTCGACGCCATCGAATGCAGGCGCGAAGGTCGTGTTGATGGAAGAAGCCGACTGCTGAGTCTTGGTTCTGGTCTTGGTCATTGAAGTCTCCGATCTCGTGAGAATCTTTGTCATGAGGCAGGTGAGCCTCGTTGAAGGACGCATATGGGGACGACCATGGTGCAGCGCAACATAAAAACGATGTGCGATGCAATATAATTTACGCTCGCAGACTGCGCGAGCCGCTATCGCGAAGATGGACGATCAGGAGAGGGCGCGTGCGCTTGGCCGCACCAAGGCGGTCGCCACCTCAGCGCTTATCCTGTGCATAGCGGTTTTCCTGTCTGCGCGCGCCTTCGAGACCGAATATCCGGCGCTCGCCTATGTTGCCGCTTTCGCGGAAGCGGCTGCGATTGGCGGCATCGCCGACTGGTATGCTGTCGTGGCTCTGTTTCGCCGGCCGCTGGGGCTGCCGATCCCGCACACGGCGATTATTCCGGCCAACAAGGATCGCCTTGCCGACAATCTCGGCCTCTTCATCGAAACGAACTTCCTGAAAGAAGAGGCGGTGCGCGCGAAGCTCATCGAGGTCGATTTCGCCCGTCTCGTTGCTGATTGGCTTGGCGAGCGCCGGCATGCTGAAGACCTTGCCGGGTTCGTCACGCGAATGATCCCGCAGGCGCTTGCGGCGCTCGATCAGTCTGATTTGCGCAGCTTTCTCGGTAAGCGCGTGGTGGAGCGCCTGCAAAGCATTGATGTTGCCCCGCTGGCGGCCGAAATCCTGTCGACCGTGACTGCCGAACGTCGCCATCAAAGGTTGTTTGACGGCCTGTTGAAATTGCTGGCCGGCGTCTTCAACGACCAAACCACCTTGGCCGTCATACGCGAGCGCATCCGCGCGGAACTGCCGACGCTGGCCAGGATATTCAAGGCGGATGCCTATTTGTTGAACAAGATCGTGGCCTCGGCCGGCAAACTGATGGAAGAGGCCGGCGCCGATCCCGATCATCCCCTTCGGCAGGAGTTCGACGATTTCGCGCTCGCCTTCATCCATGATCTGAAGACCGATCCGGCCTATATCGCGCGTGCCGAACGCATCAAGGATAACCTTCTTGCCCGGCCGGAGTTAGCAACGCTTGCCGATGAAATCTGGAAAGGGATGGCAGCTTTCCTTGCCGATGATGCCCAGGCGGACAATTCGCTCATCCGGATCCATCTTGCTTCGATGTTCATGGAGATCGGGCGCCGGCTGGTCGATGATGAAGCCATCCGAACCGACATGAACGCAGGTTTTGTCGTGGCACTCGGATCCTTCGTCGAAGAGCAGAAGTCGGGCGTTGCCGCCTTCATCGCCGATCAGGTCAAGTCATGGGACATCACGGAGACGACGCGGCTGATTGAGCTCAACATCGGACGGGATCTGCAATATATACGCTTCAACGGCATGATCATTGGCGGCCTTGCGGGCCTGCTGCTTCATCTTGGTGAAGGGCTGATTTTCCGCTGATCGACGCGATTGACAGAGCCCCACGCTTGGTCTAGGAGCACGCCAACGTCATGCCTCAGGGCAGGGCGTCTATTTGACGTGTCCCGTGGACTTCTTCATCGCTTTGCGTAAGATGTCCTGTCAGACCCCTGTCAGGGGTCAGAGGAGGGCGCGTTTCCTTCGCCCGGAGCGCGAGCTTCGGGTTCATTTCTTTGAAAGGGAATGCGATGAGCAAGCGCCAATCGGCAAAGTACAAGCTCGACCGCCGTCTGGGCGAGAATATCTGGGGTCGTCCGAAATCCCCGGTGAACAAGCGGGAATACGGCCCCGGCCAGCACGGGCAGCGCCGCAAGGGCAAACTCTCCGACTACGGCCTGCAACTGCGCGCGAAGCAGAAGCTGAAGGGTCATTACGGCGATATTTCGGAGAAGCAGTTCCGCAAGATCTACGAAGAAGCCGACCGCCGCAGGGGCGACACGCCGGAGCATCTGATCGCGCTGCTCGAGTCGCGTCTCGACGCCATTGTCTATCGTGCCAAGTTCGTACCCACGATCTTTGCCGCACGCCAGTTCATCAATCATGGCCATGTTCAGGTCAATGGCCGTCGCGTCAACATCGCGTCCTATCGCTGCAAGCCCGGTGATGTGATCGAAGTGCGCGAGAAGTCGAAGCAACTCGTCATCGTGCTGGAAGCGGTGCAACTCGCGGAGCGCGACGTGCCGGACTATATCGAAGCCGACCACTCGAAGATGGTTGCGACATTCCAGCGTGCACCTGGCTTGGCTGATGTTCCGTTCGCCGTGCAGATGGAGCCGAACCTGGTCGTCGAGTTCTATTCCCGCTAATTTCTGTTGGACCACGAAGCTTTGGAAGGCCACGTCCGTCGACGTGGCCTTTTGCTATATGGCAGGGTGTGCTCGATTGGAGCGCCGTGCGTCCATCCGGACGCAGTGCTCCAATACTTTGATTGAGCATCGCATCGATCCGACAACCGGACTGGACTTTCGGTCCGATGCTCGAATGCAGGAGCGCAGAGCGACATGTATTTTGATGACCGCGCCGGCAAATCCACCGGCGACCTTGCTGAAGGCGGTGTTGAAGCCGGCTATTTCAAGCTCGTAGCCTTGTGGCTGACGGTGCTTGTTGGCTTGATGATCGTCCCGTACTTCTTCGACGCGGCGTTCGGCGAGATGTATCTGAGCGAAGGAGGCCCAGTCCAGGTTCTCTCGGCCGCAGGCTACGTGGTGGTGATTGTCAGCATTGTGCGGGAGCTGGGGTGGGAGTTCGCTCGCCGGCACTTCTACTTCGTGCTCTTTCCCTTGGTCATGTGCCTGCGGGAACTGGATTTTCACGCGATTTTCACGCCGATCAGCATGACAAAGACAAGCTTTTTCGTGGCTCCAGAGATTCCAGCCGCGGTCAAGATGGTGGTGATTGCGATTTACCTGGCGCTGGGCACCAGCTTCGTGATCATGGCCAGACGGCATTTTGCTGCATATTTGCGCGGGCTGGCCAAGATGGATCCAGTCACGGTTTCTCTGACGATCGCGGCTGCGCTTGCCGTCGTCTCCAAAACGATCGACGGGCCGTCCCGCAAGCTTGCGGCCTGGGGAGTTGAACTTGGCGGAAATACAAATTTCGCGCTGGTCCTCGCCGAAGAAGTCCTGGAACTGGGGATTCCTGTCTTTTTCGCCATGGCCGTCTTTGGATATGCGGAGCGGCTGCGCGGCAAACGGCTAGGCGCGCGATGAGCGTTGTGGGCGCCTGCGCGCAGCAAGACGAGGTTTTGCCCGCTCTTTTTTCTGACATGCCCCGCACCGTCGAATTCAACAAACTGCGCAAGCGTCTGGTGCGCCAGACGCGTCAGGCTCTTGAAGACTTCGCTATGGTGAAGCCGGGCGACAAATGGCTTGTTGCCCTGTCGGGCGGCAAGGATTCCTACACGCTGCTGGCGATCCTTCTCAGCCTGAAATGGCACGGTCACCTGCCGGTTGAACTCCTCGCCTGCAACCTTGACCAAGGGCAACCCAACTTTCCGAAGAATGTCCTGCCGGACTATTTGACGAAATATGGCATTCCTCACCGCATCGAATATCGCGACACCTATTCGATCGTTACGGCAAAGGTGCCCGAGAACGCTACTTATTGCGCGCTTTGCTCGCGCCTGCGGCGCGCAAACCTCTATCGCATCGCACGAGAAGAAGGATGCCAGGCAGTCGTACTGGGCCATCACCGCGAGGATATTCTAGAGACGTTCTTCCTAAATCTGTTCCACGGTGCGCGACTGTCGGCCATGCCGCCAAAGCTGAAGAACGATGACGGCGATCTGATGCTTCTGCGCCCACTCAGTTATTGTGCGGAGGCCGACATTGCAAAATTCGCCTTGGCCATGCACTTCCCGATCATTCCGTGCGATCTGTGTGGCAGCCAGGACGGTCTGCAGCGCAACGCTATGAAGGAGATGATCGGCGAAATGGAGCGGCGCATGCCCGGGCGCAAGGATGCGATGATCCGCGCGCTGGCCAATGTAAATCCATCGCATCTGCTTGACGCGAAGCTGTTCGACTTCGCTGGACTCTAATGACGCGGTGGCAGCGCATCGTGCTGCCCTTGGAACAATGCGCCGCGTTCAGCCAGAAGAACCATCGCGACGGCACCGAGCCCGGCAAAGAAATAGCCCGCGGCCAAGGGTGTCACCGACCCGTCGAACGCCTGGCCGATATAGGCTCCGATCAGCCCGCCGCCGACCGTCTGGAGAAACCCTTGTGCCGATGAGGCCGTACCGGCGACATGACCGACAGGTTCCATGGCCAGCGAATTGAAATTAGCGCCGATCCACGAGAACTGGACCATCGCCAAGGCGAACAACAAGGTGAAAAGCCAAAGCGGAATGGGACCGGCCAACGATAGAAAGAATGCGATGCCGGTCACCAGGATGAACCCCGCAAGCGCGCCGTGAGCCAGTTTGCGCATGCCGAAGCGCCCGACGAGGCGCGAGTTCAGATAGGATGAGACCGCCATAAGACCGGCGACGATGGCAAATAGGACCGGAAACCAGGCGCCGACATCATAGATGCCGATATAGACCTGCTGGGCGGAATTGATAAAGCCGAACAGCGCCCCGAAGATGCAGGTAAAGGCCGCCGTGTAGCAGATCGATATCCGGTTGGTCAGAACGATTCGAAAGCCGAGCGCGATCGACCCTACAGTCAGTGGGCGGCGATACTCCTCACGCAAGGTCTCCGGCAGCCGCATCTTCGTCCAGACCAGAACCAGCGCGGAGATGACGCCCATGAAGAGGAAGATCATCGGCCAGTCGCCGAACAGCATGACGATCTGGCCGACACCTGGCGCGATCACGGGCACGACCATGAACACCATGAAGACCAGCGACATAACCTCAGCCATCGCGCGTCCGCCGAAGATGTCGCGTACGATCGAAATGGCGATGACACGCGTCGCGGCCGCTCCCAGGCCCTGGACGAAGCGCAGCGCCAGAAGTGCGCCAAAGCTGGGCGAGAAAGCGCACGCGGTGGCAGCGGCGACATAGATCGCCAAACCGATCATCAGTGGGGTGCGCCGCCCGAACCGGTCGGATAAGGGGCCGAACAGCAACTGCGCGAGACCGAAACCGGTGACATAGGCGGTGATGATGAACTGACGGCTGTTCTCGTCGCTTTCGCCGAGGCTGGCGCCGATCTCCTGCAGGCCGGGCAGCATGATGTCTATCGCCAGCGCGTTCAATGCCATCAAGGCTGCGGCAAGCGCGATCAGCTCGTTGCGGCCGAGCGGAAATGTGACTGGAAGTGACACGCGTGTTCGGGTCTGGCCCATGCGAATTGTTCCAAATTCAGTGCTCAGACGAAAATGCGCCGGCAAGGCCGGCGCATTTCGTGATCAGCTTTTTCGGGCGGCGATGACGCCACCAATTCAGGTTCAGGCGGCGCCCGACGCGCTCACACCTTTTTCACCAAGAAAGGACTGCAATTCGCCCGCCTGGAACATCTCGCGAACGATATCGCAGCCGCCGACGAACTCTCCCTTGACGTAGAGTTGCGGAATCGTCGGCCAGTTCGAATATTCCTTAATGCCTTGGCGCAGGTCGTCCGACGTCAGAATATCGACGCCTTTATAGTCGACGCCGAGATAATCGAGGATCTGGACGACTTGGCCTGAAAAACCGCATTGCGGGAAGCCTGGTGTGCCTTTCATGAAGAGAACAATGTCGTTGCTCTTCACCTCATTGTCGATGAACTGATTGATTGCGGTCATGACATGCCCTTTCGTCTGCCGGTTCAAGGCCGGTAACGGATTGAAGATGCTATTTTTTATTCCGGAACACTGGTCTGGAGGGCGAGCGCATGCAGAACCCCGCCCATATTTCCCTGCAGCGCCTGATAGACCATCTGGTGCTGCTGCACGCGGCTCTTGCCCCGAAAGCTCTCGGCAATGACTTCGGCCGCATAGTGGTCGCCGTCACCGGCAAGATCACGAATGGTGACCGCCGCGTCGGGAATGGCTTCCTTGATCAGTCGTTCGATATCGCGCGCGTCCATTGCCATTAGAAGAGCCTTCAGTCCATGAATTTGGGGAACCACGATTCGTGGCGAGCCTTCAACTCCTGCACGGATATGGCACGCGTGCCGGCGAGTTTCAATTCGTCGCCGCCCGTCTCGCCAATCCAAGCGACGACAAGACCCCGTGCCGCTCCCTCATCTATGATCTCGCGCAGCAACTGTTTGTTCGCGCGCGGAACCGTGAGCAGATAGCGGCCTTGGTCCTCGCCGAAGAAGACTGGAACCGGATCGGTCGGCATGGGCAGGCTGATCGCCGCTCCAATTCCCGAAGCGATTGCCATTTCGGCCGCTGCCACAGCAAGTCCGCCGTCAGAGACGTCATGACAGGCGGTGATGGCTTCCTCCTGGATCATGGCGCGGACGAAAGCGCCCGCACACCGTTCATGATCGAGATCCACCGGAGGCGGTGGTCCGTCCCGACGGTCGTGGAGATCTCGCATGTAGGCCGATTGTGCCAAATGCGTGCCCCACATCGACGAAGCGCAAACGAGCAGGATGGCATCGCCTTCGGCCGCAAAGCCGATCCGCATCATCTTCGACCAATCATCGATGAGACCGACGCCGCCGATCGTGGGCGTCGGCATGATCGCCTGGCCGTTGGTCTCGTTATAGAGCGATACGTTACCCGAGACGATCGGAAAATCCAGCGCCCGGCAAGCTTCACCGATGCCTTTGATGGCGCCGACCAATTGTCCCATGATTTCGGGCCGCTCGGGACTGCCAAAATTGAGATTGTCGGTGGCGGCAAGCGGCAGCGCGCCGGTCGCGGTTAAATTCCGCCAGCATTCGGCTACCGCCTGCTTTCCGCCTTCGAAGGGATCCGCCGCGACATAGCGCGGCGTCACGTCCGAGGAGAACGCCAGCGCCTTGGTTTCATGTCCGTCGACCCGGATCACGCCGGCGTCGCCGCCTGGCCGTTGCAGCGAGTTCCCTTGGATCAGGGTGTCGTACTGCTCCCAGACCCAGCGGCGCGACGACAGATTTGGCGAGCCGAGCAGTTCCAAAAGCGCTTCAGCCGGATCGAGTGCCGGCAGCCCTGAAAAATCGGGCTGTGTCGGCTTCGGCGTTTCCACCCAGGGACGATCATATTCCGGTGCTTCGTCCCCAAGTTCCTTAATCGGCAGGTTTGCGACTTTAGTGCCCTGATGAAATACGCGGAAGCGCAGATCGTCCGTCGTCTTGCCGACGATGGCGAAGTCCAGTCCCCATTTGCGGAAGATCGTCTCGGCCTCCGCTTCCTTTTCAGGCCGCAGCACCATCAGCATGCGCTCCTGGCTTTCCGACAGCATCATCTCATAGGCCGACATGCGCTCTTCGCGCACCGGCACCTTGTCGAGATCAAGCTCGATACCCAGATCCCCCTTGGCGCCCATCTCGACGGCCGAGCAGGTAAGACCGGCCGCGCCCATGTCCTGGATCGCGATGACTGCGCCCGTTTGCATCAATTCCAGGCATGCTTCGAGCAGGCATTTTTCGGTGAACGGGTCTCCGACCTGAACGGTCGGTCGCTTCTCCTCGATATCGTCATCGAACTCCGCCGAGGCCATAGTCGCGCCGCCCACGCCGTCCCGTCCGGTCTTGGCTCCCAGGTAGACGACGGGGAGGCCGACGCCCTCGGCCTTGGACAGAAAGATCTTGTCGGTGTGGGCGAGACCGGCCGCGAAGGCGTTGACCAGACAATTGCCGTTATAGCTTGGGTCGAACTCAACTTCGCCGCCAACGGTCGGCACGCCGAAGGAATTGCCGTAGCCGCCGACGCCGGCCACGACGCCGGCCACGAGATGTTTCGTCTTGGGATGATCGGGTGCACCGAAGCGCAGAGCGTTCATTGCAGCAACAGGGCGTGCGCCCATCGTGAAGACGTCGCGCAAGATGCCGCCGACGCCGGTCGCAGCACCTTGATAAGGCTCGATATAGGACGGGTGGTTGTGGCTCTCCATCTTGAAGATCACAGCTTGTCCGTCGCCGATATCGACCACGCCCGCGTTCTCGCCGGGGCCCTGGATGACGCTCGGACCGGAGGTTGGCAGCGTGCGCAGCCATTTCTTGGATGATTTATAGGAGCAGTGCTCGTTCCACATCGCCGAAAAGATGCCGAGTTCGGTATAGCTGGGCTCACGGCCGATGAGGTCGAGAATGCGCTGATACTCGTCGGGCTTCAGACCATGAGCGGCAATCAGTTCATCGGTGATGGGGATGTCGTTGGGAATGGTCATACGGAAATCCGAAATATCAGGCCGCCGCGACACAGACGGTATCGCCTGCTGACCAGCGGCGTATGTCGGCCGAAATGCGCGGGCCTGACGCGCCGTTCATGAGCGGTCCAAAAGCCTGCACCTCGCCTGCAACTCCTTCGGCCTGCACGACAAGAAGCGGCCTGGCTCCGTAGTCGCCGCGCGGAACGAGCAGGAAACGGGGTCGGCCGGTAAAAGAGTTCAGTTCATTGGCAAAGCTGTAACTGGTGAATGCCGAATCCTTGTTTGCGAACCAGCATCTATGCGCTGCGGTTGCCACCTGTTCCATGTTGCGTAGCGCGGCGCTCTTGCCTGTGTTTACCGCTGCTCCCGGCTGAGGAGCCGACTGGCAGGCGCCAAGCACGGCAAGTCCTGCGAAGCAAGTGGCGCCCAAGATCAGCTTCACGCAGCACGCTCGAGTACGGCTTCGAATAGGGCGCGGCCGTCGCTGCCGCCATGGGCGGCTTCGATCAGGTTTTCGGGATGCGGCATCAGGCCGAGCACGTTGCCCCGCTCGTTGACGATGCCCGCAATGTCGTTGATCGATCCATTGGGATTGGTTCCGTCGGCGTAGCGGAAGACGACTTGGCCATCGCCTTCGATGCGGGTGAGCGTTTCAGCGTCTGCGAAATAATTGCCATCGTGATGGGCGACCGGGCAACGAATAATCTGGTCCTGGCGATATCCGCGCGTGAAGACGGTATCCGCGTTGGCCACTTCGAGCTTCACCTCGCGGCAGACGAATTTGAGCGAGGCATTGCGCATCAGTGCGCCGGGCAGGAGACCTGCTTCCAGCAAGATCTGGAAGCCGTTGCAGATGCCCATCACCTTGACGCCGTTTGCAGCCTTTTCGGCCACCGCACGCATGACCGGCGTGCGCGCTGCGATCGCGCCACAGCGCAGATAGTCGCCATAGGAAAAACCGCCGGGGATAACGATCAGATCGACGTCCGGAATCGCGGTGTCGGTCTGCCAGACGGTCGCGGGAGCCCGCCCGCCGATCTTGGTCAGCGCCCTGATCATGTCACGGTCGCGATTGAGCCCGGGGAGGAGGACGACGGCGGATTTCATGTCGGGTCGAAAGGCCTTTGCGGTTCGGCAAGCTCACGAAGCTCAAGACGTCGCTCAATGCGGTCGAGGCGCTCGTCATGGCGGGCGAGAATGCCGTAGATGTTGTGAACGTCGTTCTGGATACCCATGACCGATAGGCGAACAGACACAAGTTCCTGCTTCACTTCGCTGATGCTTGCTTCGATGTCATCCATTCGCTGGTGAATGGATTTCAGAAATTCATACATCAGTTCGTTGGTGACTTCGGCCAACGTCAGCCTCCCGTTGGGACCGTCAAGCGATACTGATAGTATAGTTCTCGATCACCGTGTTCGCCAGCAGCTTGTCACACATGGCCGTGAGGTCTGCCTCGGCCTTGCCACGATCGGCCGTGTCGAGTTCGACATCGAATACCTTGCCCTGCCGCACTTGACCGACGCCGTCGAAGCCGAGCGCGCCGAGCGCGCCTTCGATCGCCTTGCCCTGCGGGTCGAGAACGCCATTCTTCAGCGTAACGGTGACGCGCGCCTTAATCAATTCCAGCTCCCGGTGAACTAGTGAGGCTTGCCTTTGCCATTGCCGGTCGAAACCAGCACCGGCCCGAGCGGACGAGGCGGCTCGTTCTCGTTCATGATGCCGAGGCGGCGTGCAACTTCCTGATAGGCCTCTACAAGCCCGCCCATGTCGCGCCGGAAGCGGTCCTTGTCGAGCTTGTCCTGGGTCGCGACGTCCCATAGCCGACAGGAGTCGGGCGAGATCTCGTCGGCTACCACGATGCGCATCATGTCGCCCTCATAGAGGCGGCCGCACTCGATCTTGAAATCGACGAGCTGTATGCCGACGCCGAGGAAAAGGCCGGAAAGAAAATCGTTGACCCGGATGGCGAGCGCCATGATGTCGTCGAGTTCCTGGGGGGCGGCCCAGCCGAAAGCGGTGACATGTTCTTCGGAGACCATCGGGTCGTCCAACGCGTCAGCCTTGTAATAGAATTCGATAATCGACCGCGGCAGCACGGTTCCTTCCTCGATCCCGAGGCGCTTGGAAAGCGAACCCGCAGCGACATTGCGCACGACGATCTCGAGCGGAATGATCTCCACTTCCTTGATCAATTGCTCGCGCATGTTGAGGCGGCGGATGAAGTGGGTCGGGATACCCATCCGGTTCAGATGCGTAAAGATATGCTCCGAGATCCGGTTGTTGAGTACGCCCTTGCCGTCCACCACTTCGTGCTTCTTCTTGTTGAAGGCGGTCGCGTCGTCTTTGAAGAACTGGATCAGGGTGCCGGGTTCGGGGCCTTCATAAAGAATCTTGGCCTTGCCCTCATAGATACGGCGGCGACGGTTCATGGCGGGTCTCTGGTCTCGGGGGGCCGGAACCGAGGCAGTCCGGCGACCTGTCATGTGCGGGAATTGCACAAGCTCGTTGAATTCGCCCGCTCTCTAGCGCAATAGATGCCGCCGCTCAATCACCAAATGACTTCCGTCAGAGGATGCATGCGGCTGATTGGCACTTTCGCGAGTTGCGGCTTGCCGCCATATTGAGCAGAGGCGGGGTCTGCCCGCGCAACGTCCGGCCGATGGGCTGGCATATGAATGATGAGGTTGGCCGATGAGCTTTAAGGATCGCAAGGAAGGGTTTGAGCGTAAGTTTGCCCATGACGAGGAGTTAAGGTTCAAGGCGATGGCGCGTCGCAACAAGCTCCTGGGCCTATGGGCAGCCGAGAAACTCGGCAAGACGGGGGAGGACGCCGATGCGTATGCGCGCGAAGTTGTTGCTTCCGATTTCGAGGAAGCCGGCGACAATGACGTCTTTCGCAAGATCCGCCGCGACTTCGATGCCGCCGGCATTGACCAGTCGGACCATCAGATTCGGCGGACGATGGAAGAGCTTCTTGCAACGGCAGTCGAGCAGGTGAAGGGCTGATGCAAGGCCTGGCCGCACGGCTGAAGGCGGAGGAAACGGTCTTCAGTGCCTGGTCCGGGATTCCCGACGCCGTGACGGTTGAAGCTCTCGCTGCCACTCCCTTTGATGCCGTCACGCTCGACATGCAGCATGGCGGCCATCACGAGGATAGCGTCTTGCGCGGGTTGCTGCCGATCCAAGCCGCGGCCAGGCATCCGGTGGTGCGTATTCCCGTTGGACGCTTCGACATGGCCAGCCGCGCGCTGGACATGGGTGCGGAAGCCGTCATTGCGCCGATGGTGAATTCGGTTGCGGATGCTCAAGCCTTTGCCCAGGCGACCAAATATCCGCCCCTTGGTGGGCGGTCATGGGGGCCGTCATTCGCCATGCCGCGGCGCCGGGTGAGCGATTCCGGCACATGGCTCAAGGGCGAAAACGCAAACACGATCTCCTTCGCGATGATCGAAACGCGTCAGGCGCTCGATGCGCTTGATGGAATCCTGGCGGTGCCGGGCATTGACGGGATCTTCGTTGGCCCGTCGGACTTTTCAATCGCCTGGACGAACGGCGCGGTAATCGATCCGTCTCTGCCGGACATGATGGACGCAATCGCCGACATTGCTGCACGGGCGCTTGCCGCCAGCAAATTCGCCGCGATCTATGTCGTCGACCCGGCGCTCGTGCCGCGATACCGGGATATGGGGTTTCGCTTCTTCGCCCTTGGCAGCGACCAGCGCTATATCACCCTTGGTGCCAAGGCGCTCCTTGATGCGGCAGGCGCTGGTTAGGAACCAAGCTGGGAAACGAACTTCGCGAAGGTGAGCGTGCCTTCCGGCCACGGGCCATGCCCGGAAGCAGCATTCAAATGTCCCGACTCGCCGGCGTCGATGAACAGTGAGCCCCACGCGCCGGCAATATCCTCCGCCACCTCGAACGGGCAGAACGGGTCGTTCCGGCTGGCCACCGTGATAGAGGGGAAGGGTAGCGGCTCGCGTGGATAGGGGCCAAAGCTCATCAGATGACGCGGGCGGATCTTGGGATTGGCGACATCGGGCGGTGCGACCAGAAACGCGCCGACGACGCGTGCTCGAAACTCAGGCACAGCCTGGACCGCCGTCGCGACACCAAGCGAGTGAGCCACAATGATGACCGGTTTCTTGGCGGAATTGACTGCTTCGACGAGATTATGTTTCCAATCGGAGAGGACGGGCTTCGACCATTCAACCTGCTCGACACGCCGTGCGGTCGACAGCGTCCGCTCCCAGCGGGACTGCCAGTGGTCTGGCCCGGAACTGGTGTATCCAGGAACAATGAGGATTTCGGCATCTTTGGCTTTCATGGCGCGGCATGTAAGCGGCGGCGGGATGGAAGGCAACCGCTGGTCCGCTGGTGTGGATTGGTGAACGAAATGTCTTTGAAACTGACGTTGCATTGAACGGACTTGCATCCGATCTTTACTGCAACATGTGATGATGGATACGCGCCCAGGAGATCATGATGAGTGAACTGCCTTTTTCGGCCACGACACCGACCCATATTTCGAAGGTAGGCCTCAAGGCGCGCGATGCCGATGCCCTTGCCGAATTTTACCGTGACTTGCTGGGATTGGAGGAAGCGGTGCGCGCTGACGACTCGATCGTTCTGAGCGCTGCGGGACGTGACTTGCTGGAGATCGAGAGCGCGCCGTTGGCCAAGCCCGATGATCCGCACAGCGCCGGCCTTTTTCATACAGCTTTTCTCTTGCCGTCACGTCGTGACCTGGCGCGCTGGGTACGTCATGCCAGTGAGAAGAGAATCCCGGTGACGGGAGCATCGGATCACTGGGTGAGCGAGGCGCTCTATCTAAACGACCCCGAAGGCAATGGCATCGAGATATACGTCGATCGTCCCGAAGAGAAGTGGCCACGTTCTGGTGGAGCCATCGCGATGGCGACGGAGCGGCTGGATATTGAGGACTTGCTGGGTGAATTGAACGGCGATTCACGCCCGTGGGCCGAAGCACCCGCGGGAACCGTTATCGGCCACGTCCATCTGCGCGTCGGCGATCCTGTCACTGCGGAAGAGTGGTGGCATTCGGAAATGGGCTTCGACACGATGGTGAAATACGGATCGGCGGCGGTTTTCCTGGCCTCCGGCGGGTATCACCACCACATCGGTGCCAATAGCTGGCAGAGCGCGGGCGCTGGCCAGCGGGATCCCAACCTGGCCGGACTCTCCTATGTCGAACTCGCATCGAGCGAGCGCGAAGCTGGTACGCTGAACGATCCGTGGGGGACGGAGATCCGGGTCGCTGCTGGTTAAGAACTGAAGCTGCAGCCTGAACGTGAAGAAGTCCGCGCCAGGGGAAACGCGGACTTCTTGCTGGAGGGTCTTCTCGTCTCGCTGCACCGGTGAGGGGAGCCGTTGCAGCTTGCATCAGGAATGCTGTTGGACCGCAAAGGTTCCCACGAATCGAAGCTGGCGATAAGTCACAAGAATGTGAGGCTACGGCGCCCGCCTTTAGCTGAAGACGCGCGCGAAGATCGTGTCTACATGCTTGGTATGATAGCCAAGATCGAATTTCTCGCGGATTTCCTCTTCCGAAAGCACCTTGCGCACATCTGGATCGGCAAGCAGTTCGTCCAGGAAGTCGGCTCCCTGTTCCCAGACCCGCATGGCGTTACGCTGGACGAGGCGATAGGCGTCTTCGCGGCTGAGGCCGGCTTGGGTCAGCGCTAGAAGAACCCGCTGGCTCATCACCAAGCCACGAAATTTATTCATGTTCTTCAGCATGTTATCGGGATAGATGACAAGCTTTTCAATGACACTGGCCAGACGGTGAAGCGCAAAATCGAGCGTTACGGTGGTGTCCGGTCCGATCGCGCGTTCGACGCTCGAATGGCTGATATCGCGCTCATGCCACAGCGCCACGTTCTCGAGCGCCGGTGTGACGGACATGCGCACCAGCCGGGCAAGTCCGGTGAGATTCTCTGTCAGCACGGGATTGCGCTTGTGCGGCATGGCCGATGAACCTTTCTGGCCAGGGGAGAAGAACTCTTCGGCTTCAAGAACCTCGGTGCGCTGCATATGACGGATCTCGATCGCGATGTTCTCGATCGACGACGCAATGACGCCGAGCGTGGCGAAAAACATGGCGTGGCGGTCACGCGGAATGATCTGCGTCGAGATCGGTTCGGATTTCAGGCCAAGCTTTGCGCAGACATGCTCTTCGACCGCCGGATCGATATTGGCAAACGTGCCGACCGCGCCCGAAATTGCACCGGTCGCGACTTCTGCGCGAGCTGCAACAAGACGGTCGCGACTCCGGGTCATCTCGGCATAGAACCGCGCGAAGGTCAGACCAAGCGTGGTCGGCTCGGCATGGATACCGTGGCTGCGGCCGATGCGAACGCTGTCCTTGTGCTCATAAGCGCGCGTCTTAAGGGCAGCGAGCACCCCGTCCATGCCCGAAAGCAGTAGGTCGCTTGCCCGCACAAGCTGGATGTTGAGGGTCGTGTCGAGCACATCCGACGACGTCATGCCTTGGTGGATGAAGCGGGATTCCGGACCGACGAATTCGGCCAGATGGGTTAGGAACGCGATGACGTCATGCTTGGTCTCGCGCTCGATCTCGTCGATCCGCTCGACGTTGAACACCGCCGACCCCCCGCGCTCCCAGATCGTGCGCGCCGCCTCCGCTGGAATGATGCCGAGCTCGGCAAGCGCGTCGCACGCATGCGCCTCGATCTCGAACCAGATGCGAAACTTGGTTTCAGGCGACCAGATGGCGGCCATTTCGGGTCGCGAATAGCGCGGGATCATGAGGGCTCGTCCTGATGTTTAGAGGAGGGCGGTGGCCCGCTCCCTAACAGACGGGTTGCGTTGGCTCAACGTTCAAAGCCTGCCCGGGATCGCGATCCAGCGGTGATCCGGGCCCTCGAAACCCAGGCGTTGCACGGTTACCAGCACGGCGTAGACGGATTCGCCGTTCTCGGGAAAAAACGTCTGGATCGCGCCGATGCGATAGCCGGTCGGACAGCCGCGGCTATCGGGCACGGCTTGATCTTCATGGAGAAGCTCGATTGTTTCATCCGGTGCACGGCCGATCCGCATCAGGCGGAAGCCGACATGCCGTTCGGTCAGGTTCTCGCAAAGCTCCGGGGCGGACAACGGGATCTCCTCGATACGCAACTCCAGCGGATCGTCGATAGATGGAAATATTGGACGCGGACTGACGACCATGCGATGCGGGTCGGCCGTCAATTCAGAAACCGCGTTGAAGCCCGCAGTGATGCCCTTGTTCTCGCTCAGAATGCGATCTTCAATAATGGAAGAACCCTGCTTCCGCGCTTGATCGCGCGCGGCTGCAAGCGATGCCGCCTCGTCGTCCAGCCGCACCCGGACCGGCGTTCCCGCGAGAAAGCTGTCGCTCGCCGTATCGATGTAGAACCGGTGAGCATAGGGGAAGCCCGACCCATCCTGAATGCCGTACTCTTCGAAGGCGAAGATCGATCCATCGGCAGAAAATCCGAGAATCTCAAGCTCGGCTGTATCGCCGGCCAGCGCCGGCTGGCCCGCGAGCGTCAGGAGACTGACGATGAAAAGGCGTAGCAAGCGCCTATCCCCCATATGCGTTCTGCCACGCGGGCATGATGTCGTCTTCGAATGACGATGCCAGATAGACCCCGCGGGCTATGGCGCGCGCCATCGTGGCGGCCGCGGCTGCATGGAAATCAAGCTCTTCAGCGGGATCGACCGTTTGACCGGATGTTCCGGTCGCCAACGCAAAGACAAGGTCGCCGTCATGCGGCGTGTGTGCCGGCCAGATGGCGCGGCTAAAGCCGTCATGCGCCGAAATTGCCAGCCGTTTGACGGCCGCCTTGGTCATCACGGCATCGCTGGCGATGACCGCGATCGTGGTGTTGGTCCCGGCCTGGAAGGCGTTGCGGAATTTGAGACGCACGGCCTGTGCGTCGGCAGGGAAGGGGACGGGTAAGCCCAATCCCCCAAATTCGTCACCGATCTCGAACGGCGCGGCCCAGAAGTGGCGCGACTGACTGACAGTTACGGCGCCGAGTGGATTGACCGCGACGAGTGCGCCGATCGTGATCCCGCTTGGCAGCACCGTCGATGCCGAGCCAAGCCCGCCTTT
>CAZEEC010000002.1:16870-18032 GCA_964511105.1 uncultured Mesorhizobium sp.
CCGAAGGCCGAGCCGCCAGAAAGGACGATGCCATCGACCGTTGCGACCGAATTGTGCGGTTCGAGAAGGTCGGTCTCGCGGGTCCCGGGAGCGCCGCCCAGGACCTGATAACTCGCGATCGCCGGCGGATCGCAAAGGACAACGCTGACCCCGGAACGCAATGCCGGATCGTGAATGTTGCCCACTTTGAGGCCGCCGACATCGCTGAGAAGGTTGCGGGGTCCAGTCTTGAATGCCATCAGTCACTCGGCAGGAATTGCGAGCCGTCGAAGCGGTATGTTCGATACTGCGTCCCCATCATGTCGCCTTTGGCATCGAATGCAACCGGGCCGATGATGGTGTCGAACCTCTTCAACGCTATGATTTCGGCGAGTCTGTCGCCTTGCGACGCTGCTTCCGCGGCTATCTCGACCGCGGCATGCGTGGGAAAGAAATAACCGATCCTCTCGACCGGCGTTTCGAGGTTGCGATCGAGTTCTGCCCCTTGCGAAGCGATCATCAATATCCCATCGGTGAGTTCGGCCTGTCCGGTTGCCGCGCGAAGCGCCTCGCCGCCTGCGATCGTGAGGTCGTAGTCGAGTCCGTCTGCGTCGCGGGCCATGATCGCGATGTCTTCACGATCTCCTCCGACGAACACATGCGTCGCCCCCGAACGGCGCAGGCGGCCGATAAGTCCGATCTGGTTGTCGAGTTGCGGCCGGAACGTATCGATGAAAACCGGCACCAAACCGGATTCTTCGGCCGCTATTCGCACGGTCTCGGCAATCTCCCGGCCGTAGATCGTGCCGTCATCGACGATGGCGAACAGCACGTCGCGCCAATTCTCCACCACATAACGCGCGGCTGCGTCCCGCTCGCCATCCGCACGCGGTCCTAACCTGAAGATCTGCCAGCCTGTCCGTTCGCGCCGGTCTGTCAGGCTGTCGGTGCGGATCCCGGTAGCGATCGCCGGAATATCGGCTTCGGTGAGGATGGGAAGCGCTGCTTCGATGGCCTCGGTGCACAAGAATCCGACGACGGCATCGATGCCGGCTCCTACCAGGCGGCGCGCAGCCTGTTCGCCGCCTGGTGCCGTGCAGTCCTCCGTCTCGATCACCAGCGTTGCCCCGAGCGCTGCTGCTGCTTCCTCTGCGCCGGCCCGCATCTGTGCGGCAAGAATCGG
>CAZEEC010000002.1:18132-60228 GCA_964511105.1 uncultured Mesorhizobium sp.
CGAGCGCTGCTGCTGCTTCCTCTGCGCCGGCCCGCATCTGTGCGGCAAGAATCGGCGCCACATCATCACCCGGGAGCGCCAGGCCGATCCGCGCTTGCGCCACCGCCGGGGAAGGCGCGAATGCGAGCAATGACAGGATCAGAAGCGCTTTGAGGGAATGCCGCATGGACGGTCTGAGGCTCAGCCTGATTGTGTGGCGTCACAGGTAAAGCCTGGCAGCCAGCCGCGCAACCGGCTAAACCTCGCGGCAGGGCAGCGGCCTGGTTTAAAGTTCAGGTTTCGACCGTCGCCGGTCCAAACAGCAGCAGAACGAATCGGTCGCTCACTCACTTGCGCAAGATGTTTTCCATAGCTTTTCCCCGCGCCAACTCGTCAACCATCTTATCCAAGTAGCGGATTTCCCGCATGGTCGGCTCTTCGATGTCCTCCACTCGGACGCCGCAAACCACGCCTTTGATCAAAACTCGCAAGGGGTTGAGTTTGGGAGCATCTGCAAAAAATGTTTCAAAGTCGGTCTTCTTCTCAAGCTGTGATCTCAACCCGTCATCGTCATATCCCGTCAGCCACGAGATGATCTGATCGACCTCCGTCTTTGTACGCTTTTTACGTTCCGCTTTCGCTACATAAAGGGGATAAACGCTCGCAAAGCTCGTCGTATAGATTCGGTGCTTTGCCCATGAGTTTCCACTTCTGAGAGCCGGTACCGCCACCTTCTGCTTCCTACCTTAGCCGAAATTCAAACTGAGACGCTACCCGCGGCTTGTGCCTGCCATGGGCCATCCTATATGCGCGGTAATCGATGAAGGGGCGGCCGTGCTCGACAAACGACAAGTAGAACCCGCGCTTTATCGGGAGGCAATGAGCCGCTTCGGCGGAGCGGTTCATGTGGTTACGACGGACGGTCCGGCCGGCAGGCGCGGGGTGACGATCATCGCCGGATGCTCAGTCTCCGACCATCCACCCATTGTGCTTGTTTGTCTGAGTCGCGTGAAACCCGACAATGACGTGTTCGTTGAAAACGGCGTGTTCGCGTTGAACACTCTGGCCTCACCGCATCGACCGCTGGCCGATGCCTTTTCGGGCTTGACGGGCCTGAACCAAAATGACCGCTTCTCGCTAGGCGACTGGGAAACGGCGGCAACCGGTGCTCCGGTTCTGAAGGGCGCGCTCGCGACGTTTGACTGCCGCATCATTGAAACCAAGGAAGTGGCTACGCATCGGATATTGTTCGGCGAAGTGACGGGCATCCGCATTGGCGATAAACTATCGCCGCTGATCTATCAGGATCGACGTTATCACCACGTCGACACCTGATGTTTTGCTTCCAGGTCATCCCTGCAAGTCTTGGGGGCCGAATCATGATGCGAACCCCGCTGGTAGCCCTTGCTTTGGCCGCGACCGTTTCATCCGCGACGGCGCAGTTGCTGGCGCCTGTGAAGGATCGTCTGTTTGCGCTACCTGCGACCATCGAGTCGAGCGATCAAGGCTCGCGCATTGTTGTCGACTATCGCGAGATGCGCGACATTAATGGCCGCGACGAGGTGCCGGAACGCCGTGCTCATGCAAGCTATGTCGATCTGTCGGTGCGCAAGGTTGAGCGCGATGTCATTGTCGAGACGTCTGCTGGCAAGGTGCGTCACATCGCAGTCGGACAGGCTCACGAGGAGGCGCGGCTCATCGTTGTCTATATCCACGGGCAGGGCGGTAATCGTGGGCAGGGCGCCAACGACTATACGTTCGGCGGCAATTTCAATCGCATCAAGAACCTAGCCGTTGAAAGCGGCGGTCTCTACCTCTCTCCCGACGTCGCGGGATTTGACGCGGCCGGCGCTGCTGAGATTGCAGCGCTGTTGCGTGTCTATGCCAGCGCCTCACCGAAGGCGCCAATCTTTCTTGCCTGCGGCTCGGCAGGAGGCGTGATCTGTTGGCGTCTGTCGCAGGACGAGGAACTTTCCGGGCGCCTCGGCGGGTTACTTTTTATGGGTTCGCATTGGGATGATGGCTTCTTGCGCAGCCCCGCCTTTCGCGTGCGCGTCCCGATTTATCTCGGTCATGGCAGCAGGGACCGTGTCTATCCGGTTGAACGCCAGGAATCCTTCTTCCGCTCGATCCGGTCGGCTGTGCCAGACTATCCGATCCGCTTCGTCCGCTTTGAAACGGGCAGTCATGGCACGCCCATCCGGATGACGGATTGGCGCTCGGTCATCAACTGGATGCACGATCAACGTTGATCCGCGCCCCGGCTTGGAACCTTTATTAGGAATTCAAGATTATCCGTTCTGAACCACTCACTCGGCTGGGAGGCCAGATGACGGGCGGAGGCGCCAGAAGCTTTGCGGATTATCTCGATGAGCTGACAGCGCTCGAGTGCGAGGCTATCGAGCCCAGCGCCATACCCCTGCTTCAGGGGGATCTGCTCGACCAGATCGAGAGGATCCAAGCCGAGAACGGTTCTCTACTCGAGCAGTCGGCTCGCACGGCTTACAACGAGCCTACTCTCGCGCCGGAGATCCTGGAGGCTCTCGACACATTGCTTCCCGACCTTTCGATCGATCCGGACGAGATCGCCCAGGAACTTCGGATCGACAGCTTCGCGACCGTGGCGCAACTCGATCGGGCGCGGCGGCGTTTCGCCTTTGCAAACCATCCCGACCGGCTGGCACCTCACCTGCGCGAGCGCGCCGTCAAGCGGATGAGCATTGCCAACGACCTTTTGGACAGTGCGAGGCGACGGAAGGTCGAGTAGCCGCCCGAAAAATCTACCAGTTGCCGGTGTTGGCCATCGAGCCCCAAGGTTCGGCCTTTTGCTGTGCCTGTCCCTTTTGCAGCAGTTCGATGGAAATGCCGTCCGGGGATTTGACAAAAGCCATGTGGCCGTCGCGGGGCGGGCGATTGATGGCGACGCCTTGGTCGAGCAGTTTTTGGCAGGTGTCGTAGATGTCCTCGACTTCGAACGCGAGGTGACCGAAATTCCGCCCGCTCCCGTAATCCTCGGGATCCCAGTTATAAGTGAGTTCCAGCAGCGGTGCCTGATGGGACTTGCCGGCCTCCACATCTTCGGCCGCGGCGAGGAAAACGAGCGTAAAACGCCCCTGTTCGTTTTCGATCCGCCGGACCTCCTGCATCCCGAGCTTGTTGCAGTAGAAGTCAAGCGATGCATCGATGTCCTTGATGCGGACCATGGTGTGCAAGTAGCGCATCTTCCTATCCTTTAAAGTGAACGGATTATTAGGCTGTCTAGGTGCGTAGATATGGCGATGGTCCGGTGGTAACAACCGACAGTCTTCGGCATTTGGTCGCCCAAGCGGCTCAAAAGCCACATTCGGGTCTTGCACCCACCCGAAGGTGCAATGTTATCCTGTCGCCCAAGAATCAGGTGCAGCGTGTCTTGGGAAGGGTTCGGGCATGGGGGACAATGCCTCGGCGGCAAGGAATCCATCGGCAGCGTCGTTTGGCGGGCCGGACGGAGAGCATGCCGACCTGATCGAAATTTCTGGAGCGATCAAATGGTTCGATGTCGCTAAAGGTTATGGCTTCATCGACGCCGATGACGCTTCGCTGGGTGATGTCCTGGTTCACGTCACCTGCCTGCGCCGCGATGGTTATCAGACGGCTCTTGAGGGGGCACGCGTCGTCTGTCTGGTGCGGCGCGGGGATCGCGGTCTGCAAGCCTTTCGAATCCTATCGATGGACAGCTCGGCGGCAATCCATCCATCCGAACGGCCGGCCGACCGCACCCATGTTGCGGTGACGCCGGAAAGTGGCCTTGAGCGTGCTCTGGTCAAGTGGTTTAACCGGACCAAAGGTTTCGGCTTTCTGACGCGCGGCGAGGGAACCGAGGATATTTTTGTCCATATGGAGACCCTGCGCCGTTTCGGCGTGACGGAATTGCGTCCTGGGCAGGTGGTGCTCGTTCGCTTCGGCCGCGGCGACAAAGGCCTCATGGCTGCCGAAGTTCATCCTGATATCGGGACCTTGCCAGTCGCCCATTGATCGTCCCCGTTGGAATCATCGTGAACACAAAAATCGCGGCCACCCTTCTTTTCTTGTCATGCGTCGCGGGCACTGTCGCCTGGGCGCCCTATACGCTTGCTCAGCAGACCGCGCAGGGCGCGCCGATGGAACTCGCGGTCAGTGAGCACAAGCTGACATTCGAAAATGCCGAAGGAGTGGTGGCGTTTGATGTCGAGGTCGCAGATACGGCCGAGCGCCGTGCGCGCGGTCTCATGTTCCGCACCGATTTGCCCGAAGATCGGGGGATGCTGTTCGTTTTCGAGCGAACACAACCGGTCAGTTTCTGGATGCAAAATACGCCGCTGCCTCTCGATTTGGTCTTCATCGGTGAAGACGGTCGCGTCATCGATATTCGGGCAGGCGAACCCTTCTCAACGGCGTCGATCGCGCCGGACAAACCGAGCCGTTTCGTGCTTGAACTCCATCGAGGCACGTCTGACAATGTGGCACTGGAGCCGGGTCTCCGCCTTCATCACCCGGTGATCGACGCGATTGCCGGCAACTGACTGATTGACGCGCATGCATCATTTTCATCATGACGGGTTCGACATCGCCTACATCGACGAAGGAGACCCGGAGGCCGATCCGGTCCTGTTGATCCATGGCTTTGCGTCGGCTTATCGCATCAACTGGGTCCAGCCGGGTTGGGTGCGGACTCTGACGCGAGCCGGCTACCGCGCCGTCGCCTTTGATCATCGAGGCCATGGGGCGACGTCGAAGAGCTATGATCCCGACGTTTATACACCCTCGGCCATGGCATCGGATGCAGCCGCGCTGCTGGATCATCTTGGTATCTGGCGCGCGCATGTTTTCGGTTACTCGATGGGTGCCAGGGTCTCGGCGTTCATGGCACTTGAATATCCCGAGCGTGTGGCGACGCTTATCTTCGGCGGCCTCGGCATTGGCATGGTCGAAGGGGTCGGCGACTGGGACCCGATCGCCGATGCCTTGCGCGCGCCTTCGCTCGACGATGTCACGCATCCGCGCGGCCGCACGTTTCGCGCCTTCGCCGATCAGACGAAGAGCGACCGGGACGCCTTGGCGGCGTGCATTGCAAAGTCGCGCCAGGAACTGACCGAGGACGAAATCGCCGAGATTGCTCAGCCGACGCTGATTGCTGTCGGCACCAAGGACGTGATCGCCGGGGATGCGCATGCCTTGGCGGCGTTGATGACCGACGCGCAGGCCTTCGACATTGCGGGGCGCGATCACATGCTTTCCGTGGGCGACCGGACGTTCAAGGCAAAGGCGTTGGCGTTTCTGGAGGAAAATCCACTTTGATCGGGGAAATGCGCATCGAATTTCGCGGCGCCGAGGGCAACCGGCTTGTCGGCTCGATCTGGGATGGTGGCGGAGCGCCGGTCATCCTGTTGCATGGTGGCGGCCAGACGCGTCATGCTTGGCAGAGCACTGCCGTGCGCCTCGCGGCTCAGGGCAAGCGCGCAATCACGATCGACATTCGCGGGCATGGCGAGAGCGATTGGGTGGCCAGCGCCAACTACAGCTTTCTCGATTATGCCGAGGACGTTCGTGTCCTTTCAGGACAGGTCGGTGCCCGTTTCGGCACGAAGCCCGCCATTGTCGGGGCCTCTCTCGGTGGGCTTGCATCGCTCCTTGCTCAATGCCGGTTCGGCTCGTTGATGGACGCGCTGGTTCTGGTCGACATCGTTCCGCAGATGAATCCGTCGGGCGTCGCGCGAGTCATCGGCTTCATGGGAGCCCGGATGGATGAGGGTTTTGGATCGCTGGAAGAAGCGGCCGACGAGATCGCCGCCTATCTGCCCAATCGCAAGCGCCCGCGTTCACTCGAGGGCTTGAGTAAGAATTTGCGCCTGGGCGCCGATGGCCGCTTTCGCTGGCATTGGGATCCCGCTTTCGTGCGCGGCCCGCGAAGCATCGACCATGATGCGCGAACGCTTCTCCCGGATGTCTTGACGAGGTTGCCGCAAGTCAAGGTGCCCATCTTGCTTGTTCGCGGCATGCAGTCCGAACTGGTGGATGAAGTTGCAGCACGCGACTTTGTCGCTCAGGCGGGCAATGCGCGATTTGTCGATATCGGTGGCGCCGGACATATGGTTGCCGGCGACCGCAACGACATCTTTTCGCAAGCGGTGATCGATTTCTTTCAAGAGCAGGCCGTTGCCGCCTGATTGGTTTAGGTTCCACCAAATTGCGGCGGGCGCTTTTCCCTGAAGGCACGTCGGCCTTCCTCGTAGTCGCCGCTCATGAAAGTCGCCTTACCCAGTTCTGTCGCAGCCTGAATGTCCTTCGGATCCTTGGAAAGGACCGCCCGAATTGCTGCCTTTGAGGCCCGGACAGATAGAGGTGCATTCGAACCGATAAGATGCGCTATCTCCATCGCCCGATTGATTGCGGGAGCCTCCGTCGTCTCAAGCAGAAAGCCTGAACGGAAGGCTGCGGCGGCATCGATTCGACCGGCGGAAAACGTCATGTAGCGCGCGAGCTGAGGTCCCAGCGCCTCAACGATGTCACTCATGGCATCGACCGGATAGGCCAGTCCCAATCTTGCCGCGGGCACGCTGAACTGCGCATTCTTTGAGGCAATCCGCACGTCGCACGCGGCCGCCAGGCCGAAGCCGCCTCCGAAGCAGATGCCGTCGATCGCTGCGATCGTGGGTACCGGACATTCACGAATGCTTTGAAAGGCGCGCGAATTCGATTCTTCATAGACGGCCGCGCGCTGACCCCGGCGGGCGGTATCGAACTCCGAGATATCGGCGCCGGCGCAAAAGTTTCCACCGCCGCCGCCGAGCACGATCGCCCGGACCTTCTCGCGCCGTCCCAGCCGCTTGAAAGTTTCGGAAAGTTCGATCCACATCGCTTCAGTCAGCGCATTCTTCTTCTCCGCGCGCGCGATTTCGACCGAATAGATCGACCCGATCTGGTCGACGCGAAAACCGGCCTTTCCTAAAACGTCTTGATTTTCGAGCAATTTACGCCACCTGAAGCCGGAAAGAGGAAAACTGAGTTCAAACTGCGGTCTGTGTGGACTAGAATTGGAAAGCTGCCAAGATTGATCACGGGGAAGCCAATGAACATTTCCATGAAGGCGCGCGGCTCTACGGTGCAGCCAATAGACCCTATCTGGTCGGCGATCCGCGACGAGGCGACCGAAGCCATCGCTGCTGATCCCATATTGTCAGCCTTTCTCTATTCGACGATCCTGAACCAGGAGAATCTGGAAGACGCGGTGATCCATCGGCTTTCCGAGCGCCTCCATCATCAGGATCTGGGCGCCGATCTGATTCGCCAGACCTATAAGGAGATGCTGCGCGATTCCCGGGATTGGAGCGCGGTGGTGCGGGTCGATATCCAGGCTTATTACGACCGTGATCCGGCCTGCGAGCGCTTTTTGATGCCGGTGCTCTATTTCAAGGGCTTTCATGCAATCCAGACGCACCGTCTGGCGCATTGGCTCTGGGCAAAAGGCCGCAAGGACTTCGCGCTCTATCTGCAAAGCCGGTCCTCCGCGATTTTTCAGACCGACATTCATCCCGCAGCACGTGTGGGCCGGGGCATCTTCGTCGACCACGCCACCGGCGTCGTCGTCGGTGAGACTGCCGTCATTGAAGATGATGTCTCGATCCTTCACGGCGTGACATTGGGCGGTACCGGCAAAGCCGGCGGCGATCGCCATCCGAAAATCCGGCACGGTGTCTTGATCGGCGCCGGAGCCAAGATCCTTGGCAATATCGAGATCGGTCACTGCTCTAAGGTCGCGGCGGGTTCCGTTGTCCTACAGTCGATCCCAAACAACAAGACGGTAGCGGGCGTGCCGGCCCGCATCGTGGGCGAGGCGGGTTGCGAGGAGCCGTCACGCGCTATGGATCAACTCCTGAACGCGCAGGGGTTGCAGGCATAGGCCGCGTCGAAGGTTTCGCCTTTACATCCGCGAGCAGGGCGTGTCAGAAGCCCTCATTCCAACCAGGACCGGAGTGATCTATTGAAACCGGAAGAAATCCGAAAGCTCGACGCCTATTTCAAGCGGACGTTCAAGAATGCCGATCTCGAGGTGAAGGCGCGTCCGCGCAAGGACGATTCGTGTGAGCTCTATGTCGGTGACGAGTTCCTGGGCATCATCTTCAAGGATGATGACGACGGCGAGTTGTCCTACAATTTTTCGATGGCGATCCTCGACGTCGATCTCGCTTAGTTCGGGCCATCCGTCGTTCCTTTCAGGCAACGTTCGGGCGCAGACACATCGGACTTGTTGCCGCCGAGTGTCCTCTATGCTTGTTGTGATGGTATTGGATGAAGCGATCAGGATCCGATGGAGATCTGTATGCTGCGATCAAAGCCTGTTCCGATCGACGCCGTCTACGTTCCTGCCGCCCGGAGGAAGACACTGCATCCCGACACGGTGCGCCTGCTGGCCGAAGATATCTTGGAAAACGGCTTGAAAACGCCGATTCAGGTACGAGAAGACGGAGCACGCTACGTGTTGGTAGAAGGCTTGCACCGACTCGAGGCCGCGCGCTGGCTGGGCGAGTCGACGATCAGCGCCTATCTTGTCCACGCGCGCAGGCATTGAACAGTCGCTCATTGTGACGCTTCAAGTTCGCCGGGGCTTCACGCCTTCGGATTTTCGCGTCTTCTCCTCGGTTTCATCCAGACCTTCCGTGAGCCCGTAAGGCTTCGGTTCTTGAGGCAGGCTGGCATTCTTGCTGGTCTGAGGTGGGCGTTCATCCTCCTTGGGAATGCGGCGGCCCGTCTCGCGCTTGTTCTTAGTCATCTGGAGATCCTCTTTCACCCCTAACTTCGCGTCCTCGCTCCGGTTCCAGCGCTGAAGAAGTGCGCCTTGACATCCAATCCTTTCACCAGAACAGTCGGCGCAACCTGGAGGATGGCATGGCCATATACGAACTGGACGGGGTTGGGCCGGAACTTGAAGACCGGGACACCAACTGGATCGCACCTGAAGCGCATCTGATCGGCAAGGTGACGCTTGGCCGGGATGTCGGCATCTGGTTTGGGGCCGTGCTTCGCGGCGACAATGAGCGCATCACGATTGGGGAAGGCACCAACGTTCAGGAACACACGGTGATGCATACCGATCCGGGCTTTCCCCTGTCCGTCGGCCGCAATTGCACGATCGGGCATCGCGCAATCCTCCATGGCTGCACGATCGGCGACAACACGCTCGTCGGTATGGGAGCGATCGTTCTCAACGGCGCCCGGATTGGCAAGAACTCGCTCGTCGGCGCCGGCGCGCTCGTCACCGAGGGGAAGGAATTTCCCGACAATTCGCTGATCGTCGGCTCCCCTGCCAAGGCTATCCGGACGATTTCGAGTGATGACGCATTGCGCGCATCCGCCCAAAGCTATGTCGCAAACGGCAAGCGTTTTATGGCGGGACTGGAGCGAATCGACTAGAGCGCCCGCTTCCGCTCAGCGGGGGCCTACGCTGCCAACGAGAACATCGCGATCATCATTGATGCCGACCCACATACCGGCGTGGCGTGACGACTGGCGCTTGAGATAGGTATATTCGGTCTCGTTCCAACGCAGTACGCGCATTTCAAGGTTGTCGAGGATGAAGTCACCCATCGAAGTGTGCACGACCAGGACCGCATGGCCGTCGCCATTTGGCTGCCTGACCACCGTGATGAGCAGGTTCGAAGCAGGCACTCCAAGCGCCATCAGCCGCTTGCGCTTTTCCAGGACATAATCCTCGCAATCGCCATGGCCGCTGACCGGGTAGGACCAGTATTCCTCGATTCCCCACATTTCCATGTCGGTGCGGGGCCGCACAGTGAGATTGACCATGTTGTTGATGTTGACGAGTTCGGCCCAAAACTCCCGGCTAAGTTCGAACGGCGCATCCGCATCTGCGGTCGGTCGACATTCGGCGGGAAGTCTTCTGCAAAAATCGTAGTGACCGACCGGTTGCGTGGTCAGCCCGCCGATATGCATGAAGGGCTGTGCGGCTGATGACACCGCACCCAATCCGAGGAGCCAGGCCGTTGCCAAAGCATATCGAAGCGTATTTTTGATGGTCATTGTCTTGTCTCCCCGATAAAGAGACAATGACACGTTCCTGTTTATTCACGACGAAAGTTCGCGTAGAATTTAAAGTCAAACGAGATCTATATTTAGATCAATGCTTATTAAAATTGACCCAATCGCATTCAGGGAATCGTAACCGCGTGTTGCCAGGCCAAGAAAAAACCGGCACTAAGGCCGGTGTTTGTTAGGCGCGTGGAAAGGCAATAGGCCCTAGAATGCGTTCTCCAGAACATCTTCTTGCTGGAGCGCGGCGAATTCGATGGCAATGCCATCCTGGAAATGGCGCACCACTTGACCCCGCATCGTGCCAAGCACGACCTGGACGCCAAGTGCCGGCCGCACATCGAGTTCGACTGCCGCGCCCGATAGGGACAGGTCGATGATCCGGCAGCGATACTGACGGCCATCGTCGAGTTGCAGGACGGTGATCGGATTGCGTGGCGCGACGCGCTGATGGCGGCGATCCTCAGGTAGGTCGAGCTCGTGCTTGTTCGCCAGCCAGGTTAGTTGCGCGGCCAGTTTCTCGCGCTTGCGCTCGGAGGCGATGACGGTCATCGCGAAGCCATCGTTGGTTATGCGTGTGACAACACCTTCGACGCGGCCGAGATGGTCGAGATAAGCGATGACACGCTCGCCGGGTTCACCCGCCTGGTCGGCGCGGATCGCAACGTCGCCCGGCGACATGTCGATGACCTGGCAAGGATGCTCGGAGCGGTCTTCGAGCATGAACCGCCCGTAGACCTTAACGCGAACGCGCTGGAAGCTGCGGCGTTCGGTCCGCGCCGGAGCGACTTGCACTGCCGCTAGATTCATCTCGCCTCAGCCTCGTCAAATACCGTCGGACGGGGTCCAACTGTTGGAAATCAAACTACGGCCTTAGTCGTTAACATGTTGTAAGCTGCGGGGGCGTGAAGGCGCCGAATCGATATTGATGTCATTAGCATCCGCCGGACTTGCCGCCGTCCAAGACAAGCAGATGTCGAACGCGACGTGTCGTTCCTCCATGCTCCGCGGGTTCCAGCTTCTCGGGCGCCAGGCTAGGCGCATCCTGCACCACATCGAGAGCAGGGAGCGGATCGGGATCGACAATGCGCGCAGAGATCAGCTCCAGATCGACGATCGGATGCGCGCCCAGCCAAAATGGCCTGGTAAGCGCGGAGACGATGCCGATCGCCCGGGGCATTCCAGGTCCCCCGTCGAGCGGAAGCAGCAAAAGTTCAAAGGCGGCACGGCGGCCTTGGCGGCTGCATCCTTCGACCTCGGCGAACACGACCGCGTGTTCGAGGAGCGTCGCTTCAGCCAATTGACCGACAGTCTGCTGGTCGCTTGCCTGCCATATCCGTGCGAATGGCTGGTGGCGTAGCTCCATGCCGAACATCGAGCAGACGTTGGTGCCGGCCAGGCGAAACTGCAACATACGGCTGTCGTCAAACTCAAGAATGAAGGTATCGGACAATCTGTTCTTGATGGCCGTTGGATCGAGTTCATGGCGAAAAGGTGCGGGGCGCCCGGCACGCAAGCTGTTCCAGTATTGGAACATCGCGATCGTGCCGTCCTTCTTCATCGATAATCGCTCCCATTTTGGCCGGACTGTCCTGAACCGGGACGATTCGATTCGCCAGTTCGCAGTCACTTGGCCAAGGAAGCAGGGGGCATGCCACCCCGGCAGCCAGTTCTTAACGCTTCTCGGGGCTGTTAAGGTTAATGACCGGTTGACGTTGTCAATGCCTGCCTCTTGTGAGACTTTTGGATCAGCAGGGACCATTCGGGCTGCAACTCCAGTCGCAGCACGGATGATGGGGCTCACTGGCCGTTCGAAGATGTTCTTCGGACGGCCTCTTTTTTTCCGGGGGCTGGTGGACCGAACGCGAAATCTCTATGTCCGGGACCAGCTATGAGAAATTTCGATGAATGACAGTCGCATGATCGAGCCGATACGCGACGACCAGTGGCGCGAGACGCGGCCCGCGAAACGGGAGCCGATCTTCAATCTGCCCGTCATCGTCATCGTCCTGATTGGCATTTGCACTGCTATCCATGTCCTGCGTTTGTTCGTTCTGACGGACGAGCAGGATGTCGATGTCCTGATCCGCTTCGCCTTCATTCCGATCCGCTACTCAGGCGACTATATCATCGACATCTATGCCTGGCTGGGCCCGGTTAGCTACGCATTCCTTCATGGCGGCGTCGCGCATCTGTTGGTCAATATGGTTTGGCTCGCAGCTTTCGGCTCTCCACTCGCCCACCGGATCGGGACCGGGCGGTTCCTTGCGTTTTGGCTGTTCACGTCCATAGGCGCGGTCGCACTACATTACGTTTTTCATTCCGCCGAACCCTTCCCGGTCGTTGGCGCTTCGGGCGCCATCTCGGGTATGATGGGGGCTGCAGCCCGTTTCGCCTTCCAGATCGGCCGTTTCGCCGGAAAACCAGCGTTCACGGGTCCGATTCTGCCCGTCGGCGTCGTCCTGCGCCACCGCACGACCTTCATCTTCCTTGTCGTCTGGTTTGCGATCAATCTGGCGATGGGCCTCGGCTTCGCTGGCCCGGGAGTCGGTCAGATTGCCTGGGAAGCCCATATCGGCGGGATGCTTGCCGGCTTCTTCTGTCTGCGCCTGTTCGATCGTCGTTGAAACGTGGCCTTAAGCAAAAAACCTTGCCGCTTGAAAACGGGCTGGCTTGGGGGCACCATGCCGCTATGTCAGATCGTTCGGAGGGTGTGCGATGACGGTGAAGGCTATTTTGGACGCCAAGGGGCGTGATGTTGTAACCGTCGAAGCGGAGATGAATCTTGGCGATGCTGCGCGACTTCTTTGTGAAAAGCGCATCGGTGCCGTCGTCGTGGCGTCGGCTGGCGGTAAGATCGCAGGCATTTTGTCCGAACGCGACATCATGCGGCAGATCGGGATGCGCGGAGCCGCCGCTCTCGATGAGCCGGTATCGGGCGCAATGACGGCCAAGGTGAAAACATGCCAGGACGGCCATACGGTCAACCAGGTCATGGAAATCATGACGCATAGTCGCTTTCGTCATCTTCCCGTCGAGCGTGACGGCAAACTTGTCGGCATCGTTTCGATCGGCGACGTCGTAAAGATGCGCATCGAGGAAGTTGAGCGCGAGGCGGACGAAATCAGGCATTATATCGCCACCGCCTGACCGGAAACGTTCCCTCAATCTTGCCTTGCATGTCCGATTGGTCTACGACCGCTCGGATTGAAGAGCAGAATCCTGCTTTCGGCAATTTCGACGTTAACTCAACGGGATAGGCTGTCTTTTTCTGTTTGAAGAATGCGCGGCACCCTGAGACGTTCATAGTTAGATCATCGCGAACACCAGGCCTGCAATGACGCTCATCGATACCCGCACGCCCGATCCCAAGCGCCTCGTTTCGGGCGCCACCGGGGACTGGGAGATCATCGTGGGCATGGAGATCCATGCCCAGGTCTTCTCCAGTTCAAAGCTCTTTTCCGGAGCGTCGACGAAGTTCGGTGCCGAACCGAATGCCAATGTCAGTCTCGTCGATGCGGCGATGCCTGGTATGCTGCCGGTTATCAACGAAGAATGCGTCAAGCAGGCCATCCGCACCGGCCTCGGCCTGAAGGCGCAGATCAATCATCGGTCGGTCTTCGACCGAAAGAACTATTTCTATCCGGACCTGCCGCAAGGCTATCAGATTTCCCAGTTCAAGCAGCCAATCGTGGGCGAGGGCGCCGTCCAGGTTTCAGTCGGACCCGACAGGCAGGGCGAATTCGAAGAAATCGAGGTCGGCATCGAGCGTCTCCACCTCGAACAGGATGCCGGCAAGTCGATGCACGACCAGCATCCGACGATGTCCTATGTCGACCTCAACCGGTCCGGCGTGGCGTTGATGGAGATCGTCTCCAAGCCGGACCTGCGTTCGGCCGACGAAGCCAAGGCCTATGTTACGAAGCTGCGCACCATTTTGCGCTACCTTGGCACCTGCGACGGCAACATGGACGAAGGTTCGCTGCGCGCGGACGTCAATGTTTCCGTGCGTCGTCCGGGCGAGCCGTTCGGAACGCGATGCGAGATCAAGAACGTCAATTCCATTCGCTTCATCGGTCAGGCGATCGATTCCGAAGCCCGGCGCCAGATCGCGATCCTGGAGGATGGCGGCACCATCGATCAAGAGACGCGGCTCTTCGACCCCAGCAAAGGCGAGACACGTTCGATGCGCTCCAAGGAAGAGGCGCATGATTATCGCTATTTCCCCGATCCCGACCTGCTGCCGCTCGAGTTCGACCAAGCCTATGTTGATGCGCTTGCAGCCGACCTGCCGGAACTGCCGGACAACAAGCGTGCCCGACTGATCGAAAGTCTCGGCCTGTCGACCTATGATGCGTCGATCCTGGTCTCCGATAAGACGATTGCTGACTATTTTGAGCAGGTGGCCGCTGGTCGAGACGGCAAGGCGGCCGCGAATTGGGTCATCAATGATCTCCTTGGCGCGCTCAACAAGGCCGGCCGCGATATAGCTGATTCACCTGTCTCGCCCGATCAGCTTGGCGCAATCATCGAACTGATCAAGGAAGGCACGATTTCCGGCAAGATCGCGAAGGACGTGTTCGAGATCGTTTGGAACGAAGGTGGCGACCCACGCCTCATGGTCGAAGAACGCGGCATGAAGCAGGTGACCGATAGCGCAGCCATCGAGAAGGCCGTCGACGAGGTGATCGCCGCCAATCCCGACAAAGTCGAGCAGGCGCGCGCCAAGCCAACGATGGCAGGCTGGTTCGTCGGCCAGGTGATGAAGGCGACGGGTGGCAAAGCCAACCCACAAGCCGTCAACGACCTCGTCAAGGCGCGATTGGGCATCGCGGACTGAGACCGGCCTTGTCATAGCCGTTCAGGATCGCCATAAGGCTCGAACGAACGGACGTTCAATTGCGGATTTGCGTATGTCTATGAAAACCTTCTTCACGCAGTTTTTCACGTGGTGGAACGGCCAGACGCTTGGTACGCGTTTCCACACTTGGCGTCATGGCACACCCGTCGGTGAGGACGAATTCGGCAATCTCTACTATGAAGGCGGGATCAACACCGAAGGCCGCACCCGCCGCTGGGTGATCTATAATGGTAAGTCTGACGCCAGTATGATTCCGCCCGGCTGGCATGGCTGGATTCATCACCGTGTCGACGCGGTGCCTGGCAAGGACGGCTATGAGCCGCTCGAGTGGCAGAGGCCGCATGTCCCCAACCTGACTGGGACCAGCTTCGCCTACCGCCCAAAAGGCTCCTTGGCTGCCGACAAACAGCGGCCCCGCGTGACCGGCGACTATGACGCCTGGACGCCCGGCAACTGATCGGCAAGCGCCGCCTGGGCATATTTGTCTTGCCACAATTGCTGGTTAGCTCTGGAAGTCGTAAATCGGGATCTTGGAACAGGGGTGAGAATGACTTCCAGACTGGTCGGAGGCCTCACCTGTCTTGTCTTCGCGGCAGCGATGGCAGGGAATTCCTTCGCGCAGGATCTGCAGTTCGATCTGCCGCCTGAAGATGCTCCCTACGAGGATATGCCGATGGAGGAAGCGCCGGTCGAGGTGCCGATCCAACGGGTGGAGAATCCGGTTGCCGAATTCGCTGGGATCGACAAGATCACCGGCCGGATCATTTCATTCGATATCTATGTCGATGAGACGGTTCAGTTCGGCGCGCTGCAGGTGACGCCGCGTATCTGCTATTCGTCCGGCGAGGGCCAGGAGCCACGCACCGACAGCTTCGTCGAAGTCGACGAGATCACGCTCGACCGGAAGATCCGGCGCATTTTCTCCGGTTGGATGTTCGCCGAAAGCCCGGGGCTCAACGCGGTTGAACATGCCGTCTACGACGTCTGGCTGACTGCGTGTAAACAGCAATCGGAGATACCTGCGCCCGAAGCCGTCGAAGGTTAGAATCTGGCCGGTTTTCCGTTAAGCGCCCGCTCCAGCATGGCCTCGTAGCGCTGTCGTGGCACATCGATGGCACCGAAGCGTTTCAAATGCTCTGTCGTGAATTGAGTATCCAGCATCTCGAAGCCGTGCGCGCGTAGGCGCTCGACCAGCGCAACGAGACATATCTTGGAAGCGTCCCGTTCAAGGCTGAACATGCTTTCGCCGAAGAAGACGCGCCCCAACGTGACACCGTAAAGACCGCCGACGAGGCGGTCATTTCGCCAAGCCTCCACCGTATGCGAATGGCCGATTTCGAACAATCGCGTATAGGCGTTGCGGATGGGTTCGTTGATCCAGGTGTTGGGACGTCCAGGCCGTGCTGCGCCGCAGCCGTGGATGACGGCTGAGAAATCGTAGTCGAACCGGATCTCGAACTCAGCGCGGCGGATCGTCTTTGCCAGACTGCGCGGGACGTGAAATCGCGCAAGCGGGATGATCCCTCGCGTTTCGGGCCGAACCCAGAATATCTCCGGATCTTCGGCCGCCTCCGCCATCGGAAATACTCCTGCCGCATAGGCGCGTAACAGGAGATCGGTGGGGATCGTGAAACCGGGAGCAAGCGGCCGGCTCATTTGGATGAGACCCTCGGACAGGTCAGCTTTTCTGCGCCAGGTATTTCTCCAGCCAATGGATGTCGTAATCGCCATTGGCAATATCGGGATTGCCGACGAGATCGCGAAAAAGCGGCAGCGTCGTGTTGATGCCATCGACGACAAATTCATCCAGCGCGCGGCGCAGGCGCATCATGCACTCGATGCGGTTGCGCCCATGCACGATAAGCTTGCCGATCAAGCTGTCATAATAGGGCGGAATCTTGTAGCCGGAATAGACGGCGGAATCGACGCGGACACCCAATCCGCCCGGTGTATGGAAGGTCGTGACCGTCCCCGGCGACGGCACGAAGGTGCGCGCGTCTTCGGCATTGATGCGGCATTCGATGGCGTGCCCATTGAACCGCACGTCGTCCTGCGTCACCGACAGGCCGCTGCCTGCCGCGACGCGGATCTGCTCGTGCACGAGGTCGATGCCGGTGATCGCTTCCGTGACCGGATGCTCGACCTGAAGGCGCGTGTTCATCTCGATGAAGTAGAACTCGCCATTCTCGTACAGGAACTCGATCGTGCCGGCTCCGGAATAACCGAGATCTGCGATGGCTTTGGAGACGGTTTCTCCGATTCTCAGCCGTTCGGCCGCGTTGAGGGCCGGCGAGGTCGCTTCTTCCCAGATCTTCTGGTGACGCCGCTGCAGCGAGCAGTCGCGTTCGCCAAGATGCACGGCGTTGCCGCGGCCATCGCCGAGAACCTGGACTTCGATGTGGCGCGGCTTTTCGAGATATTTTTCGATATAGACCGCATCATCGCCGAAGGCGGCGCCGGCTTCCGAACGCGCCGTATGGAATGCGACGCCAAGTTCGTTTTCGTTGCGCGCGACCTTCATGCCACGCCCGCCGCCGCCGGCCGACGCCTTGATGATCACCGGATAACCGATATCGGCCGCAATGCGCTTGGCTTCCGTCTCGTCGGTGACGCCGCCTTCCGAGCCCGGCACGACGGGAATTCCCAGTCTTTTGACCGTCCGCTTTGCCTCGATCTTGTCACCCATGACCCGGATATGATCGCCGGACGGTCCGATGAAGGTGATGTTGTGGGCGGCCAGTATGTCTGCGAATTTGGCATTCTCCGACAGGAAGCCGTAGCCCGGATGGATCGCGTCGGCGCCGGTGATTTCGCAAGCGGCGACGATCTGATGGATGTTGAGATAGCTGTCGCGTGACGGCGGAGGGCCAATGCACACGCTCTCGTCCGCTAGCCGCACATGCATGGCATTGGCATCGGCCGTGGAGTGCACCGCCACGGTCTTGATGCCGAGTTCCTTGGCGGCCCGCAGGATGCGCAGCGCGATCTCGCCGCGATTTGCAATCAGGATCTTGTGGAACATGTCGTGATCCCCGTTCTATTCGATGATGACCAGCGGTTCTCCGAACTCGACCGGCTGCGCATCCTCGCAAAGGATGGCAGTGACCTTTCCAGACCGCGGTGCAGGGATCTGGTTCATGGTCTTCATGGCCTCGATGATGAGCAGAGTCTGCCCCTCGTTGATCGTCTGTCCGACCTCGATGAAGGGGCGCGAACCGGGGGCAGGTGAAAGATACGCCGTGCCGACCATGGGCGAGGGCACTGCATTGGCCGTCTGGTCGGCCGCGCCGGTAGCTGCCGGTCGCTCTTCGAGCGCCGCGGGAGCCGGATGCATCGCAGTCATCGGAGCCGGAGCATAGGCCTGGACCGGCTGCGCCGCTTGTCGGGACACCCGTATCCGCAGGTCGTCATTTTCGACCTCGATCTCGGAAAGGTTCGTCTCGTTCAAGATGCCCGCGAGGTCGCGGATGAGTTGCTGGTCTACGCCGGCTTTTTTGGTCGACATCAATTTCGCCCTTCTTCTTTGTTCTCTCCGGTCAAAGCCGGGCCGCAAGCGCCTGAACTGCCAGGATGTATCCGATCGGGCCAAAGCCGCAGATCATGCCAGTGGCAACCGGCGCGATCATCGTCTTGTGGCGGAATTCCTCGCGCGCATGGATGTTGGAAAGATGCACCTCGACGATCGGAATCGACAGAAGGCGCAGCGCGTCATGCATCGCAATCGAGGTGTGGCCATAGCCTGCCGGATTGATGATCAGACCCGCAGCCCCGTCGGCCGCCTCCTGGATCCAGGTGACCAGTTCGCCTTCGAAGTTGGATTGCCGGAAATCGATCGCGAAACCCAGTCGACCGGCCTCGCCCTCACAATCGGCTCTGACATCGGCAAGCGTCTTGGCCCCATAGATTCCCGGCTCGCGCTTGCCGAGCATATTGAGATTGGGACCGTTGAGGACAAGGATCGTTCTTGGCATTCAGATTGTTCCACGTGCCGCGCATCTACGCGAAGCAATCTCTATAGTGTGCTTGTTGGGTAACGCAAAGGCGGCGCGCGCCGTTGACGCCCTGAACGGACGACAAAAGGTGTCGAAAACGCATCTATGACGGATTATCGGCGCGCGCCTGGATGATCTTCTCTGCCAGGACTGCGTGGCCCAGAGCGCCGAACACCACTTCATTGCCGACGACATAGGACGGCGTGCCGGTGATCGAAAGCTGATCGGCCAGCACATAGGTTTCCTGGAAGGCTGCGATGATCGCCGGATTGTCCATCTCCTGGCGAAGTGCGTCCTCATCGGCACCATGTGCGACGGCAGCCAGCACGGCTTCGTCTTCGGTAATGCGCGCTTCGCTCGTCAGAAGCTCGCGGTGGAATGCTTCGTAATTGTCGGGATGAAGATTGCGGAATGCCATCGACACCACGTGCGCGCGCTGCGAATCCGGGCCGAGGATGGGAAACTCCTTGAGGACGAAGCGCAGATCGGGATCTGCCGCGACGAGTGCCTCCATGTCGTGGAAGGCGCGTTTGCAGAAACCGCAATTATAGTCGAAGAACTCGACGATCGTCACCGAACCGTTCGGATTGCCGATCGTACCGTCATAATTGGCGTTGAAGATCTGATCGAACGCATTCTCGATGATCGTTTCGTGCGCCAGTCGCTGGTTCTCGGCCTGGCGCATTTCTAACGCCTGCTGGACTTCGATCATGATCTCGGGGTTGGAAATCAGATAGTTGCGGACGATGGTCTCGACGCCGCTGCGATCCTGTGAGGACATGCCGGCCATCGACGGCGCGGCGGCTGGCGACGAGCCTGCGACGTAGCCCGCCACGCCCATGCCGAGCGCGATAATGGTGCCGATAATGGCGATTGGCATGATAGTCTTCATGGTGGTCCTTCCTCGTCCGCTCAGTTCTGCGGCCGCTGGTTGAGAATGTCCTGCGCGCGGACATGACTGGGCGAGCCGGGATGCAGCCGCGATTGCGCGCGGGCCGCGAATTGCCGCGCTTGCTGAAAATTTCCGCTGTAGTAATGGCCTTCAGCTGTCGCGAGCTCAGCCTCGGCGATTTCGCCGATCTGCCCGTAGGCTTGGGCGAGATAGCGATAGGCGGTCACATATTCGGGTGCCCGCGACAGGCCCTGGACGAGCGCATCGATTGCGCGGCTGGCCGCATCCGGACCGCCGGCAGCAAGCAAGGCCTGTCCAAGCCCGAACTGCATGAAGCCCGAATTGGATCGATCGAGCCGCGCGGCCCGCTCGAACGCGGCAACGGCATCTTGCGGGCGGTTGGCGCGGATCAGAACTTCGCCGCGCAGCTCGTGAAAATAGGGGTTGTTCGGCTCGCCCGCGACAAGCGCATCGACTTTCTGAAGTGCGGATGCGGGCGAACCGGAAAGGTAGGTGACGATCGCATCGCCGTAACGTGCAGCCATGCTTTGCGGATCACGGAACATGCGAGAAACGGTTGCCTGACCTTGGCTATGGGCCGCGATTTTTGCTCGCATCATGTCGTGACGGCGCTGCAATGCCGGTGGATCTGTACGGTCGTAAAACCGGCTCGCCTGGGCAAGCTCCTGGACATTCTGGATACGTTCGCGCGGCAAAGGATGGCTGATCTGGTAGGGATCGATCCGGCTGCCCATCAGCGATAGGCTGCTCGCCATCCGCTCGAAGGTCCGTACCATCCCGCGCGCCGATTGGCCGGTCTTCTCCAGATAGGTGATCGCGGAGCGGTCGGCCGTCGCTTCTTCCGAGCGCTGATAGCTCAAGAGGCCGCGCCGCGCCATTTCGCCACCGCCCATGGCCAGTCCGGTTCCCGCCTGTGCCAAGCCACCCGCGCCGGAAGCGGCGCCGCCGACTGCCGCGCCGATGCCGATCAGGCCGGCGACGATCGCCATCGTCTGCGCGGCTTCCAATTGCTGGCGCAACCGCTGCTGGTGTCCGCCCGCGATGTGACCCGCTTCATGGGCGATGACGCCGATAATTTCGTTGGGCGTTTCGGACTGCAGCAGCGCTCCGGTGTGAATGAACATGCGACGCCCGGCGACGAACGCATTGAACGCCGGATCGTTGACGAGAATGATCTCAATTTTCGATCGGGACAGCCCGGCCGCCTCCAGGATCGGTGCCGCATACTCACGCACAAGAGCTTCGATTTCGGCATCCCGCACCACAGGAACGCTGCGCTGCGCGAATGCGCTTGTTGACGGGGTCAGGGCAAGCTGAAGTGCGATGACCCCCACCATGAGATGCTTTGCCGCGCGATTAAAGAAATTCCGCATCGTGAACCTGTTCAACAACGTCTGCCATCCGTAGCCGACGTGATAGAGGATGGAAAGGTCGCCCGAACGGTCTCTTCAACTTGTGATCCGTCAACCGATGGGGCACTTCTGCGGCTTCCTGTCGATTGAGCGGAGTTTTCCTTGTCCCCGATCCTTGTCTCCCGCCGTTCCGAAGTCGAGCCTTTCCACGCCATGGATGTGCTCGCACGCGCCAACGCAATGCGCGCAGCCGGGCGCAGCATCATATCCCTGGCGGTTGGACAACCCTCCGATCCGGCGCCCCGGATCGTGCGTGACGCAGCCGCGCAAGCCTTGGCGAAGGGATCGATCGGCTATACGGATGCGCTCGGTCGAGCCGATTTGCGCCAGGCGATTTCGAAGCACTACCGCGATCATTATGCCGTCGACGTTCCTGTCGCGCGCATCATCGTCACCACCGGTTCATCGGCGGGCTTCAACCTTGCGTTCCTGGCCATGTTCGATCCTGGCGACAAGGTCGCGATCACCGTCCCCGGCTACCCGGCCTATCGGAATATCCTCCGTACGCTTGGGATTGAGGTCGTCGAGATCGATCTGGAAGGGGCAGCCTTTCTCACCGGCGAAAAACTGGAGGACGTGCACCGCAGGGAAGGGCTGAAAGGTCTGCTCTTCGCCAGTCCCGCCAATCCCACCGGCGCCGTCATTCCAGCCGATCAATTGCGAAGGTTGATTGAAGCGGCTCGGGGGATGGGCATCATGACGATCTCCGACGAGATCTACCACCGGCTGTGCTACACGGCCACTGATGTGACGGCGCTCGCCTTCGACGACGACGTGGCCGTCATCAATTCCTTCTCGAAATATTATCGTATGACGGGGTGGCGCATCGGATGGATGGTCGTCCCCGACCGCCTGGTACGCGCGATCGAGCGGATACAGCAAAGCCTCTATATATCGGCACCGGAACTCTCCCAGATCGGCGCTGCCGTAGCTTTTGACGCGACTGCCGATCTCGATGTCGTGCGCGATCGCTATCTCGAGAATCGCGAGGTTTTCGCCACAGCGCTTCCTGAACTGGGATTTTCGTTCGCGGCACCGATGGACGGTGCCTTCTACGCCTATTGCGACGTCACCCGTCATTCCAATGACAGCATGGAGTTCGCGTCACGGATGCTGGAAGAGACGGGTGTCGCCGCGACGCCCGGGCGCGACTTCGATCCGCTCGAAGGGAGCCGCTATATGCGGTTCTCTTACGCCGGCAGCAATGCCGACATCAGGGAGGCGGTGCGGCGGCTGAAGGACTGGCTGGCCTGAAACAAGAAAAAGCCGGCAATCGCGCCGGCTTTTTTATCATCCAAAGAACCCTCTACGCTGCCACCAGCCTTGCCGGCGAGGACGGTCGTCGGCTGGCTCGGCTTGTGCCTCCTCCTGTGGAGAGGACTGAACAACCGGTTCGTCGGGCTGAGCCGGTTCCGGCACGGTGCCCGTCTCGTCTGGCTGAGGTGTCTCTGCCGGTTCTACGGCAGGAGCCGTGTCAGGCTCGGGCGTCACCGCATCCACCTCATTGGTGACCTCCGGCTCGGCCTCTACCTTGGGCTTGGCGCGCGACGCACGCCGTCGTGGCGCCGGCTTTTCTTCCAGATCTTGATCGGCGGGAGTGTCTTCACCGACCACGTTCTGCGGTGCCGCAGCCTTCGCGCGGCTTTTGCGCGGCGCACGTGCGCGTTTGGGTTTTTCTGCCGCGGTCTCCGGTGCGGGCTCGACGGGATTGGAGTTGACCTCGACTGTCGGCTCGCCCGGCTCGGCAGCCTCGACCGCAACCATCGCATCACTGTCGATATCCGTTGACCCGTCGCCGGTAGCCTCTTCGGCTGTCGCGTCATCTGAACCAGAGGTCGCCACGGTCTCCGCCTCACCATCTTCGCGGCGGTTACGTCGCCCGCCGCGTTTGCCGCGCCGCCGCTTCTTGCGCTGACCGTCGCCATTGTCGGCAGATGCTTGGTCTTCTGCCTCGTCTGTTGCGGACGCGGCATCGGCTGCATCTTCATCGCCGAGATCGGCGGCTGCCGTTTCGACGTGATCGGCCTCACCGTTCTGGGGCTCGTCGCGGTCTTGACCGCGCCGGCGCCGGCGGCGGCGCCTCTTGCGGTCGCGATGTCCGTTTTCGTCGGACGGCGACTGGGCGGTCTGCCGTTCGGACTGCGACCCGGCTCCCATGTCCTCGTCATCGTCCTCATCGTCGTCGTCGGCCTCGTTTTCATAAGCAGCCGCAGCTGCTGCGGCTGCCTCGTCTTCCGCGGCTTCGGCTTCGTCGTCGACGGTCGGTGCGACTGTGTCGAGCGTCGGCGCCTGATAGCCCTCGGGCCGTTCGATCTGCGCGCCGCGCGTGATGACATAATGTTGGGAACCGACCGCGTCGTCGGCCTCGATCGTGATCGTCAGATCGAAGCGCCGCTCCAGATCGGAAAGCGTCCCACGCTTGTGATTAAGCACGTAAAGCGCGGTGGACACCGGCGTGCGAACCGTGATGTGGCAGCGCGAATCCTTAAGTAGATAGTCTTCGATCGCCCTGACCACGAGGAGCGCGACGGACGATTCGGAGCGGACGTGGCCGGCTCCGCCGCAGTGCGGACAGGGCTGCATCGTGGAATCAAGGACCGAGGCGCGGATCCGCTGGCGAGACATCTCCAGAAGACCGAAATGCGAAATGCGACCGACCTGGATGCGGGCGCGGTCGTGCTTCAGGCACTCCTTGAGCTTTTTCTCAACGGCACGATTGTTCCGATTCTCCTCCATATCGATGAAGTCGATCACGATAAGGCCGGCGAGGTCACGGAGGCGCAATTGACGTGCGACTTCCTCGGCAGCTTCGAGATTGGTTTGGAGGGCAGTATCCTCGATCGAGTGCTCGCGCGTCGAACGGCCTGAATTGACGTCAATGGCAACCAGTGCTTCCGTCTGGTTGATGATGACATAGCCGCCGGACTTGAGCGTTACCTGCGGTTGGACCATCTTGTCGAGTTGCGCGTCGATGCCGTTGCGGGCGAAGATCGGCACTGTGTCGCGATAGGGTTGAACCACCCTTGCATGGCTGGGCATCAGCATGCGCATGAAATCTTTGGCTTCCCGATAGCCATCCTCACCGGCGACCAGAATCTGGTCGATGTCCTTATTGTAGAGATCGCGCACCGAGCGCTTGATCAGCGAACCTTCCTCATAGACGAGGGAGGGTGCGGTCGACTGCAGGGTCCGGTTGCGCACGGTCTCCCACATGCGCATCAGATATTCATAATCGCGCTTGATCTCGACCTTGGTTCGGCTCTCCCCCGCCGTGCGCAGGATGACGCCCATGCCTTCCGGAACGTTCAGGTCTTCGACGATCGACTTCAGGCGTTTGCGGTCCTGAACGTTGGTAATCTTGCGCGAGATGCCGCCGCCACGGGCCGTATTTGGCATCAGCACCGAATAGCGGCCCGCAAGTGACAGGTACGTCGTCAATGCCGCGCCCTTGTTGCCGCGCTCTTCCTTGACGACCTGGACGAGCAGGATTTGGCGGCGCTTGATGACTTCCTGGATCTTGTAGTGCTTGCGAATCGGGCGGCGGCGCGCTGCCGCTTCCTCCATGGCGTCCTCTGCGCCGACAGATTCGATCTGCTCGTCATCCCCGTTGCCGTCGTCGCCATTGGCATCCTCGCCGGCCGCGGCACCGCCACTGGCATCCTCGCCATTGTCGCCGCCACCGTTGCCGTCCTGCCGATCGGCGTTGCCTTCGTCGCTTTCCACGACGGGTGCATCTTCAGAGACGGTATCGGAGGTAACGGCTTCAGCCATGCTGCCAGCGCTCTGCTCCTCCGTGGCGCCGTCATCCTCGGTGTCCGGACCGATTTCGTTCGATCCATCGTCGCCGTCCGATGCTCTCGGATTGGCCCGATCGCGGCCTCTGGAACTGCGATGTCGGCGGCGATTGCGGCCATTGCCGTTTTCCGTATCGCCATCCTCGTCATCGTTATGCGAGGCGGCTTCGGCTTCCGCGCGCAAAAGCGCCTGCCGGTCAGCGATGGGAATCTGGTAGTAGTCCGGGTGGATTTCCGAGAAAGCTAGGAATCCATGGCGATTTCCGCCATATTCGACAAAGGCGGCCTGCAGTGAAGGCTCGACCCGCGTCACCCGGGCCAGATAGATGTTGCCTTTGAGCTGCTTCTTGTTCTGAGATTCGAAGTCGAACTCTTCAACGCGGTTGCCGCGAACGACGACAACCCGTGTCTCCTCCTGGTGGGAGGCATCGATAAGCATTTTGTTGGGCATATTTTAAAGTCTCCCCGGCACGCCTCGCCCGGGGGGAGGTCGTGATAGCGCCGCGCCGCGGAAGCGTGAATGGCATGCCGGATAAAAGGGGGACCCTCGGCAGGTGGGACGACGCCTGAAGCTCGCCGCCCGCAGCCGTGAAGGCGCGGTCAGATGCGGACAAAAGCCTGATTGTGTCGGACGCCATGCTACAGCCTGCAGGTCCTTTCTGAACCAAGCCCGGCAAGGGCCGGACCAACTGGGATTTTGCTCGGTGAACGAGCCGGCGAAGGATCATCCTTGCCGCATTCCAAACGGCATGGGCTTGAACCGACATGCCGAAGAATTCTGTTTGGGACAGGGAGACCGCATCAGGATGGGAAGGCGTTGCGCATCTTCGTAATCTTGAACGGACATCACAATGTCCTACCGTGCTTTTATGGTTAGATGGCAATCAAGGCAAGCTTCAATTGTATAAGGTCCTCATGGGCGGGGCTAAACCCTTGTTGCAAAGGTTTGGTTAACCACGTCCGGTTACGAGTTGTAAGCTTTCTGGCCGCGACGGCATGGAAAGCAGGGCGGACGGACGGATGTCAAATTCTTGCCAAGCGGGGCTTTTGTTTCTCATGGTGCGCCGTGCCTTGTGCGCTCTGCTGGCCGTCATGGCCGCAGTTCTGGTACATTCCGACGTTGCGGCCGATTCTCTACGTGTCGAGGGGATGCGGGTTGCGGGCGATGCCGCGCGCGCGCGCGTCGTCCTTGACCTCTCGGACGATCCCCGCTTCCGCTGGTTTCTTCTTCGCTCGCCGCATCGGCTGGTTCTGGAATTCGAGGACGTTGAATACCGGCATGAAGAAGAGGCGGCCGAACCACGCGGTCTCGTGACCAACGTCCAGTTCGGACCCGCTGGCGCTTCGTCATCGCGCTTGGTCCTGATGGCGGATGGCGCGTTTACCGTTGAGAACGTCGATGTCTTGACGGATGAGGGGACTGACGGTCGCCGGCTGGTCATTGATATGGTGGCTGCCTCGGAACGCCAGTTCGAGCAGGCGCTTGCCGATCAGATCGCGACGACGGCGACGGCGCCGACCGATGGAATTGAAAGCAAGCGCCGCTTTACGGTGGTGATCGATCCCGGGCACGGCGGAGCCGATAGCGGCGCCAAGGGCATCAGCGGCATTTATGAAAAGACGATCACCCTGGCCTTCGGTTTGGAGCTAAAAAAGCGCCTTGAAGATCTGGATCGATACGATGTGCATCTTACCCGTGATCGCGACGTGTTCCTGCGGCTTGACGAGCGGGTGAGGATCGCGCGTCGGCATGAGGCTGATCTGCTGATCTCGATCCATGCCGACGCGATTCGTCATCGCAAGGTTCGAGGTGCCACCGTCTATACGGTGTCGGATCTGCCGTCCGATGCCGAAGCGGCGGCGAAAGCCGTGCGCGAGAACCTCGCGGACCAGATCGGGGGTTACGCTTCGAATGAAGCAACCGATGACGTTTCTGATATTCTTGCCGATCTGGTGCGGCGTGAAACGGACGGCTTTTCGCGCCAATTCGCCAAAACCCTGGTCACCGAAATGTCGAGCGAGATTGGGATGATCAAGAACCCGCATCGCTTTGCCGGCTTTCAGGTTCTGAAAGCACCGGATGTGCCGTCCGTGCTCGTGGAACTGGGGTATCTGTCCAATCCGCGCGATGAAGCACAGTTGCGCGATGTCGAGTGGCGGGCGCAGGCAGCCGCGGCAATTGCCGCGGCCATCGAGCGGATGGCCGAATCGAAAATGATCGGCGTGCGTTAGCCTCGGCGCCAATCGCGCAAACGTGGCTTGACGGCAACAGCCGGTCAATTATTCCTCTGTGCAACCAGCACTTGTCCATAGCGCCGCATTTTACCCACATGCTGGCGACAGGTAGCAAGCGCGAAACGGCTGGCAGCGGGCAGATCAGGCATGCCGCGCAGCTCGTTCGAATGACAGACTGGAGCGGGCATGATTCGTCTCATCGGGTATTTTTTCGGGATCGGGGTGACGCTGGCGCTTGTGGTTGCTGCCGGCGTCGCAATCTACATCGGTTCGCTCTCGAGGGATCTGCCGGATTATGAGGTGCTGGCGCGCTACGAGCCGCCGGTGACGACCCGCGTTCACGCCTCCGATGGCTCGCTGATGGCCGAGTTCGCACGCGAGCGGAGGCTTTATCTCCCGATTCAGGCCATTCCGGATCGCGTCAAGGCGGCCTTTCTGTCGGCCGAGGACAAGAATTTCTATCAGCACCCCGGCATCGACATTTTGAGCCTGTTTCGAGCCGTCGCGACCAACGTCCAAAACATCGGTACCGGCCGCCGCCCTGTCGGTGCGTCGACCATAACGCAGCAGGTAGCAAAGAACTTCCTGCTCGATTCCAGCGTTACCTATGACCGCAAGATTCGTGAGATGATTCTGTCGTTCAGGATCGAGCAGGCCTATTCGAAGGACCGAATCCTCGAGCTCTATCTGAACGAGATCTTTTTTGGGCTCGGTTCATACGGAATCGCCGGCGCGGCGCTGACCTACTTCGATAAATCCGTCAATGAGCTGACCATCAGCGAGATGGCCTATCTTGCCGCGCTGCCGCGCGGGCCCTCGAACTACCATCCGTTCCGGCATACACAGCGCGCGCTCGACCGCCGCAACTGGGTCATCGACCAGATGGTGTCCAACGGCTTTGTCGAACCCGAAGAGGCTGCCCGGGCAAAGCAGGAACCGCTTGGGGTCAGCCCGCGTCACGGCGGCACCTATATGATGGCCGGCGAATATTTCACCGAGGAAGTGCGCCGTGAGATGATCGCACGCTACGGCGAGAACGCGCTTTACGAAGGCGGTCTGTCGGTTCGCACGACGCTTGATCCGGAATTGCAGCTCGAGGCGCGCGCGGCCTTGCAAAATGGCTTGATGCGCTACGACACGCTGCGCGGTTTTCGCGGTCCTGTAGCGGAGATCGATCCAGGCGCCGACTGGGGCGTCGCACTCGGCGAAGTCCCGGCCTTGACCGATCTGCCGGAATGGCGGCTCGCCGTCGTCCTCGAAGCGTCCGGAGCGGAAGTATCGGTCGGCCTCCAGCCGCGCCGTGAGGCGTCTGGCGAACTTGAGGCGGATCGCGAGACTGCGGCCCTTGCCGTTTCGGACATGGAGTGGGCCTTGCGCCATACCGTCAATGGTCAGCGCGTCCGCGCCAACTCCATTGGAGACGTCCTGCAGGTTGGCGATGTGGTCTATGTGGAGCCCAAAGACGATGGCGGTTGGATCCTGCGTCAGGTGCCGGAGGTTTCGGGCGGGCTGGTGGCGATGGATCCGCAGACCGGCCGCGTGCTGGCCATGGTCGGTGGCTTCTCCTATGCACAGTCGGAATTCAACCGTGCCACGCAGGCGATGCGCCAGCCCGGCTCGTCCTTCAAGCCGATCCTCTATGCGGCAGCCCTAGACAATGGTTATACGCCCGCGTCCGTGGTCGACGACGCGCCGATCACGATCCGCGTCGGTAATGATGTGTGGGAGCCGAAGAACTATGGCGGCGGCTTCGCTGGACCCTCGACGTTGCGGATGGGCATCGAGCGGTCGCGCAATCTGATGACGGTTCGGTTGGCCAACGATATGGGGATGGACATTGTCGCGGAATACGCCGAGCGTTTCGGCCTTTATGACAAGATGATGCCGGTCCTTGCGATGTCGCTCGGGTCAGGCGAGACGACGGTCATGCGCATGGTCTCGGCCTATTCCGTGATGGCCAATGGCGGTCGCTATATCCAGCCCTCGCTGATCGACCGTATCCAGGACCGTTACGGCAAGACGGTGTTCAAGCACGATCAGCGCGTGTGCCACGGCTGCAACGCGTCGTCCTGGGAGGGGCAACCGGAACCGCAGTTGATCGACGAGCGTGACCAGGTCCTCGACCCGATGACCGCCTACCAGATCACGTCGATGATGGAGGGCGCCGTGTCGCGCGGCACCGCCACGATGCTGAACGAACTTGGTCATCCGATCGCCGGCAAGACCGGAACCACGAATGATTCCCGTGATGCCTGGTTCGTTGGCTACACGCCCGACCTCGTCGTCGGCCTTTATATCGGCTACGATCAACCGCGCTCCCTTGGCAGCGGGGCCACCGGCGGTGGCTTGGCGGTTCCGATTTACAAGGAATTCATGGCGGAAGTCCTGAAGGACAAGACGCCGGTTGCATTCCGAGTGCCGGAAGGCATGCAGCAGATCGCGATCAACCGGCAGACGGGCATGCGCGCGCATCCCGGCGAGGCCGGTGTGATCATGGAAGCCTTCAAGCCCGGTACGGGTCCGGCCGATACCTACTGGGTGATCGGCATGGATGGGGCGACAGCCGAGCGGGCGCGAGAGATTTCTCCGCAAGCTACCGAGGCCCTGGTCACCGGTACGGGTGGTGGCCTTTACTGAGCGTAGCTTCGGAAGGCGTACCGTCGCCTTTACAGAATTGCTGCCCCTGCCTATGTTCCGCGCCGATTTCCACCTGAACAGGAAGGGCGAAGCCTTCATGCGCGCCGAGACCGAGAACCTCATCGATGAAATCAGGCAGGGCATCACCCTGCTGAGGAGGCATCTTTGACTGGGATCAAGCCGTAAAGAGACTTGATTACCTCAACAATCGTGCCGAGGACCCCAGTCTTTGGAACGATCCGGCGGAAGCCCAGAATCTGATGCGCGAGCGGCAGTCGCTCGATGACGCAATCACCTCGATCAAGGGGCTGTCACAGTCGCTTGAAGACAATATCGGATTGATCGAGCTCGGCGAGGAAGAGGGCGACCAATCCGTCGTCCAGGAGGCGGAAGCGGCAATCCGCTCGATGCGTGGCGAAGTGGCGGCCCGCCAGGTCGACACGCTCTTGTCCGGCGAAGCCGACGGGAACGATGCCTATTTGGAGGTTCACGCCGGCGCCGGCGGTACGGAAAGCCAGGACTGGGCATCCATGCTCTTGCGCATGTATACGCGATGGTCGGATCGACGCGGCATGAAGGTCGAGGTCCTCGAAGTTCATGACGGCGAAGAGGCGGGCATCAAGTCCGCAACCATTCTCGTCAAGGGCGAGAAGGCCTATGGCTGGCTGAAGACCGAATCGGGTGTACATCGGCTCGTGCGCATCTCGCCATATGATTCCAACGCGCGGCGACACACGTCCTTTGCCAGCGTGTGGGTCTATCCGGTGATCGACGACTCGATCGATATCGACGTTTCGGAATCCGACGTCCGGATCGACACTTATCGCGCCTCCGGCGCCGGTGGGCAGCACGTCAACACAACCGATTCGGCCGTCCGCATCACCCACATTGCAACCGGAATCGTCGTGGCCTGCCAGCAGGAGCGCTCGCAGCACAAGAACCGAGCCAAGGCATGGGACATGCTGCGCGCCCGTCTTTACGAGGCAGAGTTGCAGAAGCGCGAGGAGGCCACCAACGCATCCGAATCCTCAAAAACGGATATCGGATGGGGTCACCAGATCCGCTCTTACGTCCTTCAACCCTACCAGTTGGTGAAGGATCTACGCACCGGCGTGGAAAGCACCGCGCCGCAGGATGTCCTCGACGGCGGTTTGGACGACTTCATGGAAGCGGCTCTGTCCCATAAACTCGAGGGATCCGCGGGCGAGCCAGTTTCAGACATCGACTGAACACTTAGTTGAGGAGTTCGGCGATCTGGTTCCCTGCTTTGAGAAGCCGGAGCGGATCAGTCGCTTTTCCATGGCGGCGGATTTCGTAATGGAGATGCGGGCCGGTCGAGCGGCCCGTGCTTCCGACAGCGCCAAGCCTGTCTCCCGTTGAAAGCCGATCGCCGGCTTTGACATCGATTCGGCTGAGATGGGCGTAGCGCGTGGTCCATGCACCGCCGTGATCAACCTCCACCAGCCGGCCGTAACCGCCCGCCCAACCGGCGCGCACGACACGACCCGGTCCTGTCGCGAGGACCGGCGTTCCCGTCTTGGCGCGAAAGTCGATTCCCGCATGCATCGCCGGACGGCGCAGGAATGGGTCGCGCCGCATGCCGAACGAACTCGACACGGTCTGGCCGGGCGCCGGATTGAAAATCGGGTAGTCGCGGGCGGAGGCCTTGAGCATTTCGAGCTGGCCCAATGCCTCTTCCAGTTCGCGTACGCGCTCTTCAAAAAGCATGTCGCCGTCGGACGTGACCAGTGGCCCGCCCACGCCCTCTTCGTTGGCTCCAAAGTCGACATCGACCGGCAGACCGGCGGCGATCAACGCCTCGCGGATGGTCTCGACGGACTCGAACGTCTCCGAAGCGAGGGTTTCGAGGCTGATCATCTGCTCGACCTCGATCGCTGCAAGGGATGCTCCAAGCGAATCGAACAGATCGACCTTTTTCTCCTGTTCGGCGGGAGGGGCAGGATCGACCGTGACATTTTTTCTAGGCCAGAAGGCATTGCCTCGCATCGGTTCTGGATCGCTTTCCATCGTTTCGCCGGTCAGCTTGGCGAACACGGATGCTGCCTTGCCTGGGGACAGCGTGGCGCGCAGCACTGGCTTCGCTTCCGGGACGGGCGCGGTGTCGGGGAGCGCTTCGGCCATGCCCATGGCCCGTTCGATGATAGGGCTGATCTGCCCGTGTCTTTGCGTGATCTCGCTTTGGCGGGCGAGTAGTTCGGCCACCTTGTCCTGAACCCTTTGCTGGTCAAGCAACTGCCGGCTTGTGACCCGGTCGAGTTGATTGCGCAGAGTCGAGATGCGATCCTCATAAGCCTGCTGGATGCTCGCCTGTCGCGCTGCGGCCGTACCGATCAAGTCATCGCGAAGCACCAGATAGGCCGTCGCCAGGAGATAGGATACGGACAACACCGCCAAGGCCGACCCTACGAAGAGGGTTATCCAAGGTCTGAGCGTGAAATGGCGGATACGTTCGCCACGCGCGATGATAATGGTGTGCGGCTCGCGGCGGCGACCATAGCGTTTCGGCACGGTCCGGACTCCAAAGCTGTTTGGCTGGATCGCGGACGATTACACCTTATTAGGGTTAACGGCAGGTTCATGAAAAACAGGAAGTCGGGGACCGCCGGTTCGGCAGTCCCGGCTCGCTTCAGAAGATCAAAAACAAAAGGATGATGATCGGGATCGGGATGCCGATCAACCACAGTAGCAGGCCTTTGAACATTGCCGTCTCCTCTATTGCAAGCGTCGCTGCAATAAGTCCGCACGGTCATAAATGTTCCGATCAAAGCGCTTTCGCGGCGGCCAAAACCTCGTCGGCATGTCCGGGGACTTTCACCTTGCGCCAGATCTGCGCAATCTTTCCCTTCTTGTCGATCAGGAAGGTCGAGCGATCGACACCCATATATTTGCGGCCATACATGCTCTTCTCCATCCAAACGCCATAGGCCTGGAGCGTGGACTTTTCCTCGTCCGAGGCGAGGGCCACCGTCAGCTCGTGCTTGGACTTGAACTTGTCGTGCTTTTCGGCGCTATCTGGTGACATGCCGACCACGGCGATGCCGGCAGCGTCAAATTTAGGTTTCAGTGCGGAAAAGGCGATTGCTTCGGCGGTGCAGCCGCTCGTATCGTCCTTGGGATAGAAGAAGAGCACGACTGGCCGTCCTGCCAATTGCGACAAAGAGAGAGTGGAGTTGCCGTCGCCCGGCAACGAGAAATCAGGCGCCATATCCCCAGCCGCCAGTTCGGACATGATTTGACCTCCATTTTGCTGTTACCCGATCGCCGAGGGCTGGATATAGTGACCCCACACGATTCGTCCATGAAGCAGACTCGACGGAACGCCGCTTGACCGACCAACCCGATCGGCCGGAGACGATTGAATCTGTGCGTGCGCTGTTGCGCCGGGCAAGGCCGCTCCGCCGTAGGCGCAAAATCCAGTTCGTCCTTCGCCGGCTTTTTCAAGGAGCGGTGGTTTCGCTCGGCGTCCTGCTCCTTGTTGGCATGCTTGCAACAGCCGTCGTGATGAGCGGTCTCGGTGACGAACGGCTTCGCACGGAAGCGCAAGATGCGCTGGCCCGCCTGGCCGGGAGCGATGTCGTCGCGACGCTTGGATCCGTGCGGCTGCGGGTCGGTCGTGAGGCGCTGGTAGCGCTCGAAGTTTCCAACGCCAAGCTGGCGGAGGCAGGGACATCCGACAGCTTCGTAGAAGTCGGAAAGTTGCGCTTCGGCGTCGAGTTCTGGCCGCTTGTCCAAGGCCGGCTGCAACTGGCCAATGCGCATCTGAGCGATGCTCGTCTTGTGGTTGATCGGTTGCCCGAGCGTGAAGGGCCGGGCCCGCTGGCCGGACTGCGCAATGCGGATGGATTGCTCGATCCGGATCTCGTCACACCTGCGATTTTTCGCGCGGTCCATCGAATATTCGATCTCGTCGACACAAATGCGGCACGTGGCTTGACACTGCGCGATGTCGTCATCGTTCTGGACAGCCGGCGAAACACGACCATTAGCGTCGCTCAGGCTGAACTGGAGCGCCGGGCTGATGGCACCCTCGAGATAACGGGCGAAGCCGAGATTGCCGACCGGTCGATCCTGTTTGACGGAACGACGATTCGCGAAGACGAAGGATCGCGCATTGCGATGCTAAATCTAGGCCTGCGGTTCGCGCCGGTCGTTGAGGATGCCCAGCGTATCGGGATCGCGCACCGGATCGCGAATCTTGAAGTCAACCTTTCCGGCGAACAGCATCTGTCCTCGCTTGCTGATCGCCTGGACATCGATGCGCGATTCGAAGCGCTGGAATTGGACCTTGGCAATGAAACGGTCACGATGTCGGGTGCGCTGGAGGCCCATGCCGTCTCCGGAGCCGACAAGATCGAGATCCAGAAACTCGACCTCCAGTCCGCCGGGACGAACTGGACGTTCAACGGCGCCGTCGGACCAGCGCCGAAGCAGACAACCGACGCGCCCCGCTATCGCTTCGAACTGGTTTCCGATCGGTCGCAGCTCGCGGTTCCGGCGACGGAGGAGCGTTTCGATGTCGCGGTGCGGATAGCAGGAACTCTTGATCCCGTCGAACGCCTACTGGCCCTGAATGATATCGGCCTTCGGACTGCCGCAGGCGAGATCGCCGGCCACGCGCTGATTGACTTCGAGCCGGCCAAAACTCCCGGCGTTGCACTCGAAATCAACGTGCGAGATGTCGATGTCGATCAAGCCAAGGGCATTTGGCCGGTCTTTGCGGCGCCTGACGTCCGTCGCTGGGTCGCGGGCCACGTCTCCGACGGGATCATCCGTACAGGAAGGATCAATCTGTTTACCGAACCAGGGCGCTTCGGCAACGGCATTCCTTTCACGAACGAGGTAAACGGGCACATCGCAATGGAAGGCAGTACGGTCACGCTGCCCGGCGAACTTCCGCCCCTGCGGGACAGCAAAGGTGAGATTCGCTTTCGCGGGGACAGGGTCGACATTGCCGTTGAAAATATCCGCACTCGCCTTGCGAGCGGGAAGGAGGTCGTCGGCAAGAACGGCACCTTCTCCATGAAACTGGGGCGCAATTCGCCGCTGATCGGCGATCTCGTGGTCGATGTCGATGCTGACGCGGACGCAGCTTTGGAATACGCAGCCCTAAAGCCCATTGACGTCGGCCATCGCATCCCCTTTGAGCCGTCGGAGATTTCCGGTCACGTTGCCGGCCGCGTCGAGGCGCGGTTCCCAATCGTCTCCAGAGGACGTGACATCCCGGTCGGCTTCGATGTCGAGCTTGACATGGCCGATATCGCTCTAGCGCGACCCGTGGAAGGACAGACCGTCACCGAGGCCTACGGCACTGTCCGTATCCGACCCAGTCATGCCGAGATCGTTGCCGATGCAAGGTTGAACGGAATGGTGGCCAATATTGCAATGATCGAACCCTTCGGTGAAGAGTTCGATCGCTCGCGCAAGATCGATCTTCGGCTCGACGATGCCGCGCGGGATAGGTTGCTGCCGGCGCTGTCCATGCTCTTGTCGGGGAATGCCAATGTCGGCATCGATCTGTCGAGCGGCGGGTATCAGGCCATAACAGCAGATCTGTCGGGATCGATTTTAAGCCTGCCCTGGATCGGCTGGTCGAAGGGAGCGGGAATCGCCGCTACGACCGCCTTCCAGATGGAACGCGCAGGTGGACAGACCTTCTTGCATGGTTTCGGGATCAAGGGAGAAAGCTTTGCCGTGGGCGGGGAAGTGTCGCTGGATGAAGCCGGGCTGGTCAAAGCGCATTTTCCGCAGGTGCGCCTGAACCGGAACGACGATTTCAGCGTCGATATCGTCCGACGCGGCCGTGGCTTCGGCGTCGATGTCAAGGGCCGGATTTTCGACGCGCGTTCGTTAATCCGGGCGGTGCGCGCGGTAGGGGAGGCTACGGGAAGCGAGGCGGGCGGACCTGTCCCCGTCAGACTCGATCTCGACATTGACGCGGTGACCGGCTTCGGCAATGAGACCTTGCGCGACGTTCGCGTCGTCTATGCAGGCGAAGGCTCGACGATCGAGCACCTGTCGCTTTCCGCGACGGCCGAATCGGGCGCGAGGCTTGAGATCAACCAAGGCATCGGGCAGGGCGGCCGCTTTTTGCGCGCTGAAACCGGGGATGCGGGCGCTGTCCTGCGCTTCCTCGACCTTTACGAGCGCATGGAAGGAGGGCGGCTGAACCTGGATTTGAGGGGGGGGGAAGGCGGCTCTCTGGTCGGGCGTATTGCTGCGCGCGATTTCTGGCTGGTCGATGAGCCGCGCCTTGCGTCGCTCGTATCGTCTCCGTCCGATGCGCGCGGTCGGTCGCTCAACGACGTCGTCAAGGGCCGCCTTGATGTGCAGCGCGTCTTCTTTGACCGGGCGTTCTCCCGGGTCGAGCAGGGGAAAGGCTATTTGACGCTCGATAGCGGCGTCATCCGTGGTCCCGATATCGGCTCCACATTCCAGGGGACCGTCTATGATCGCAGCGGCAACATGTCGATGACGGGCACGTTCATGCCGGCTTATGGGATCAACCGGATTTTTGCCGAAATACCGCTTATCGGGCAGATTTTAGGTAATGGCCGCGATCGCGGATTGATCGGCATCACCTTCAGGCTTGCGGGAAGCACCGAGGCACCGCAACTGCAGATCAACCCGCTCTCGGCAATTGCTCCGGGAATTTTCCGCTCGGTATTCGAGTTTAGCGAATAGATCCCGTCAAACCGGCCGGACAAGCACATGCTTTTTCTTGCCGAGCGAAAGCTTGATGACGGCTTCAGCCGTCACGTCTCCCGCACCGATCACCCGCCTGTCGTCGCTGACAGTTTGGTCATTGACGCGGACGGCACCACCTTGCACATGGCGCCGCGCCTCGCCGTTCGTCCCCGCAAGACCGGCCTTGACGAACAGCGCCAGCACGCCAATGCCGTCGCCCAGCTCCGAAGCGGGAAGTTCGATGGCCGGCAGTGTGGCGGCGATCGCGCCTTCTTCGAAGGTCTTGCGTGCCGTCTCCGCGGCCTCTTCGGCCGCGGCGCGTCCGTGCAGCATCGCTGTCACTTCCGTCGCCAGGATCTTCTTCACCTCGTTAATTTCGACACCGCCGAGCGCGGAGAGCCGGGCGATCTCGTCGAGCGGCAGCACGGTATAGAGCTTCAGGAAGCGCGCGACATCGGCATCCTCGGTGTTGCGCCAGTACTGCCAGAAATCATAGGCCGACAGCATGTCCGGGTTGAGCCAAACGGCGCCCGACAGTGACTTGCCCATCTTGGCCCCCGAGGCGGTGGTCAGCAGCGGCGAGGTCAGCGCGTAAAGCTGCGGCGTTCCCATGCGGTGGCCGAGATCGATGCCGCTGACGATGTTGCCCCATTGGTCGGAGCCGCCCATCTGCAGCCGCACGTCATGGCGCTTGTTCAACTCGACGAAGTCGTATGCCTGCAGGATCATGTAGTTGAATTCGAGGAACGACAGCGACTGCTGGCGATCGAGCCTGAGCTTGACCGAGTCGAACGACAGCATCCGGTTGACGGAAAAGTGTCTGCCGACGTCGCGCAGGAATTCAAGGTAGTTGATTTCGCGCAACCACTCGCCGTTGTCGACCATCAGCGCATCCTCCGCCCCGTCGCCAAAGGTCAGATAGTGGGAGAACACCTTCTTGATGGATGCGATGTTGGAGGCGATGGTGTCGAGCGTCATCAATTGCCGCGCCTCGTCCTTGAAGGACGGATCTCCGACCATGCCGGTGCCACCGCCCATCAGGGCGACCGGACGATGGCCGGTCTTCTGCAGCCAATGCAGCATCATGATCTGGATCAGCCCTCCGGCATGAAGACTGGGTGCGGTCGGGTCGAAGCCGATATAGGCCGTCACGGTTTCCTTCGTGAACAGATCATCGAGCCCACTTTCATCCGAGATCTGATGAATGAAGCCGCGCTCGAAAAGCGTGCGCAGGAAATCCGACTTGAAGGCCATGACTGCATCTTTCTGGTTCCGACAGTCCTCGGCGCCGATGGCGCTGCGGACTGGGCGGCTTTAGCATCCTGAGAACACGAATCACAAGATTGGACTGCGGATGCCTCAGATGCGCGCGCTCGGCCTGATGAGTGGAACGTCGATGGATGGCATCGATCTCGCTGTAGTCGAGACCGACGGCGAAAGGTCTGTCACGCGCGGGCCGTCGATGTTCCTGCCTTACGACGCTGCTCTTCGCCGGCGCGTTGAACTGGGGCTGGAAGCCGCGGTCACGATCCGGGCGCGAGCCGACCGGCCCGGTGACTTGGGGCTGCTCGAGCGCGATCTTACGCTCATTCATGCGGAGGCCGTGGCTCGGTTCGTTGCGGAGCATGGCTCAGTCGATTTGATCGGCTTTCACGGCCAGACCGTGCTTCATCGGCCCGAACGGGCACTAACGGTTCAGATCGGCGACGGATCGCTGCTTGCGCGGAAAACCGGCATCCCGGTCGTCTACGACATGCGCGCCGCCGACATGGAGGAAGGTGGGCAGGGCGCACCGCTGGTCCCGGCTTATCACGTCGCATTGGCGGCGACGCTCCAGGGCTGCGAACGACCAGTCTGCTTCGTCAACATCGGCGGCATTTCCAACATCACTTTTGTGGGGCGAGAAGGGCCTCCGATCGCCTTCGACAGCGGCCCCGGCAACGCGCTGATAGACCAATGGGTCTCAAGAAAAGGCGGGATGCCCTACGATCAGGACGGGTTGATTGCCGGCCGAGGCACCGTAGCGGGCCGCGTTGTTGACCGGTATCTGGCGAACCCTTTCTTCGAACGTCCCGGACCCAAATCCCTGGACCGCGGCGATTTTACATTAGATTGCGTGGAGGAGCTAAATCTTGCGGACGGCGCCCGCACGCTTGCGAGCGTCACGTCCAGCGCGATCTTGAACGTGGCGGACCATCTGCCGGCGGCGCCGGAAACGTGGATCATTTGTGGCGGCGGCCGCAAGAACCCGCACATCCTCGGCGATTTGCGCGTTGGTGCCAGCGAAACCGGCGGACGCGTCATCCTCGCTGAGGATGTCGGTCTGGACGGTGACGCGATGGAGGCAGAAGCCTGGGCCTATCTCGCCGTGCGGTCGAGAAGGGGGCTGCCGCTGACGTGGCCGACGACCACGGGCTGCCGCCGACCGACGTCCGGCGGCGTTTTCGCCGCCCCGTAGTATTAGCGCAGTCTTTTCGGCTTCGGATCAGCGAGTTCTCCTGCGAGACGCCGATCGAGATAATCTGCGCATTCCTCGATCAGCGTCTCGCCATGCTGCGCGAAGAAATGATTCGCCCCCGGCAGCGTCTTTTGCGTGATCGTGATTCCCTTTTGCGTGTGCAGTTTGTCGACAAGCACCTGCACGTCCTTGGGCGGCGCGACGCGATCCGCATCGCCGTGAATGATCAAGCCGGACGAGGGGCAGGGGGCGAGGAACGAGAAATCGTAGATGTTGGGCTGTGGAGCAACCGACATGAAGCCTTCGATCTCCGGCCGCCGCATCAAGAGTTGCATGCCGATCCAGGCACCGAACGAATATCCAGCGACCCAGCAGCTCTTGGAATCGGGATGCAGCGATTGCACCCAGTCGAGAGCGGCGGCGGCATCAGAAAGTTCGCCTGCACCATGATCGAACTCGCCTTGGCTGCGGCCGATGCTGCGGAAATTGAACCGCAACACTGTAAAATCGCGCTTCTGGAACATATAGAAGAGGTCATAGACGATCTTGTTGTTCATCGTTCCCCCAAATTGCGGATGGGGGTGCAGGACGATGGCGATCGGTGCATTCTTTTCCGTGGACGGCTGATAGCGTCCTTCAAGACGGCCGGCCGGCCCTGCGAAAATGACCTCGGGCATATGATACTCCAGTTGAACGATGACCCACCCTTACCGACGGTTCGAACCATGGTTCGGACTTGACGCGGGACGGACGTCGCCGTAAAAAGTAGTTTAGAACTATTCCAAAGAACGGAGGCGTTCCGCCTCTCGTCGCAAAGCGGGTAGATAGGACGGCCCGCCCTGCAAGTTCAAGGAAATAACACCATCCGCCCAACGGGATTGACCGCCGCATGCCTGCACGCCGAGCCTATCTGGATTGGAACGCGAGCGCGCCGCTTCTGCCCGAGGCGCGCGTCGCAATTCTTTCCGCCCTTGATTTGACGGCCAATCCGTCCTCGGTTCATGCCGAGGGACGCAAGGCAAGGCGACTGATCGAAGAGGCCCGGCGGGACGTGGCCGCCCTATGCAACGTCAGGGCCGACCACGTCGTGTTTACGTCGGGTGCCAGCGAGGCCGCCGCCTTGGTGCTGACGCCGGATTGGCGCATGGGCCGTGCCCCACTAACTTATTCGAAACTTTACGCATCGGCGGCCGATCACCCGGTTATCGTCGGGGGCGGGCGTTTCGCTGCTCGCGACGTCGTTGAGTTGCCCGTCGATAGGGATGGTAGGCTCGATCTCGATGCGCTGAACTCGGCCCTTGCGGGCCACGATCGTTCGCTGGGTCTTCCTATGGTCGCCCTGCATTTGGCCAACAACGAAACCGGCGTCATTCAATCAACCGGCAAGATTTCCGAGATCGTTCATGATGCAGGTGGTGTTCTTGTTCTGGATGCGGCTCAAGCCGCCGGCCGAATTTCTATCGACATCTCAGCGCTTTCCGCGGATTTCATAATTCTTTCTGCGCATAAGATGGGTGGGCCCAAAGGCGCAGGCGCTTTGGTTGGCAGAAGCGACGTGCTGATGCCGGCGCCGATCGCGGCGGGAGGCGGCCAGGAGCATGGTCACCGGGCCGGAACCGAGAACTACGCCGCGATTGCCGGCTTTGGCGCCGCCGCGCGTGTAGCGACGGGCAGCCTTGCGGGCGCCAACGAACTGCGCCGCCGCCGGGACGGAGTGGAGGCCGAGATCCTTGGCATGGTGCCGGATGCGATCATTTTTGCCCGGGATGTCGATCGACTCGCCAACACGATCTATTTCGCGATTCCCGGCGTAAAGGCCGAGACGGCTCAAATTGCCTTCGATCTTGCCGGCGTGGCGCTGTCGACCGGCTCGGCATGTTCTTCCGGCAAGGTCGGGGCCAGCCGCGTCCTGAAGGCCATGGGCTATGGCGACGATATGAGCGGCATTCGCGTTTCGTTCGGCGCGACAACCGGCACTGCGGAACTGGATGCCTTTGCGGATGCGCTGCGGCAATTCGTGAGGCGGCGCGACAAAGCGGCCTGATGCTCGCAAAATTGGAGGATTCGGCGCGTGCGAGGATGCATTTGCCGCTGTTCCTCACTATGTAGAGCGCATCCGCGAGAACGGATGCGAAATCGACAACTGCCGGGCCTTGACCCCGGCCTGGATGGAGAGCGCTGATGCCTGCTGTGCAGGAGACTATCGATCAGGTCCGCAAGATTGATGTGGACCAATACAAATACGGCTTTGAGTCTGATATTGAGATGGACGTCGCCCCGAGAGGGTTGAGCGAAGACACCATCCGCATGATTTCGGCAAAGAAAGACGAGCCGGAATGGATGCTGGAATGGCGCCTCAACGCCTATCGTCGTTGGCTGACCATGGAAGAGCCGACCTGGGCGCGCGTCGACTATCCCAAGATCGACTTCCAGGACATCCATTATTATGCGGCTCCGAAGAACCAGAGCGGCCCGAAGTCGCTCGACGAGGTGGATCCGGAACTTCTGCGCGTCTACGAGAAGCTCGGGATCCCTCTGCGCGAGCAGGAGATTTTGGCCGGCGTCCAGAAGGACGAGGATAGCGGCACAGCCAACGACAATATCTATAACTCGGGCCGCGTGGCGGTTGATGCCGTCTTCGATTCGATTTCGGTGGTGACGACTTTCAAGGAAGAGCTTGCCAAGTCGGGCGTGCTCTTCATGTCGATTTCCGAAGCCATCCGCGAGCATCCGGAACTCGTCAAGAAATATCTGGGCACGGTCGTCCCGACGACGGACAATTACTACGCCACGCTCAATTCGGCGGTCTTTACCGACGGCTCTTTCGTCTTCATTCCCAAGGGCGTGCGCTGCCCGATGGAACTGTCGACCTATTTCCGCATCAACGAGAAGAATACCGGCCAGTTCGAGCGCACGCTGATCATCGCGGAGGAGGGCGCCTACGTCTCCTATCTCGAAGGCTGCACCGCGCCGCAGCGGGATGAAAACCAGCTTCACGCTGCCGTTGTCGAACTGATCGCGCTCGACGATGCCGAGATCAAATAT
>CAZEEC010000003.1:0-48109 GCA_964511105.1 uncultured Mesorhizobium sp.
CGTCGTGGTCATTCGCCAGCCCGACGGCAAGGTCAATCTGAAGCAGAGCGTCAATCTGATTGGCGCTGGCGCAGCCTCCGGAGGGCTGTCCGGAGCCTTATGGGGGTCTCTGGTCGGGTTGCTGTTCCTCAACCCGCTTGCCGGATTCGCCGTCGGCGGCCTTGTCGGCGCCGGAGCCGGAGCCCTTTCGGGTTCATTGGTCGATTATGGCATTGACGACAATTTCATCCGCTCCCTCGGCGAAAAACTCAAACCCGATAGTTCCGCCTTGTTTGTGCTGATCCGCAAGGTCCAGCCGGAAAAGGTGCTCGCCGAGCTCGAACGCTTCAAAGGCGAGGTCCTCCGCACGTCCCTTTCGCCGGATCAGGAGGCCCGTCTTCAAAAGGCGATCTCGACGACCGGAGCCGCAGGCGCTCAGACGAGTCCAGCCTCGTGATCTATTGTGCCCGACGCGGCTCATGAGCAGTGATAGCGAGATCGTCATCGGGTCGGACCAGTTCGATGCCGTCATTTTCGATCTTGATGGTGTCCTGTCGGACACCACCCAGATCCACGCCATGGCCTGGAAGACGGTGTTTGACGATTTTCTTCAAGGTTGGAGTATTCAGCAAGGAGTGCCATTCCAGCCTTTCGACGCCCAGGCCGAATATCTCGCACATGTCGACGGTCGAGCCAGAGAGGATGGAGTGCGCCAATTTCTGGCCGCTCGAGGCATCCACATACCCGAAGGTCCGGATGTTGCGGGGGTGGATACGATCATGTCCTTGGCCGCACGCAAGGACACGTTGGCACAAACCGGCTTAAGGAACGATTCCCGAGCCCTCCCCGGCGCCGAAGCCATACTGAAGGCGTTGAAGGCGGCCGGTTTCAAGACAGCCGTCGCCTCCTCGAGCGCCAATTGCAAGCTGGTGCTGTCCGTCACCGGCTTGGCGCCGTTCGTCGACGAGCGCGTCGATGGTGTCGTTGCCGCCCAAATGGGTCTGCCGAGCAAGCCGGATCCAGCATTGTTTCTGGAGGCCGCCCGCCGTCTTGATGTCTCTCCTAGCCGCGCCGCGCTGTTCGAGGATGCTTTGCCCGGCATCGAAGCCGGGCTACGCGGCGGGTTTAGTCTGGTTGTAGGCGTCGACCGTGGCGGGCAGGCATCGGCCCTTCGTGAACAGGGCGCTCACGCCGTGATCCAAGACCTGACCCAGGTCAGGATCACGACCGCGTGATCTTCATCACCATCATCCGCATGCCGGCGCGGCAGGCTCTTCTGCCGGATGCAGGTTGGCGTCGGCGGTCGGCTGATCCCATCTCGGTGGGAACGGATTCGAACGAGAGGCTGACGGCGAGGTCTCGTTGAGAACGATCTCCTCATCGCCATGAAAGAAGGACAGGCCGCTGCCTTCCTTCCAGCGGTAGATTGTCTCAGCTTGGCCGATATCAAGCTCGATATGCGTATCCCTTATCATCAGGGAAAAGCGCAGACGGCGCCAATCCAGCGGCAGGCACGGCTTGAACGAAATCCGCCCACGATAGTCGCGCATGCCGCCAAAGCCGTAGACTAGCGCAAGCCATGTACCGCCGATCGACGCGATATGCGCGCCGTTCTTCATATTGCCGCCGACATCGGACAGATCCATGACCGCGGCGAAGCGGAAATAGCGCGCAGCAGTGTCGCGATAGCCGATCTCATTGGCGATGATGCTTTGGATGCACACGGAAAGCGATGAGTCGTGCGTCGTCAGCGGATCGTAGTAATCGAAGTTCCGCTTCTTCTCCTGCAAGGAAAACTGCTCGCTCAACAGGAACATGGCGAGCAACGTGTCCGCCTGTTTGATTACCTGCGATCGATACAGATTAAGCGGATGGTAGTGCAACAGCAGCGGATAGTTCTCCTCGGGCGTCGCCTCGAAATCCCACACCTCCTTGTTCAGAAAGCTGTCATCCTGCGGGTGAACGCCCAGATGATCGTCATAAGGCAAATACATCCGATCTGCCGCCGCGCGCCAGCAGTCAACTTCGTCGTCCGTCACCTGCGTCCGCTGCCGCAGGTCGGAAAATGCTTCGGGGTGCTCCGCTTGCAGTTTTTCCACGACCTCCACGGCATAGCGCAGGTTCTCGCGCGTCATCAGGTTCGTAAAATAGTTGTTGTTAACGATCGCTGTGTATTCGTCCGGACCAGTGACGCCATTGATGCAGAACTGCCCGTCCTTTCGCTTGGAAAAAAAGCCGAGATCCCACCAGAAGCGCGCCGTCTCGACCAAGATCTCGGCGCCGTAGCGGATCAGGAATTCGGTATCGCCGGTTATGTCGACATATTTGCGCAGCGCGTAGGCGATGTCGGCATTGATGTGGTATTGCGCGGTGCCTGCCGCATAGTAGGCGGAGGCCTCTTCACCGTTTATGGTTCGCCAAGGGAAGGTCGCGCCGCTGTGACCCAGCTCCCGTGCCCTGGCGCGCGCCTTGTCGAGGCCGTCATAACGGAACTTCAAGATGTTCCGGGCGAGCAGGGGCTCGTGATAAATCAGGAAAGGGAGAACATAGATTTCGGTGTCCCAGAAATAATGTCCTTCATAAGACTGCCCTGTCAGGCCGCGCGCCGGGATGCCGTGTCCTTCCGAACGCGCGGTTGCCTGAAGCAATTGGAAGAGGTTCCAGCGGATCACCTGCTGCATCTGCGGGTTGTCGCACTCGATCTGGACATCGCTGCGCGACCAGAACTGGTCGAGATCCTGGCGCTGACGGTGGAGCAATTCATCAAAGCCCGATCGAACCGCAGCATCGAGCGTGAAACCGACCCGTGAGCCTACCCGCTCGGCATCCTCGCCCCCGACATAATGGTAGGCGAGATATTTCCGCAGGCGAAGCGGCGCATCCGGTCGCAATGAACCGTGAAATTTGACGGCTGCCATATCCTCGACGCAGGTCGTCTCCACTGACAGGTCAGAGTGCGTATCGACGACGTGATCCATGCCGCAGCCGAGACTGAATTGGGAACCTTCCGTCCGGTAGGTCAGCAGCGTTCGCAACTCCTGCGCTTCCGCAGCTATCGGATGCAGCACCCGCCCGACAAAGCCAACCGCGAGCCGTGGATCAGATTCATCCATCCTCAGCGGCGGCTGGTGGCGCATTTCCGAAGAGACGAGAACGTCAACCTCCGAAGAATGCGCGCATAGCTCATAGTCGATTGCCGCGAGATGGCGGGAGGAGAACGAGACGAGACGGGTGGTCTTCATGCTCATCAACTGGCCGGTGGGCGTCTTCCACGTGATTTCGCGCCGAACGAAGCCACGCTTCAGATCCAAGATGCGATGAAAGGAGACGACTTCTGCCTCGGTCACCACAAACGGCTCGTGATCGATGAACAGCTTGATAACCGAGCCGTCTGGGCAGTTCAACATGCTCTGTCCGCGGCTGGGAAATCCGTAGGCGATTTCGCCGTAGCTGATGGGGCGGTATTCATAGAACCCGTTCAGGAACACGCCAGGATCATGAACGGGTTCGCCCTCATCGAAAGTCCCGCGCATGCCCAGATATCCGTTGGACAGCGCAAACATGGTTTCCTCCTGGCCGATCAGGTCGAGGCCGGCCTGATGGTCGAGCAGCACATTTTCGAGGGCCCAGGGATTGGCAGGGAAACTATCGAGAGGAGGGGAGCGACGCTCACGTAACATCAGACCTCGGCATATCTTTGGATGATAAAGGCTCGTCTTCTGACCATGGCTCCCGGGCCACATCAAGCAACTTCCTTGATACCCGATGTTCGATCGATTGGAGGATGAACGCGCACGACGCTACGGCCATAGCGTGCGTGGCAAGATGTGGTAAAGCATAGAAAGATCAAGGTCGGGAAGCTAATATGGCCCAGAAGAAGGCGCAAGAGGTGGAGGCTTGGTTGGCCCGGCCCAGCTCTGCGCATCCCATCGTCCTCATCTACGGGCCGGATCGTGGTCTTGTCTCGGAGCGGGCGGCTGAATTTGTCCGCAAGCTCGGCTTCGACTTAGATGATCCTTTCGCGGTCGTTCGTTTGGACGCCACAGCCATCGACACCGACCCGGGGCGGCTGATGGACGAGGTTCAGACCATGCCGATGTTCGCCGACCGTCGTCTCGTCTGGGTTCGCGGCGTCGCCGGCCAAAGGACGCTTGCCGCCGCCCTCAAGGATCTTTGCGCGAGGCCTCCCGCGTCCGTCACCCTTCTGCTCGAGGGCGGGGACTTGAAAAAAGGTTCGCCCGTTCGCGTAAGCGTGGAAACTGGGACGGCCAGCATGGCTTTGCCCTGTTACGTCGATCACGGCCGCGCGATCGAGACGATAATCGACGAGGTGTTGGAGCGCGATGGAGTTGCGATAGCGCCGGACGCCCGGCATTATCTCAAAGTTAATTTGGGCGGTGACCGGCTCGCCTCACGCGCTGAGTTGGAGAAGCTGACCCTTTACACTAAGGGCGAATTGCGCGTCGAACTGCACCATGTCCGGCAGATCGTCGGCGATGTTTCGGCGCGATCTGTCGACGATGCGGTGGATTCCATTCTGGATGGGGACGTCTCGGGTTTTGATACCGCGTTTTCGAAATGGACTTCGGGCGGGCAAGAGCCTTTCCAGATCCTCGCCGCGCTCTTGCGCCAAATGCAGCAACTACAAGCGCTTCGCGCATTCGTCGACGCCGGCGCCGCGCCGAGCGTGACGGTTGCCGCTGCCCGCCCGCCGATTTTTTTCGCCAGGAAAGGACTGATGGAGCGGGCGCTGCAGCGATGGACTTCGGAAGCCGTGGCCAAGGCTCTGGATCGTCTGCAGGCCACCATTCTTGCGACACGAAGCCGGGGCCACCTTGAACAAGCAACGGCTCGCCAAGCGCTGATGGCCGTCACAATGGAGGCTCGGCGGTTGCGCCAGCCATAAGTTTCACGTGAATCGCAGCTACTGTGGCCGCTGCAGACGGTGGCAGATCGTATCTAGTTGATCGAGACTGGAGTATCGAATCTTCACATCGCCGCCCCGCGCGCCATGCGTGATCGAAACACGCAATCCGAGCGCGTCCGACAGGGTTTTTTCCAAAGCTATGGTGTCGGCATCCTTTGAAGCCGCACGTTCTGCCGACGGTTTGGATTGACGCACTGGCTGCTGCGCAAGGGCCTCGGCTTGCCGCACCGACAGGCCCTCTTCGACGATCCGCTTCGCCAACCCATCCGGGTCAACCGCTGTGACGAGCGTTCGTGCGTGCCCAGCGGAGAGGGATCCGCTCGCCACGAGATCGCGTACATGATCCGGCAGTTTCAACAAGCGAAGCGTGTTGGCGACATGACTGCGGCTCTTGCCAATGACTTGGCCAAGATCAGCCTGCGTGTATTGATGCTCATCGATCAGCTGCTGGTAACCAAGCGCTTCCTCGACCGCATTGAGATCGGCGCGTTGCACATTCTCGATGATAGCCAATTCGAGAGCAACGCGATCGGTAACATCCCGGATTACGACCGGGATACTGACCATGCCGGCGCGCTGCGCAGCCCTCCAGCGTCTTTCGCCTGCAATGATCTCGTAAATGCCGGAAGGAAGCCGTCTCACCACGACCGGCTGCACGATGCCATGTTCACGCAACGATTGCGTGAGATCTTCCAGTTCATCCTCTGCGAACGTCCGCCGAGGGTTGCGCGGATTGCGGACGATCAACTCGATCGGAACAGCCCCGTCTGCACGAATGCCGGGTAGATCGGTGGCCGCTGGTGGCGCTGGCTTGTCAAGTTCGCCGATCAGGGCGGCCAGGCCTCGCCCGAGGCGCTTACGGGACAAATCTTCGCTCACGTGACTTCCCTTTATGCTGCGCGCAGGCCGCGCTCCCGCCGGATCACTTCCGATGCGAGTTGTAGATACGCTTGACTGCCGGAACATTTGAGATCGTAAAGGATCGCCGGCTTACCGTAAGACGGTGCCTCGGAGACCCGAACGTTTCGAGGAATAACCGTGTCATAGACTTTCTCTCCCATATGCAGCCTGACGTCCTGGACAACCTGATTGGCCAAATTGTTACGGCCGTCATACATGGTCATGACGATCCCCTGGATCGTTAGCCGCGGGTTGAGGTTGGCGCGAACCTGCTCGATCGTATGCAGCAACTGCGAGAGCCCCTCGAGTGCGAAAAACTCGCACTGCATCGGCACCAGAACCGAGTCGGCCGCAGCCATCGAATTCAGCGTCAGTAAATTGAGCGATGGCGGGCAATCGATCAGAATGTAATCAAACCCGGCTGCCCCGCCCTGCTCGCTGAGGATCGCATCGCGAAGTCGCACCGCGCGGTCAGACGCCCCGGCAATCTCCATTTCCACACCTAAGAGATCCAGCGTCGAAGGAATGATGCAAAGGCCCGGCACCGCCGTTGCGATGGAAGACTGCTCCACCGTGGCCCGGCCAAGAAGAAGCTCGTAGGACGAAATTTCGCGCTCCGGACGCTCAATTCCCAGACCGGTACTGGCATTGCCCTGCGGGTCTAGATCAATGATAAGAACGCGCTCGCCGATGGCCGCAAGGGCCGTCGCCAAATTGATCGCAGTGGTCGTCTTCCCCACGCCGCCCTTCTGGTTAGCGACGGTGATGATGCGTGGCCGCCTCGTGATCACGTCAACGCTCCAATTGCCGCAGGTTCGAAACTTCGAGGATCCGGCTCTCCGGATCAATAGCGCTGACATGTTCTATCAAATCGAACGCCCATTGGTCACGAGCTTGTTGGACTTCCTCACGAAAATTCCGCCCTTTATGAAAAAGACCGCGGCTACCCTGCGCAAGCCATCCTTGTGCCAGCACGAGGAGGCCGGGTAATGGCATCAGCGCCCGCGCAGAAACGACGTCAACCGGCTTCTTCTTTACCTCCTCAATTCGTTGATCCCAAACGTCGATGTCTAAGCCCAACCTGGTGCCGCACAATCTGAGGAATGCTGCCTTCTTGCGATTACTCTCGACGAGCGTCACGGATCCCGGGCCCGCCAGTATAGCCATAACAAGCCCCGGAACGCCGCCACCGCTCCCTAGATCGATCCAGTTGATCCATCTTCCGGCGAGGGGGAACAACTGCGCGCCGTCCAGAATATGCCGCTCCCAAAAATCATCAAGCGTCGATGGCGCCGCTATGTTGATACTTCGGTTCCAATGAAGAAAGAGCTTCTCATACTCCGCAAGCCGTTCAAGCGTTTCACGTGAAACAGAGCCAATTATGGCTTCTAAAGCCGCTTTCCTCATCGTGCCACAATGGTTCGCGATCGAAGATGCGCCAAAATGAGCGACAGCGCCGCCGGGGTCATTCCTTCAATGCGCGACGCTTGGGCGAACGAGCAAGGAACAGCCGCAGACAGCTTATGACGCAGTTCCGCCGACAACCCGGGCAGGTCCGTAATCGTCATATCCAGCGGGATCGGCAACTGCTCATTGAGTTTCAGCCGTTCCGCATCCTCGATTTGGCGATCGAGATAAACTGCATACTTAGCCTCTGTTTCGACGGCGTCACGCGCCCAGGAGGGTACCTCGTTGAAGATCGACCAAACGCTCGACAGTTCAGCCATTCCTATGGACGGATAGGACAGCATGTCAAACGCAGTCCGCTTCCTGCCGTCCTGATTCACAGGCAAGCCGCGACGCGCAGCTTCGGACGCACTCAGCGACAGCGCGTGAAGCTGAGCGCGAAGCGCTCCTATTACCGATGACCTTTCCTGGTAGCGCGTGACGCGCTGCTGACCGATCAAACCCTGCTCTATTCCGAGTGGGGTCAGGCGTTCATCCGCATTGTCTGCACGAATCGACAGCCGGAATTCGGCGCGCGACGTGAACATCCGGTAAGGTTCACTCACGCCACGCGTCGTCAGGTCGTCGATCATCACACCAATATAGGCTTCGCTGCGCGAAAGGACGACCGGCTTCATGTCGCCAGCGATGCGCGCCGCGTTGAGACCCGCGATCACACCTTGCGCCGCGGCCTCCTCATATCCTGTGGTCCCATTGATCTGGCCAGCCAGGAAAAGCCCGCAGCATTTGCGCACCTGAAGAGACAATTCCAGTTCGCGCGGATCAACATGATCATATTCAATAGCGTAACCTGGTCGAACAATCTCGGCCCGATTCAAGCCCGGGATCGAATGAACCAGTTCCCGTTGGACCGGTGCGGGCAGCGAGGTTGAGATGCCGTTGGGATAAACAAGTTCGCTGTCCAACCCCTCAGGTTCGAGAAAGATCTGGTGTCCGTTACGATCGCCAAAACGAACGATCTTATCTTCGACCGAGGGGCAGTAGCGCGGCCCTGTGCTCGAGATCGACCCCCCGTACAGCGCCGACAGATGCAGGTTCTCGCGAATCAAATCATGGGTCGCCGGCGTTGTCCGCGTGATTGCGCAGTCGATCTGCGGAACCTCGATCCGGTCCGTCATCAGAGAAAAGGGTATCGGTGAGGCATCCGGAGCCTGCTTTTCTAGGCCCTCCCAATCGATAGAGTTTCGCAACAGGCGAGGCGGCGTCCCGGTCTTCAGGCGTCCCAATTTCAAGCCGAGGTGGTGAAAAGCTAATGATAAGCGGCTCGTTGCTTGCTCCCCGAATCGCCCGGCAGGAAAATTCTCTGCGCCAATGTGGATAACGCCGCGCAAGAACGTTCCCGTGGTAATGACGGCGGCCGCGCAATGGATCCAACCACGCTTTGCAAGGAGGACGCCCGTCAAAATGCCCGATTCTATGCGCAGATCGACGCATTCATCCTCAAGTACATCCAGATTGCCCTGCTCGGAAACCATAAGTTGAACCGCCGCCGCGTATAGCCGTCGATCTGCCTGCGTCCGCGGTCCCCGCACGGCTGGGCCCTTGCGCATGTTGAGCATACGGAACTGTATCCCCGCGCGATCCGCCGCTTTGCCCATGATGCCGTCGAGCGCATCGATTTCGCGAACAAGTTGGCCTTTGCCAAGGCCCCCAATGGCCGGATTGCAGGACATCATCCCCAAATTGGCGCGGCCGAGCGTCACCATCGCCGTGCGGGCGCCCAACCGAGCTGCGGCTGCGGCGGCTTCCACGCCGGCATGCCCGCCGCCGACCACGACGACGTCATAGGAGGCCGTTGGGGTCTCGTGTTTCACGTGAGTCATTTGCCTATACAGAAATTCGCAAAGATATCGCCGAGCAGTTCCTCAACATCCACCACCCCTGTCAGACGCCCGAGGGAAAGCGCTGCTTGTCTGAGACGCTCCGCAACAAGCTCTGGTTGTACCTCATCCAGCGCTTGCCTGAGGGCTTCAACCAAGTTTTGTAGATGACCAATCTGCCGCTCTTTAGAAGGCACGGTATCATACGCGCCGAGCCAAGCGTCGATTCTTGCCGCGATCTCATCGAGTAGCCGCTCAATTCCATGGCCTGAAAGCGTCGAAATTGCCCAATCGTCTTGAATACCTTCGGCAAGATCCGATTTGCTGCGCACCAGCAAGACGCGGTTCGAGGGCTCCATTGAAGGGTCTGGCGCCTCAGAAAGAAAGATCAACAAATCGGCCGCTCCGCTGGCTTCAAGAGCACGGTCGATGCCTAAACGTTCGACGGGATCATTCGTTGCCCGAAGGCCGGCTGTGTCGGTCACGCGCACAAGCCGCCCTCCGAGGTCCAGTCGAACCTCGATGAGATCACGGGTGGTGCCAGGCACGTCGGTGACAATGGCCACATCGCGTTTAGCGAGATAATTGATAAGGCTCGATTTTCCCGAGTTCGGCGGACCTGCTATGACGACATGAAAGCCGCTGTTGACGATCTCTGCGTGGCTGTATCCAGATATGTGGTGTTCGACACGCGCCAACAAGCGCGAAATCCCATGACGCACCTCTTCATCATCCGAACCAGGCACGTCGTCCTGATCAGAGAAATCGAGATCCGCTTCTACACGAGCCCAGATGGATACCAAATCCGCGCGCCATTTCTCATAAAGGCGGCGCTGTGCGCCACCGGCATTGGACAAAGCCAGTTTCCGTTGATGCTCCGTCTCGGCGACGATCAAGTCCGAAAGGCCTTCAGCCGCGGTCAAATCCATACGGCCATTCAGGAATGCCCGCATGGTAAACTCGCCAGGTTCGGCCGGAACCAGACCGTCAATGCGACCCAGGCGGGCATAAAGCGCCGAAAGTACGGCCCGACTGCCATGCAACTGAATTTCGAGAATATCTTCACCGGTGAAACTGTGCGGCGCAGGAAAATGAACGCACAAAGCTTGATCGATAACAGCCCCCTCCGCATCAAGAACGGAACAGAGCGTGGCCATGCGCGGCATCAGGATTTCGCGCCCCGTTAGCAGCGGGACCAATGCCGGAACTTTGGACCCAGAAACACGCACCACGCCAACGCCGGCCGGCAGCGATCCGCTGGACAGCGCATAGATGGTCTCGCTTCTGCTCATCATACTCTCAACCAGAAAACGCACCCGTTGCAGATGGGAGTCCCTCCCGGTCCGCAGAACAAGGATGAAGATCGTGTGCGGAGCCTGCCGACCCGTTGGTGACAGACAGTTTAGTTTCGATGCAGCAGCCCCGGCAGTGTCAGGTATTCATCGAATCGAAGAAATCCGCGTTGGTCTTGGTCTGCTTCAATTTGTCGATCAGGAATTCGATGGCATCGGTCGTTCCCATGGGCGCCAAGATCCGCCGCAAGACGAAGATTTTCTGAAGATCCTGACGCGCGACGAGCAAATCTTCCTTACGTGTGCCTGATTTCAGAATATCCATCGACGGGAAGATTCGCTTGTCCGCCACTTTTCGATCAAGCACGATTTCAGAATTTCCGGTGCCCTTGAACTCCTCGAAAATCACCTCGTCCATGCGGCTTCCGGTATCGATCAGGGCCGTCGCGATGATCGTCAGCGACCCACCCTCTTCAATGTTGCGGGCCGCGCCGAAAAAGCGTTTCGGACGCTGCAGGGCATTCGCATCAACGCCGCCTGTCAGAACCTTTCCCGAAGAAGGCACGACCGTGTTGTAAGCGCGACCAAGCCGTGTCACCGAATCAAGCAGGATGACGACGTCGCGGCCATGCTCAACGAGACGCTTGGCTTTTTCGATGACCATCTCGGCGACCTGAACGTGGCGGACAGCTGGTTCGTCGAATGTCGAAGAGACGACTTCGCCCTTCACAGACCGTTGCATGTCCGTGACTTCCTCGGGCCGCTCATCGATCAGCAAGACGATGAGATAAGCCTCGGGATGATTCTGAGCAAGCGACTGCGCGATGTTCTGCAACAACACCGTCTTGCCGGTGCGTGGCGGTGCGACGATCAGCGCGCGCTGACCTTTGCCGAGCGGCGCAACCAGATCGATGACCCGGGCCGACAGATCTTTCGAGGCTGGGACCTCGAGTTCCATTTTGAAGCGCTCGTTGGGATAAAGCGGCGTCAGATTGTCGAAATGAATCTTATGCCGAATCTTCTCCGGATCTTCGAAATTGATCGTATTGACCTTGAGTAGCGCGAAATAGCGCTCGCCTTCCTTCGGGCTACGGATCGGACCTTCAACGGTGTCGCCCGTCTTCAGCGAAAAGCGGCGAATTTGGGAAGGCGAAATATAGATATCGTCCGGTCCCGGCAGATAGTTGGCATTAGCCGAGCGCAGGAAGCCGAACCCATCCTGGAGAATCTCGACCACGCCTTCCCCGATGATTTCGACCTCTTGGGCAGCAAGCTTCTTCAAGATCGCGAACATGAGCTCCTGCTTGCGCATGACGCTCGCATTTTCGACCTCAAGCGATTCGGCAAATGCGATCAGGTCGGTCGGACCCTTGCTCTTGAGCTCTTGTAGTTTCATTTCCTGCATATGCGCACTCGGCTGGCGTAGGGAGAAGTCACAAAGACGTGGGATGGATGGGGGGGCGGAAGCGTCAAGACGTGTCGGATGGCAGCCGCGCGGCAAGGGAAGGACTGACCTTCTAACGGCAGACGCGGCAAAGCGCAAGCGATCGCGCTGATCCTAGAATGGCTTTACCACGACTAAGATCACAATGGCAATCATCAGGACGGTAGGGCCTTCGTTCATGATCCGCCAATGACGCGCCGACTTTTCATTGCGATCTTCAGCGAAAAGACGAACCGCCTTTGAAAAATAGCCATGCAGGCCCGACAGGACGAGGACCAGGGCGATCTTCAAATGAAGCCATCCCGCCGAGAAGTCGAATCCCTTCCAGGCGAGCCACAGGCCAAGCACCCAGGTGACTGTCATCGCCGGGTTGATGATAACGCGCAAAAGGCGCTTCTCCATAATCTTGAAGGTCTCGGACTGCGGCGTACCTGCCCCCGCCTCCACATGGTAGACGAACAGGCGGGGAAGATAGAGCATTCCAGCCATCCACGCGATAACGGCGATCACGTGTAGTGCTTTAGCCCACAAATAGGCCGCGTCGGGAAAAACAAGCAGGATCGCGACAGTGGCTATCGCGAAAACTCCCAACGCGATGACAGCGCGCGTTCCTGGCCCAGTAGGGATCCGCCGCTTCTCATTCACGCGCTGCATTCCTCACGAGCGTCACCATTTGCTCAACATGCTCGATAGGCGTCTGCGGCGTTATTCCATGGCCGAGATTGAAGATCAAAGGTCCGTCCGTCAGTTCCGCGAGGATCTTTCTCACGCCCTCTTCGAGCGCCTGTCCGCCCACCACCAGGCGAAGCGGGTCGAGATTACCTTGGATGGGCCCCGCCGCTTGCAGACGACGCGCCTGGCTCCAGGGAACTGACCAGTCGAGCCCAACGGCAGTGACGCCGGTTTTGCCCCTATAGCCATCGTAAAGTGCTCCCGCGCCTTTCGGAAATCCAATGATCGGGACCTTCGGATAGACCTCCCGAATTCGATCAACAATCTGCTTCATCGGTGCCACGCACCACGCCTCAAAAGAGGTCTCGTCTAGCACGCCCGACCAGGAATCGAAAATCTGTACACAATCGGCTCCCGCCTCAATCTGACGTATCAGGTAGTCAGCCGAACAGTCCGCAAGAAGGCGCAAAAGCGCATTCATTTCATCGGGGTATCGATAACCGAAAAGTCTCGCTGGGGCCTGATCGGGAGTCCCATGGCCCGCGATCATGTAGGTGGCAACCGTCCAGGGAGCGCCACAAAAGCCGATCAGCGTCGTCTCATAGGGCAACTCTCTGCGTAAACGTCCGACAGTCTCGTAAACCGGCGCCAGATGCACGTGTAAACCTGATCCATCGAGTTCAGCGATATCTTCGACAGCGATCGGCGTCATCACGGGTCCGCGACCTTCCTCGAAATTCAGGTCCCGTCCAAGGGCATGCGGTATAACCAAAATGTCCGAAAACAGGATCGACGCGTCGAAGCCGAAGCGGCGGATCGGCTGCAAGGTCACTTCAACAGCAAGATCCGGATTGTAGCATAGGTCGAGAAAGCCCCCGGCTTGCTTTCGCCTCTCCCGATATTCGGGCAAATAGCGCCCAGCTTGACGCATCATCCAGATGGGGGGCGGAAAGACGTTTTCGCCATTCAACACTCTCAGCATCTTTCGGTCCGTCGACATTCGAGCCCTTTCAAGCTTGGCACCTAAACAAAGAAAAGAAATTTTTAATGAATCTTATGGTTCTATGACTCTGTTGGAATCGGGGTTTCCCGCTTGTCCCCAATAGCGGCTCGACTGGCCAGTGGTTATATCGACGCAAGGCGGTTTGCCAAACCTGTTGATGATTTCCAGGAAAGAAGACGTTTTACTGCGTCAGTTCAACCGGTTGAGAAGGTTGCCTCTGAGCACGCTGTGGGTCGACCTCTGTTGACGACCTACGCTCAGCACATCCAATTGCCAACAGTCCGGATTCTGCTCCACAGTTTGGCGAATTGTGGAGAAATCGCCATCTGGTACATTGGTTGACCGGGCGTCCCTCCCGCTCCCCCCCTTTGTGCACATGGGCCCACAGGCCAGGCAGAAACCCGTGAATAAACCGCAAAACTTCTTTCATCTTCATCTGATCTCGGACGCGACGGGTGAAACCCTGCTTGCAGCAGGACGGGCAGCCGCGGCGCAATACAAGAACGCGCGCGCGATCGAACACATCTATCCGCTGATCCGGACCGACAAACAACTGGAGCGGGTGTTTGCCGACATCGAGGAGGCGCCGGGAATCGTTCTTTACACAATGGTTGACCAGGCCGTAGCGGCCGAAATCGACCGACGTTGCCAGTTGCTCGGCCTGCCTTACGTCTCGGTTCTGGAACCGGTGCTCCTTGTTTTTCAATCCTATCTCGGCACGCCCGCCGGACGGCGTGTGGGGGCGCAGCACGTGCTGGACGCGGACTATTTCCGCCGCATCGACGCCCTCAATTTCACGATGGAGCATGACGACGGGCAATTGCCGGCCGATGTGGAGGAAGCCGACATTATTCTGATCGGTATATCGCGCACATCAAAGACGCCCACCTCGATCTACCTTGCCAACCGCGGCATTAAGACAGCGAACGTACCGATCGTGATCGGTGTGCCGATCCCACTCCAGATCGTGACAGCGAAGAAACCCCTGATCGTCGGCCTGATCGCTTCCGCAGAGCGGATTTCGCAGGTGCGCCAAAATCGAATACTCGGCGGTGTAGGTTTCGATCAGGGCGATTATGTCGACCGGCTTTCGATTTCCGAGGAACTGGCCTATGCCCGTCAAATATGCAACCGGCATGGCTGGCCGTTGATCGATGTCACACGACGGTCAATCGAGGAAACGGCAGCCGCCATCGTTGCCTTGCGCAAGAAGGTTCATCGGGAGGAAAGCCTGTGACACACTCCATTATTTTGGCATCGGGCAGTCCTTATCGTCGCAAGATATTGGAAGATGCGGGTCTCCAATTGGTGGTTAAAGGCTCGGATATCGATGAACGAGCCGTTGAGCAGGCTGTCGCCCATACCGGATTGAAACCGGACGATCTTGCCCAGATTCTCGCCGAGGCAAAGGCTATCGACATCAGCCAGAACCATCCGGGCGTATTGGTTATCGGAGCCGACCAGATTTTGTCGCTCGACGAACATATACTGCATAAGCCAGCGGATATGGAGGAAGCACGCAGGCGGCTCTTAAAGTTGTCGGGGCGGACCCATCAATTGAACAGCGCAGTTGTGATTGCCAAGGATGGGGAGGCGATTTGGCGGCATCTTTCGGTTGCCCAGATGACCATGAGGGAACTCGATCCCGGTTTCATCGGTCGGCATCTATCCTCTGTCGGGGAGATCGCACTTTCGTCCGTCGGCGCCTATCAGATCGAAGGCAAAGGCATCCAGCTTTTCGAGAAAATAGAGGGCGACTATTTCTCGATTATCGGGATGCCCCTTCTGCCTCTGCTCGACAAGCTGCGTGAATTGGGCGCAATCGATGGGTGAAGACGTTCAAGCCTTTGTGATCGGCCAGCCAATCGCCCATTCTCGATCTCCTCTGATTCATCGCCACTGGCTCAAGCTTGCAGGCGTCCAAGGCGATTATACGGCTATTGATGTAGCGTCGGAAGGCCTCGGTTCTTTTCTGACGCGCGTCCGCGGTGGAGAGTTCGTTGGTGGGAACGTGACGATTCCACACAAGGAAGAGGTGTTCAAACGGGTCGCAGCGGCGGATACGGCTGCGACCGCCATCGGCGCGGTCAATACGCTCTGGACGGAGGCTGGCAAGCTCATCGGGGGCAACACGGACGCCTACGGGTTTGCGGCCAATCTCGATGCGCGCGCATCGGAATGGCGAGACGCGACAACCGCGCTTATCATCGGGGCCGGCGGAGCATCGCGCGCAGTCGTCAAGGCATTGCGCGATGCGAAGATCGGAAAGATCATGGTTGCAAACCGCACGGCGGAACGGGCCGGCGAACTGGCGCTTGCCTTTCCTGGCGTGAAGCCGGTTGCCTTCGACCAGATTGAGGCAGTTCTTGGCCACGCCGATCTTCTGATCAATACGACGTCGCTTGGGATGGGCGGCTATCCGCGCTTCGAACTCGGACTGGATGCGCTCTCCGATCAAACGATCGTTGCGGATATCGTGTACACGCCGCTTGTCACCCCCTTGCTCGCAAAGGCTGGTGCGCGAGGTCTGAAAACGGTCGACGGGCTTGGAATGCTCCTGCATCAGGCGGTGCCGGGCTTCGAGCGCTGGTTCGGCATTCGGCCAAAGGTTACGCCCGAGCTTCGCCAGCTGATCGAGGCGGATCTGGGGAAAAAACGATGATCGTCGTCGGGTTAACGGGATCGATCGGCATGGGAAAGTCGACGACTGCGCGATTATTCGGCGAGGCAGGAGTTCCGGTTCACGATTCTGACGAGGCCGTCCATCGCCTATATGCCGATATGGCCGCGCCGCTCATTGAAGCCGCATTTCCTGGGACGACGAAAGGTGGAGTGGTCGATCGCGGCTTGCTCGCTCAGCGAGTTTTGGGCAATGCAGCTGCTCTGAAAACCGTGGAGACGATCGTTCATCCGCTTGTTCGTGCAGATGCCGACGCTTTTTTGGCTCGGCATCGGGAAGCCGGACAACCGATCGTGGTTCTCGATATCCCGCTCCTATTCGAGACGGGCGGTGAGGGCCGTGTCGACAAGATTGTGGTGGTATCGGCGCCACCCGAGGTTCAGCGCGAACGCGTGCTTTCCCGACCAGGCATGACAGTGGAGAAGTTCGAATCGATCCTTGAAAAGCAGGTGCCGGACGTTGAAAAGCGTAGACGCGCCGATTTCATTGTGGATAGCGGCAAGGGTCTTGAGACTGCCCGCACCGCCGTCAAACAGATCCTGGCCCGGTTAAGGGATGAAACGAGATTCGATGCGTGAGATTATTTTCGATACGGAAACAACCGGTCTTGATCCTAACGAGGATCGGATCATCGAATTCGGGGCGGTCGAACTGGTCAACCGGTTCCCGACCGGGCGCAGCTTCCACACCTATATCAATCCACAGGGACGTCAGGTTCATCCGGAAGCTCTTGCGGTTCACGGAATTACCGACGCGTCGCTTGTCGATAAGCCGAGCTTCGGCGGCATATTCCCGGACCTTCTTGTCTTTCTAGAAGGGGCCCATCTGATCGCCCATAATGCGAATTTCGACATCGGATTTTTGAATGCCGAGTTCGCGCGCCTAGGCGCCGATCTGGTTGAGCCGGCACGGGTAGTCGATACGCTGGCGATCGCGCGGCGCAAGCACCCGATGGGCCCGAACTCACTCGACGCGCTCTGCCGCCGCTATGGCATCGACAACTCACGTCGGACCAAGCATGGCGCACTTCTTGATTCCGAACTGCTTGCCGAAGTCTATATCGAATTGATCGGTGGTCGTCAGGCAACTCTGGTTCTCGATGTGCAAAGCGATGCCGTTGAGGAACGCGGGGAAGCATCCATCGAAATCAAGATCCGTCAGCGCCCGCAACCGCTCGACGTTCGGTTGACCGAGGATGAGATCTCCGCTCATGCCGCACTGGTAGACACACTGGGTGCAAAGGCGGTCTGGCGAGTCGTGCAGCCATCTTACGGGATTTCGCAGCCGTGAACTGAGAAAGAGAGAGCCCAGTCTGAGCGGGCTCTCTCTTCAAACAGTACTTCTGATCAGGCAGTGCCGGTCGGCTGCGCAACTTTTGCCTTGGCCTGTTCCTCGGCCATGCGGCGTTGGAACATCTGTGCAAAGTCGATGGGATCGATCATCAGCGGCGGAAACCCGCCCTGACGGGTGACATCCGCGATGACTTGACGGGCAAATGGAAACAACAGCCGTGGACATTCGATGAAGAGCATGGGCAGCATGTGCTCCTGCGGGAAGCCGTCGATGCGGAAGACGCCGCCATAGACAAGCTCGACATTGAACATGACGCTCTTGTCGGCTTCGGCCTTGGCGTTAAGCGTCAGGACGACGTCGAACTCCTTCTCGCCGATCGGATTGGCGTTCACATTGACGTTGATGCTGATCCCCGGCGGTTGTGTCCGTCCGCGCATTGAGGCCGGTGCACCGGGATTTTCGAAGGAAAGATCCTTCACATACTGGGCGACGACGTTGAAGGTGGCACCTTGCTGGCTCTGTTGTCCGGGCTGTTGCGCTGCCCCGCCACCATTTTTACCGGGCGTGTTTTCAGGCGTCTCGGCCATGCTTCCGTTCCTCTCCTCGTCCAAACCACGCGGTTTCGAGCGGCTGTTGCATCATAAAATCAGGCCGTTCGCTATCACGCGCACTCCATCGTGACAAGTTCAGCGCTGCGGTAGACGCGGTTGTGATGACGACCGATCGTGCGGTTCTGAATTGGGCGAGAGATCCTCGTATTCGTGTGCATCCAGATCGACGACGCCGTCCCGGGCACGGCGCTGCGATGACCAGCCTGCACCGGATACGGTTGTGACGTGGAGCCGGCTTCTCAGAAGGCGCCAGCCCACATCACGCACGGGCGGCAGGAAGAGCAAGAGCCCAACGATATCGGATACGAAACCAGGAATTATCAGCAGAATACCGGCCACGACGATCATCACTGCGTGGACGAGTTCTCGTCCTGGTGATCCCCCGCGATCTAGGACTGCACGGATGCGCTCGATCGTGCCGAGACCTTGGATGCGGACTAAAACAACACCAAGAACCGCTGATGCCAGGATCAGGCCGAGCGTCGCCAGAACGCCGATTTCACTGCCCACGACGATGAAGGCTGCGATTTCGACGATCGGGAAAGCGAGAATGAAAAGAGGGATGAGCGATAAACGCACGATTAAAAGCCTCGAAGTGGATCAATGGCATATAGGAAACCGAACGACCATTTGAATGCTGGCCAGCAGCGATCTATATGAAAAAGAAGCGAGCCTGCGTTCTCGCGCGCGATTGTCCGTGGCTGAAACTGATTGTGCTCAAGGTAGAACTGACAAGCGCATTGGTCTATTGAACGCGCATCAGAACGAACCGCGAGCCACATTTCCGGTTGGTCCGCGACGTTCGTACAACAACGAAGTAAAGGTCTCGGCGGACGACATGGAATTTTTTGATTTCGGAACGATCTTTTTCGTCGTCGCCGCCGCGGTGATCTTCTATCAGCTGCGCAGCGTTCTTGGACGCCGCACGGGCAACGAACGGCCGCCTCACGATCCCTATACTCGTCCAGAGACAGACCAGCAGACAGCACCCGAAAATGTGGTATCGCTTCCGCGCCGCCGCGCGGGCAACGTGGTTCCGGCTGCCGATTATTCGGCTATCGATGCAGTTTCCCCTGAAGGCACTGCCGTGAATGCGGGCTTGCGGGCGATCCGTCAGGCAGACTCGTCCTTCGATCCGATTCAGTTCATCGAAGGGGCCAAGATGGCTTATGAGATGATCGTCATGGCCTACGCCGATGGCGATCGCACGGCATTGAAGAACCTCCTTTCGCGTGAGGTCTATGACGGCTTTGCGCAGGCGATCATCGACCGTGAGGCGCGCAACGAGAAGGTGCAGTCCTCCTTCGTCGGCATCAACAAGGCCGCCATCGTGGGTGCCGAGATGAAGGCATCCGATGCACTCGTTACATTGCGGATCGTGAGTGAGCTGATTTCGGCAACCCGCAACGCTTCGGGCGAGATCATCGACGGTGACCCAGAGACGGTGGTCGAGGTCAAGGATGTCTGGACATTCGCGCGTGATACACAATCGCGCGATCCCAACTGGAAGCTGGTCGCGACCGAAGCCGAAGAATAGAATCGAGCGTGACACGCCGCGGCAAGGGACTCACCAGGGAAGACCGGCTTCTATGGTCTAAGGTCGCCCGTTCGGTTGCGCCACTTCACAACGACTTCTCCTACCACGATGTTGACGACGAGGCCGCCGCACGAACTGACGGGGTCACGTCTCCCGCTTTGCCTTCCGTAATGGTTGACGCGAAGAGCGCAGCGGAAGCCTTGAGACCGACACCAAATGCCCACACCATCGATCGCATTACGAAAAGGAAGCTCGCCAAGGGTCGATTGGGGATCGACGGTAAGGTTGATCTTCACGGTATGACGCAGTCCGAGGCGCATGGCATCCTCCTTTCGTTCTTGCACCGCGCCTACGCCCAAGGCCGCCGGCATGTTCTGGTGGTGACGGGAAAGGGCGCGTCGATCGGCAGCGACGGTGTTCTGCGGCGGCAGGTGCCACAATGGCTGTCAACGCCGGCTTTTCGAGGGCTCGTCTCCGCGCACGAAGACGCGGCACTGCGGCATGGAGGCCAGGGCGCGCTCTACGTGCGGCTGCGCCGCCGCCCGGAGGATGGAAGATGACCCCTTTCGCAGAACGCGTACGTGCTTTGAGAATCGACCGCGGCGTGTCACAGAAGGAGATGGCGGCAGCCCTGGGGGTCAGCCCCGCCTATCTTTCCGCGCTTGAGCATGGCCGGCGCGGCGTTCCCAACTGGGCTATGGTCCAGAAGATCATCGGCTTTTTCAATATTATATGGGATGAGGCCGAGAAACTGGAGGAACTCGCACACCTTTCCAATCCGCCGCGTCATTGTCGAGACCGCTGGGCTGTCACCGCGGGCGACTGCTCTCGCCAATAGGATCGCTCGCGATATCGGCTATCTTTCGGATACCGAGATATTGCACATTCAAAACGCGCTCGACGAAGTGACTTCGAGAGCGGTTCAGAACAAGGTCAGCAACTCGTCCAGCCGTTCGTTCACCAGCCAGCCATAATAGTTCTCTTCAGGCAGCCGTGGTGCCACGCCGCGGGCGGCACGCACCTCATTCTCGCGCTTGAGGCGGAGAGCGCGTTGCTCGGCACTGCCGATATTGTAAAGCGTCGCAGTGATGCCGGGGTTGTCTGTGATGTCGAATCCGGCCAGACGCCGATATGCATCGATCGACGTCTTCAGCGTCGCCGCAACATAGGCAAGCGTCAGATCCGGATCCATGATCGTGCGGTAGAGGTTCTGGGGATCGTCGGCATTTAGGCGCGGCAGTCCTGACACCCGGTGAACCATGTCGCTCATCTGCAATGCGGTCAGAGGATTAAGCTGGCCGATGCCGAATGTCTGGCCGGCATAGAAAGGCTGGAAGAAGACGGCGCCGAACCTGTTGTCCGGATAGAGGTGCCCGTCTACCGTCTGGCCGCGAAAGTCGCGGTCCCAAACCGCCTCGCGGCAGGACCATAGGTCAAGGCTGACCGGCGCGAACTTCTCACATCCACCGAATTCCGGCCGCTCCACGAAAGCAGACACCGTGACGCCGCGATAGGCGAACTGGAAGGTGGTCGAAAGATAGGACACGGCCTTGACGTAGTAGGTTTGAAGCCGATCGTACGCGTCGACATTATAGGTATGCTCGCCGACGATGGCACCGACCATGTGGATCGGCTCTAAGCCGTACTGTGCCGATACGGCGAGGATCTTTGAGCGAAGCGCTTCATCTTGCTGGAACAGGCGCAGAACCCGTTGAAATTTTGCTTCGTAGGTCGTCGCAAGAGCGAGCGTCCGGCTTGCGGAGCCGCCGGGAACCGGCGGCTGCTCGACATTGCGGTTGCCGGGTGGCACCTTGATGACGGCATGAGCCTGCCCCGCAGCGAGTGTGATCGCCACCGATAGGAGCAAGGGAGCGAAGAGCTTCATGCGCATGAATGAGACCGGTCAAGCCATTGTGGCATAATGCCCACCGCGCCACCCGCCCGAGACGGCTTGATGGGCGGAGCAGGCATCATTGCATCAATGTCGGCTATAGGATGAATCGTGACAAATCTGTGTTCTTGGCCAGATCGCCGACATTCTTACGCACATATTCCGCATCGATCGTTACGGAGGAGCCGGATTTATCGGGCGCGTTGAAGGAGATGTCGTCAAGAACGCGCTCCATCACCGTTTGCAAGCGGCGCGCGCCGATGTTTTCAACGGTGGCGTTCAGATCGACGGCAATGCCAGCGAGTTCATCGATTGCATCGTCCGTAAAAGCCAGCGTCACTCCCTCTGTCAGCATCAGAGCAATGTATTGCTTGATGAGACTCGCCTCGGTTTCGGTAAGGATGCGGCGGAAATCGTCCTTTTCCAGCGCGCGCAACTCGACGCGGATCGGCAGCCTTCCCTGGAGCTCCGGCAGAAGATCTGATGGCTTGGCGACATGGAAGGCGCCGGACGCGATGAAGAGGATGTGGTCGGTCTTCACTGGACCATATTTCGTCGCCACCGTCGTCCCCTCGACAAGCGGCAACAGATCGCGCTGAACGCCTTCACGCGATGGGCCGGCTCGACTGTCGCTACCAGCCACCTTATCGATCTCGTCAAGAAAGACGATGCCATCATTTTGCGTCACGTCGAGCGCGCGGGCGATCACCTCATCATTGTCGAGAAGCTTGTCAGATTCATCGTTGATGAGATGGCCGTAGGATTCCTTGACGCTTGTCTTGCGCGTCTTGGTCTTCTGGCCCCCCATCGCCTTTTGCAGCATGTCGTTGATGTTGAGCATCTGTGCGCCGGGCATGCCGGGAATCTCAAAACCGCCGATCGGTGTTCCGGTATCGGCAACCTCGACCTCGATCTCCTTGTCGTCGAGTTCGCCCGCGCGCAACTTCTTGCGGAATGAATCGCGTGTCGCCGGGCTGGCGGTCTTGCCGACCAGCGCCTCCAGCACGCGTTCCTCGGCGTTGAGGTGGGCGCGGGCCTTGACGTCCTCGCGCATCTTCTCGCGCGTCAGACCGATGGCAGCCTCGACCAGATCACGGATGATCTGTTCGACGTCGCGGCCGACATAGCCGACCTCCGTGAACTTAGTCGCTTCAACCTTGATGAAGGGCGCGCCGGCGAGCTTGGCCAGGCGACGAGAGATCTCGGTCTTGCCGACGCCGGTCGGACCAATCATCAGGATGTTCTTCGGCATCACCTCCTCGCGCATCTGACCATCCAGTTGCTGGCGGCGCCAGCGATTGCGCAATGCGATGGCAACGGCCCGCTTGGCGTCCTTCTGCCCGATGATATACCGGTCGAGTTCGGAAACGATCTCGCGAGGAGAGAATGTGCTCATTTTCGGGTCTCTTCATGTTCAGAGCGGAGTTGCAACGGATGAACCCGCGCCATTGCTTCTGAGGAATTGCGCGAGCTACGGCGCGGCGAACGACTGCCAAGCATCCAACTGCTACGACGACACCTCTTCAGCACTACTCGGCATCCAGGCTTTCCACGACGATGTTGGAATTCGTGTAGACGCAGATATCGCTAGCAATTTGCATCGCACGGCGGGCAATTCCCTCGGCATCGCGATCAGTATCGATCAGCGCGCGGGCAGCAGCGAGCGCATAGTTGCCCCCGGAACCGATCGCCATGATGCCTTCTTCCGGCTCCAGGACATCGCCATTACCGGTCAGAGCGAGGGTGACGGACTTGTCGGCGACGAGCATCATCGCCTCGAGACGGCGCAGATAACGGTCGGTGCGCCAATCTTTCGCAAGCTCGACGCAGGCTCGCGTCAATTGATCGGGATATTGTTCGAGCTTCGTTTCAAGGCGCTCCAGAAGCGTAAAAGCGTCGGCGGTCGCCCCAGCGAAGCCGGCAATGACATCACCCTTGCCGATGCGGCGGACCTTGCGAGCATTGCCCTTCATGATGGTCTGCCCAAGACTGACTTGCCCGTCGCCGGCAATGACAACCTGATTGGCTTTGCGCACGGTCACGATCGTCGTGGCGTGCATAGAGATGTTGTCCGACATATCTGCTCCGATACCGTCTCAAGGCGATGCCAAGGGCGCCCGCCGTCCGGCACGTTATGTATGCCGTGTGGAAGCGTTTGCAATCGCTGCGCCGAGACTGGTAAGAGGCGTCCGCTTCTCGACAAATGCAAGGATGCCCTTCCATGGCCGACCGTAAGACGGTGCGCAGCGCAACGATCGAGCGTAAAACGAAGGAAACGGAAATCTCCGTGACGCTCGATCTCGACGGCAGCGGTTGCTCCGAAGTATCGACCGGCATTGGTTTTTTCGACCACATGCTCGACCAGTTGTCACGGCATTCGCTGATCGATCTCAACGTTGCGGCCAAGGGCGACCTCCATATCGACGATCATCACACTGTGGAAGACACGGGCATTGCGATCGGTCAGGCAATCGCGAAGGCGGCGGGCGAGCGACGTGGGATCACGCGCTACGCGTCGATCGACCTGGCTATGGACGAGACATTGACCAAGGCTGCCATCGACATCTCGGGGCGCCCGTTCCTGGCTTGGAGTGTAGACTTTTCGAGGGCGAAGGTCGGCACATTCGACACTGAGCTGGTGCGCGAGTTTTTCCAGGCGCTGGCACAAAATGCCGGCATCACGCTTCACGTCATGACCTACTACGGCGCCAACGATCATCATATAGCGGAGACGTGTTTCAAGGCTGTGGCCCGTGTGCTGCGGATGGCACTAGAGCCCGATCCACGGCAGGAGGACCGCATACCTTCCACCAAGGGCACGTTGAAGGGCTGAAGGCAGTGGCGAGTTATATCGTGATGGAACCTTCAGGGCACGAGGCGACCGAAAAGGCCGTCCTGGTGCGTGACGGCTTTCATGTTGCGGGATTCCTCGTTCCATTCCTCTGGTTCGCGTTCCACCGCATGTGGCGCGAGACGCTTGTTACAACTTTGAGCCTGCTCGCATTGTCGCTCGCAGCTTCGTATCTGGGTTTCGGAACGATGGTAGGTTGGCTGACCTTGCTGATCGGGATCTATGTCGGACTGGAAGGGGCAGCGCTGCGGGTCGAAGCGATGAAGCGAGCGGACTGGACCGAGTGGGGCGTTATTGAAGCCGGGAATCGCTCTGAGGCGGAGCTTCGGTATCTTGTTGCCCGTGAAACGGCGGCCGTCAGTGAGGGGGCACAGATTATCGCGCCATGGAACCGCACCTCGCCGCGCGCCACCCATAGCGGCCCGATGCTCGGCCTCTTCTCGTATCCCGAGGCAAAATGATGCGGGTCTCTATCGTCGATTATGGCTCGGGCAATTTGCATTCGGCGGCCAATGCTTTCCAACGCGCAGCACGCGACGGTGGGACCGGGGCGAAGATCGAAGTTACTTCGGATCCGCAACGAGCGGCTTCAGCCGATCGGATCGTGCTGCCGGGGGTCGGAGCCTATGCCGACTGCCGGCGCGGCCTCGATGGCGTTGCTGGCATGGTCGAAGCGCTTACCGAGGCGGTGATCGAAAAGGCGCGCCCATTTCTTGGGATATGCGTGGGCATGCAACTTCTTTCCACGCGCGGGTTGGAAAAGACGACGACTCTGGGGCTCGACTGGATCGGGGGCGATGTGCGTGAGATCGAGCCGCGCGATTCCAAGTTGAAGATTCCTCAAATCGGATGGAACACGATTCACGTGAAACAGGAGCATCCGCTCTTCGACGGCATCCGCACTGGCGAGGGCGGCTTGCATGCCTATTTCGTCCATTCCTATCACCTTTTGCCTAACGATCCGTCGCATGTGCTGGCGACGACCGACTACGGCGGGTCGATCATTGCGGCAATCGGCCGTGACAACATTGCCGGAACGCAGTTCCATCCCGAAAAGAGCCAGGCGCTGGGCCAAGCTTTGATCGCTAATTTCTTGAAGTGGAAGCCATGATTCTGTTTCCTGCCATCGACCTGAAGGACGGCCAGTGCGTGCGCCTGAAGCTTGGCGAGATGGCGAGCGCCACCGTTTACAATGACGATCCAGCAGCCCAGGCAAAGGCGTTCGAGGAACAAGGTTTCGAATGGCTGCATGTCGTCGATCTAGATGGGGCGTTTGCCGGAGAGAACCGCAACAGCGCTGCGGTCGATGCAATTCTTTCCGCAACAACCAATCCCGTGCAACTCGGCGGCGGCATCCGAAAACTCGAACAGATCGAAAGCTGGCTGGATAAGGGCCTCGCGCGCGTCATCCTGGGCACGGCTGCGGTGCGCGATCCGGAACTGGTCAAGGAAGCCTGCCGGCTCTTTCCTGCAAAGATTGCCGTTGGTATCGATGCCAAGGGCGGTCGGGTCGCGGTCGAAGGCTGGGCGGAAGCATCGACCCTCAACGTTACGGAACTTGCCGATAGATTCGAGGGCGCAGGCGTGGCTGCCATCATCTATACCGACATCGACCGCGACGGAATTCTGGCAGGCATCAATTGGGAATCGACGATCAAGCTTGTCGAAGCCGTCTCGGTTCCAGTGATCGCTTCGGGGGGTCTTGCGTCGATTGCGGACATCGTCCGCATGACCATGCCCGATGCTGCACGACTTGAAGGTGCGATCTCGGGGCGCGCACTCTATGATGGCCGCATCGATCCGGCAGAGGCGCTGGCGATTTTGCGCGGAGAGAGGACGGTTCAGCCAGCACTGTTTGAGGAACCACGTCCATGACCTTGAAGGCCCGCGTCATTCCATGTCTCGACGTCAAGGACGGCCGTGTCGTCAAGGGTGTCAACTTTGTCGATCTCGTCGACGCCGGCGATCCCGTGGAGGCGGCGAAGGCCTATGATGCCGCCGGGGCGGATGAACTTTGCTTTCTCGACATTACCGCCTCGTCAGACAATCGCGAGACGATCTTCGATGTCGTGGCGCGCACCGCCGAGCAGTGTTTCATGCCGCTGACCGTCGGGGGAGGGGTACGCTCCGCCCCTGACATCCGCAAGCTTCTCCTGGCGGGTGCCGACAAGGTCTCGATCAACACAGCTGCGGTAAAGACCCCCGATCTCATTGCGGAAGCCGCTGACAAATTCGGTAATCAGTGTGTCGTGGTGGCTATCGACGCAAAGAAGGTATCGGGTCCAGGCGAGGCGGATCGATGGGAGATATTCACCCACGGAGGACGTGAGCGAACCGGTCTCGACGCGATCGAATTCGCGCGGAAGGCGGTCGATCTCGGAGCAGGAGAACTGCTTTTGACCTCGATGGACCGAGACGGCACCAAGGCAGGGTATGATCTGGAGTTGACGCGGGCCGTCGCCGATGCTGTGCGGGCTCCAGTCATTGCGTCAGGCGGCGTTGGGAACCTCGATCATCTGGTCGAGGGAATACGTGACGGCCATGCAGCCGCCGTCCTTGCTGCATCGATATTCCACTTCGGCACCTATACGATTGCGCAGGCGAAGGCGCATATGGCAAAAGCTGGTCTGCCTGTGCGGCTCGACTCGGCCGCCTGAGCCCGGAGGATCATATGGCGGATTTCACGCTCGCCGATCTTGAAAGCATAGTCGCCGAGCGTGGCCGCTCCGGCGCTGTGGATTCATGGACGGCAAAGTTGTTCGCCCAAGGCATCGAACGCGCCGCCAAGAAGATGGGAGAGGAGGCGGTTGAAACCGTCATCGCGGCAGTCAGGGGGGAGACCGGCGACCTTGTTTCGGAGAGCGCGGATCTGCTCTATCACCTGATGGTTGTTCTGGCGCTGGCCGATGTTTCCATCGCCGATGTGATGGCAGAACTCGAAGAGCGCACGGGCCGCTCCGGCATCGCCGAGAAAGCATCACGATCCGCATGAGCGCGCGACGTCGTCCGCGCCGGACCAAATCAGGTGACATGGAGCCCCTGACGCCGGAGAACTACTACTCCCCCTATCGGCGCTTTTCCGCCGAGGAATGGGCGAGTTTTCGCGCCGACACGCCGCTGACGCTGACGGAAGACGAGATCCGGCGGCTGCGTTCGATGGGAGATCCCATAGATCTCGACGAGACGAGGCGCATCTATCTGTCGATGTCGCGCCTTCTTTCCGCGCATGTCGAGGCGAGCCAACTTCTCTATCGGCAGCGGCAGATCTTCTTTGAGTCCGATCCAGCGCCCAAGACGCCGTTCATCATTGGCATCGCAGGATCGGTCGCGGTCGGCAAATCGACCACGGCACGCATCCTGAAGGAACTTCTGCGGCGCTGGCCCTCCAGCCCGAAAGTGGATCTCGTGACAACCGATGGATTCCTGCTGCCGAATGAACAGTTGCGGCGCCTGAATCTGATGGAGCGCAAGGGCTTTCCGGAAAGTTACGATCTCGGTGCGCTTCTACGCTTCCTGTCGGGCGTCAAATCGGGCGCCCGCAAGATGAAGGCGCCGCTCTATTCGCATTTTACCTATGACGTGTTGCCCGGCGAGTTCGTGACCGTCGACCGCCCAGACATTCTGATCTTCGAGGGCATCAACGTGCTGCAGACGCGCGACCTGCCCAAGGACGGGAAGATTGTGCCCTTCGTCTCCGATTTCTTTGATTTTTCGATCTATGTCGATGCCGAAGAGACGCTGATCCGGCAGTGGTACATCGACCGTTTCATGCGGCTTCGAGAGACGGCGTTTCTCAACCCCGAGGCATTCTTCCATAAATATTCGCAGCTTTCCGAGACCGCGGCTCTTGCCATTGCCGAAGGCCTCTGGGCCAATATCAATATGAAGAACCTGACTGAGAACATCCTGCCGACGCGTCCGCGAGCCGACTTGATCCTGCGCAAGGATGCGGATCATCTGGTTGAGGAAGTGGCTTTGCGGCGTCTGTGACCGCGCCGGCGATATATATCGGCGCAGCGCTCGCCGAACTCACCGGATGCTTCGCCTTCTGGGCATGGTTACGGCTGGGCAAATCGGTGTTCTGGCTGGTGCCGGGCATACTGTCGTTGGCCGCATTCGCCTGGCTGTTGACCCTGATCGAAGTAGAGGCTGCGGGCCGAGCATACGCGACCTATGGCGGCGTCTATATCGCTGCGTCGCTTTTCTGGCTGTGGGCGTTTGAAGGCATGCGACCTGATCGCTGGGACCTCACGGGCGCGGCCATCTGCCTCGTCGGGGCCGGTGTCATCCTGTTTGGTCCACGACCTGCTTAAGCTGCCATATCAGTCAAAACCAACCTTGCCGCGATTCTTCTTGATCGTGGAACGTCCAGCTTTTGCTTTCAGCCGACGCTCAATGGAACCTTTCGTAGGCCTGGTTTTCCTACGCGGTTTGGGCGGCGGTTCGGCGGCCCTGGCGATCAGCGCGGCTAGTCGGGCACGAGCATCCTCGCGGTTCTGCTCCTGGGTGCGGAAACGTCCGGCCTCGATCACGATGACGCCGTCCTTGGTGGCACGCTGACCGGCGAGCTTGATCACCCGTTCGCGCACGCGCTCCCCAAGGGATGGCGAATTGGCCGCGTCAAAGCGCAACTGGACGGCGGTTGCTACCTTGTTGACGTTCTGGCCACCCGGACCCGACGAACGGATAAACTGCTCCTCGAGCTCGCTTCCGGCGATTTCTATATCGGGTGGAATTTTGAGGCTGTCGCGCGTGCTCATGACAGGCAACATGTGCCGCGATCACGCGGGAAAGAAAAGGTCCTATTGAAGACGATCTACTCTGCCGCTTCTCGGTAGCGTGGCGCGGCATCCTTCACGGTCGCGTCGACATGGTCCTCAAACTTGGTGAAGTTGTTGGCGAACATGACTGCGAGCTTTTCCGCCTGGCGATCATAGGCAGCCTTGTCGGCCCAGGTGGAACGCGGATCAAGGATCGATGGATCGATCCCGCCAACCGCAACCGGAACGGCGAACCCGAAGTTCGGATCCGTACGGAACCTCGCACTGCGCAGCGAGCCATCGAGGGCAGCCGAGAGCAGCGCGCGCGTCTCCTTGATCGGCATGCGCATACCGACCCCATAGGCGCCACCGGTCCAGCCTGTATTGACCAGCCAGCAGTCGACCTCGTGACGCGCGATGAGAGCCTTGAGCAAATTACCATACTCGGATGGATGGCGAGGCATGAAGGGCGCGCCAAAGCATGTGGAAAATGTGGCCTCGGGCTCGATCACGCCCTTTTCGGTGCCGGCAACCTTAGCCGTGTAGCCCGACAGAAAGTGGTACATGGCCTGGGCTGGCGTTAGCCGGGCAATGGGAGGCATGACGCCGAAAGCGTCGGCCGTCAGCATAATGATATTCTTCGGATGGGGTGCTAGGCCAGTATCGCTGGCGTTCGGGATGAAATCGAGCGGGTAGGCGCAGCGCGTATTCTCGGTCAGCGAGCCGTCGTCGAAATCCGGGACGCGCGCCTCGTCGAGAACGACGTTCTCGAGCACGGTGCCAAAGCGGCGCGTGGTCGCAAAGATCTCCGGTTCGGCTTCGGATGACAGCCGGATCGTCTTGGCATAACAGCCGCCTTCGAAATTGAAGATGCCGCCCTCGCTCCAGCCATGTTCGTCATCGCCGATGAGCGTGCGAGTGGGGTTCGCCGAAAGCGTGGTCTTCCCTGTTCCGGAAAGGCCGAAGAAGATCGCCGTATCTCCGTTGGGACCAAGATTGGCAGAACAATGCATCGGCATGACCGCCTTTTCCGGCAAGAGGAAATTGAGTGCGGTGAAGACCGATTTTTTCATCTCGCCGGCATAGGAAGTGCCGCCGATCAGCACGATCATGCGGCTGAAATCGACGGCGATGATCGTCTCGGCCCGCGAACCGTGACGGGCGGGATCGGCGCGAAACGAAGGCAGGTCGATGATTGTCAGCCTCGGAATGAAATGGACAAGTTCGGATCTGTCGGGGCGGATCAAAAGATTACGGATGAACAGCGAGTGCCAGGCATATTCGGTGATGACCCGCGTCGGCAGACTGTGCGTCGTGTCGGCACCGCCGATCAGGTCCTGAACAAACAGGTCCTTGCCCTTCGCGTGGAAAAGAAAATCGGAATACAGGCGGTCGAAATGCTCCCGTGACATCGGCTTGTTATTATCCCACCAGATGCGGGAGCTTGTTTCTTCATTTTTGACAATGAACTTGTCGCGGGGTGAGCGGCCGGTATGCTGACCTGTTTTGGCAACCAGCGCACCATGAGCAGTGAGCTTAGCCTCGTTCCGACGAAGTGCTTCCTCGTACAATTCGGGAACTTCGAAATTGTAGTAGACCGTGCCAAGTTCTGCGAGACCGCATTTGTCGATCCCGCATGCGAGGTTCCGCCTACCGATTTCTATCATCTGCTCCACCCTTATCATCGCATTAGAAGACCGGTCCGGCGCCGCTGGATCAACGCCAAACTCGGTTCCCATGAAGGAAGAACCAGAAGAACCTAGCAATATCAAACCATTAATCGATTAAAAGATTCGGAAGCGGTGTTAAATCGGTTATATGTCTTTAATTGGCGAGCAAGGTTTCCATATGGCGGGGACGGGTTCCAATCAGCCTCGTGTGGCGCGCTGTGACAGGGCACTCAAGGTGTGCCACAATTCGTACCAGGTTTGTCCCGCAAGAAGCGGCTGCGTTTCTTTTAGGAGCAAGGGACAGTCCGCCATGAAGGAGCCGCTTGAAATGGCAACAATCGCGCTTGTCGACGACGACCGCAACATCCTCACATCGGTCTCGATCGCGTTGGAGTCAGAGGGTTATCGCGTCGAGACTTATACGGACGGGGCCTCTGCGTTGGAGGGTCTGGGCGCGCGGCCACCGAATCTTGCGATTCTTGATATCAAAATGCCGCGCATGGATGGGATGGAGTTGCTACGCCGCCTGCGTCAGAAGACCGATCTGCCGGTCATCTTCCTCACATCCAAGGACGATGAGATCGACGAACTGTTCGGCCTCAAGATGGGAGCGGACGATTTTATTCGCAAACCGTTTTCGCAGCGCTTACTCGTCGAGCGGGTGCGCGCCGTTCTGCGCCGGGCGAGTGCACGCGAAGCCGGACCGAAGACGGCTGCCCAACAGGCGCGATCACTGGAGCGCGGCCAACTGGTGATGGATCAGGAACGCCATACATGCACCTGGAAGGGAGAGCCGGTGACGCTGACGGTGACGGAATTCCTAATTCTCCATTCGCTTGCCCAGCGCCCAGGAGTGGTCAAGAGCCGGGATGCGCTTATGGATTCGGCCTATGACGAGCAGGTTTATGTCGATGACCGGACGATCGACAGTCACATTAAGCGGTTGCGCAAGAAATTCAAATCTGTCGATGACAGCTTCGACATGATCGAAACGCTCTATGGTGTCGGCTACCGCTTCCGAGAAGCCTGAGATTACTGAATAAGCGGCCCGGACGAGCCATGGCGGTTGAGGCAGATAGATCCGTGAAGGCATTGCCACGTGCGGCGCGGCCGAGCGTCGTGCGCTGGACGCGGTCATGGCGCGCCGCAAGACGGATGTTGGGCCGCTACATCTTTTCGAGCCTAACTCGCCGAATCCTGTTTTTGAACCTTGCCGGCCTGGGTGTGATGGTGGTCGGCATTCTTTACATGAACCAATTTCGCGACGGGCTCATCGATGCGCGCGTCGAAAGCCTGATGACGCAGGGAGAGATCATTGCCGGGGCGGTAGCGGCGTCCGCGACGGTGGAGACCGACTCGATCACGATCGATCCCGAACGGCTTCTGGAATTGCAGGCTGGTGAAAGCCTGCCGCCAGACCAGCGCGCGCTCGACAGTCTTCAATTTCCGATTAATCCGGAAAAGGTTGCGCCGGTTCTGCGGCGCCTGATATCGCCGACGCATACACGCGCGCGAATTTTCGACGGGGACATGAACCTGATCCTCGATTCCCGTCATCTTTATTCGCGCGGTCAGATTCTCCGTTACGATTTGCCGCCGGTCGTGCCGCCGGAACCGGGCGTGTTGGACCGGCTCAGGGTTCTGCTGGCGGAATTGTTCCGCCGCACCGATCTTCCCATCTATCGTGAGCAGCCAGGCGGAACAGGGGCCGCTTTTCCGGAGGTCGTGGCGGCGGCCAGTGGCACGTCGGGATATCTCGTCAGGCTATCGGAGCAAGGCGAGCAGATCATTTCCGTGGCGGTTCCGATCCAGCGTTTTCGTGCCGTGCACGGAGTTTTGATGTTGTCGACTCAAGGCGGCGAAATCGACCGGATTGTAGCGGCCGAGCGCCGTGCGGTCTTGCGGTTGTTCGGTGTGGCTACGCTTGTCACCGCCATTTTGTCGATGCTGCTCGCCTCGACCATCGCGACACCGCTTCGCCGTCTGTCTGCCGCCGCAATCCGCGTTAGACGAGGCGGCACCAACCGCCAGGAGATCCCCGATTTTTCGGATCGGCAAGACGAGATCGGAAACCTGTCGGTTGCTCTGCGCGATATGACCAACGCCCTTTATACCCGCATCGAATCGATCGAGAGTTTCGCGGCCGATGTCAGTCACGAACTGAAGAACCCATTGACCTCGTTGCGAAGTGCTGTCGAAACCTTGCCGCTTGCCAAGAACGAAGAGTCGCGTAAACGCCTGCTGGAGGTCATTCAGCATGACGTGCGCCGGCTCGATCGGCTGATCACCGACATTTCCGATGCTTCACGCCTCGATGCCGAATTGGCGCGTGAGGACGCTTCTCGTGTTGACGTCGAGAAGCTTGTTCGCGATCTAACCCGTCTTTTGTCCGAGCAGAGCGGCAATCAGGCAAAGCGGGTGGCGATCGAGTTTACGGTGCAAAAGGCACCACAACAGCGCAAATTTATCGTTAACGGCCACGATCTTCGTCTTGGCCAAGTGATCACCAACCTGGTTGAGAACGCTCGCTCCTTCGTGCCGGATGAGGGGGGCCGCGTGAAGGTGGTGCTTTCGCGCACAACGCACTGGGTGTTGATCGCCGTGGAGGACAATGGCCCTGGCATCCGCATCGACAACATCGACCGGATATTCGAGCGGTTTTACACCGACCGGCCAGCGGGTGAAGAATTCGGACAGAATTCCGGCCTCGGTCTGTCAATCAGCCGCCAGATCATCGAGGCGCATGGCGGGGCGATCAGCGCCGAGAACATTCCCGGCGGCAAATCGGGTGAGACTCGCGGCGCCCGTTTCGTCGTGCGTCTTCCAGTCGAAACGCCGACCCGCCAATGAGCAATATTCACGGCACATTGATCCTTCTGGGTGATCGTGGCGTGTTGATTACCGGACCTTCGGGAGCCGGAAAGTCCACCTTGGCATTTGAACTAATCAGGCAATCATCGAGTTTTTCGAGGCTGGTCAGCGACGATCGTGTAATTGTAGAGCGCCGGCCCGACGGCAGGATGATGGGACACGGGCCGCCAGAGATTGCCGGGCAGATCGAAATCCATGGCTCCGGTATCGTGACCGCGGATTTCGAAGAGCGCGCCATCATTGATCTGATCGTTGAGCTTGCCGATCCAGCCACTGTCGAGCGTATGCCGGAAGCAGAAGAGCGAGACGGAGTAGCCCTTATACGGATCCCGTGGCGCCAAACGGCTGCCGCGCGTCAACATGTCGCCGTAGCGCTTTGCCTTTCGAAATGAGAAATTTTTGCTCTCTTGCTGGTCGGCACATGAAAACCTGTACCGCCATGTCGATTCAGCTTGTCAACAGCATCAACCATGACAAGGATGCGGACTTTGTCAAAGGTGCCGGAATTTGCCGGCGCGAACTCTAAGTCAAGCCTGTTGGAATGGCTAACGGCATCGCCGCGACACACGTTTACGGAGCACCAAGTGAATTACTCATGCACCGCGCGCTGGGGCCGGCGGACCCGTGCGAACCTGGAACGTAGGTTCGAGCGGGCGGTTGCGGCATGATCGGCATCGTCCTCGTCACGCACGGTCATCTGGCAAACGAATTCAAGCTCGCGGTTCAGCACGTCGTGGGCCATCAGGAGCAGATGGAGACCGTTTCGATCGCCGCTGATGACGACATGGAGCAGCGTCGCCGTGACATCGCCGATGCGATCGGACGCGCGGATTCGGGGACGGGCGTGATCGTCCTGACCGACATGTTCGGGGGAACGCCTTCCAATCTTGCTATATCCGTGATGGAGGCAGGCAAAGTGGAGGTGATCGCGGGTTTGAACTTGCCGATGCTTGTCAAGCTGACAAGCGTGCGCAAGGGCGACGACATGGCTTTTGCGCTCGAAGAAGCCCAGAACGCAGGGCGCAAATACATTAATGTCGCAAGCCAGTTGCTGAACGCGAAATGAGCCAGGCCGAAAGCACATCTTCCCTGGTTCGGGAGATTGCAATCATCAATCAGCGCGGCCTTCACGCCCGCGCCTCCGCCAAGTTCGTCAACCTCGCCGGCTCGTTCGATGCTGTGATCGAGGTTGAGAAGGACGGCACGACGGTCGGCGGCACCTCAATCATGGGATTGATGATGCTTGCAGCAAGTCCCGGCTGCAGCATCAGGGTCTCTGCGAGCGGCCCCGAAGCCGAGGATGCGATGAAAGCGATTGAAAATCTGATCGCCGACCGTTTCGGCGAAGAGATCTGAGCAAGATCCCGCTCGACGTGCGGCGTTTTCCTCTCGTTGCCGACCGATTCCCCATCTGCTAGGTAGCCGGTTCCGGATCTGGCCGCACTTGCCGCGATCAACCTCTTCTTCTTTATGATTGGGAGCCGTCAATGGCCGCCGAAGATTACGTAGTCGCCGATATCTCACTCGCCGATTGGGGCCGCAAGGAGATCGAGATCGCCGAGACCGAGATGCCGGGGCTGATGGCCTGCCGCGAGGAGTTCAGCGCGGTGCAACCGCTCAAAGGCGCGCGCATCACGGGTTCACTTCACATGACGATCCAGACCGCGGTGCTGATTGAGACGCTGAGGGCTTTGGGCGCTGAGGTACGTTGGGCCTCGTGCAACATTTTCTCGACGCAGGACCATGCCGCGGCAGCGATTGCGCAAAGCGGAACACCTGTTTTTGCCGTGAAGGGCGAAACGCTCGAGGAGTATTGGACCTATACAGACCGGATTTTTCAATGGGCGGATGGTCGACCCTCCAACATGATCCTCGACGATGGGGGCGATGCCACCATGTACATCCTGCTTGGCGCGCGTGCTGAAGCAGGCGAGGACGTTCTATCCAACCCGGGCTCGGAAGAAGAAGAGGTTCTTTTTGCACAGGTCACGAAGAGGCTGTCGGAGACGCCCGGCTTCTTCACACGGCAGCGCGACGCTATCAGGGGCGTGACGGAGGAGACCACAACGGGCGTCAACCGGCTCTATCAGTTGCAGAAGAAGGGGCTGCTTCCGTTTCCTGCGATCAACGTCAATGACAGCGTCACCAAGTCGAAGTTTGACAACAAATATGGTTGCAAGGAATCGCTGGTCGACGGCATCCGTCGCGGAACCGACGTCATGATGGCCGGTAAGGTTGCCGTCGTCTGCGGCTATGGCGATGTCGGCAAGGGATCTGCCGCCTCACTCCAGGGCGCGGGCGCCCGCGTGAAGGTGACGGAGGTCGACCCGATCTGCGCGCTTCAGGCTGCCATGGATGGCTTCGAGGTGGTCACCCTCGAAGACGCTGCACCCACCGCGGACATCGTCATAACGACAACTGGCAACAAGGATGTCGTGACCATCGATCATATGCGCGTCTTTAAGGACATGGCGATCGTCGGCAATATCGGCCATTTCGACAATGAGATTCAGGTCGCCAGCCTGCGCAACCTCAAATGGACGAACGTCAAGCCGCAAGTCGACATGATTACCTTTCCCGATGGCAAGCGCATGATCCTGCTATCGGAAGGTCGGCTTCTCAATCTGGGTAACGCAACGGGCCACCCAAGCTTCGTCATGTCGGCGTCCTTCACCAATCAGGTTCTGGCCCAGATCGAGCTTTGGACTAAGGGTGAATCCTATCGCAACGAGGTCTATGTCCTACCCAAGCACCTTGACGAGAAGGTCGCGCGGCTTCATCTAGACAAACTTGGTGCACGACTGACTACTCTGTCCGAAGACCAAGCGGCCTATACTGGAATCAAGCCGCAGGGTCCGTTCAAGCCCGAGCACTACCGCTATTAATTGAGCGCACGTCACGATTGCGTCTTCAGCGGCGGCCGGAGGGCTGCCGCAGTCATTTCACGAGTGCCCAAGCTTCACGCAATCCCGGCAAGTCGATACATTACGCTGATTCGCGGAACTGCCGTCCGAGTTGGGGATGGTCGGCTTCGGCCTGGGAGTTCGGCGGTCGAGAGGGACATTATGGCAGGCACCGGGACAACGGAGCGATTTGGCGGCCGGCGGGGATGGCGGGGGCGACTGTCATTCGGAGTCTTGGGTGCTGCGATGTCGCTCATGCCCGTTTCAGCCACTGCGCAGCAGTTCGATGGTGCGGGTCTTGATGTTTCGAGCGTAACGCAGTTCGCGCTTCTGGCCGGAGTCATCTCGGCAGCATTCATTTCGGCTCTTCTGCTCATCCGCGAGCGCGGACGGATCGACCGCGAGAATTCCCAACTCAAGATCCGATTGGCTGATCAGGGAAATACGCTGCGACGAGCCGAAGCGCTTTTGAGCCTGCGCGATCAACGCATTCTGATTTGGGATGATCGCAATGCTCGTCCCGAGATCGTTGGCTCATTGCCGACAGATGCCGGCGCCCCGGAGGAACGGGCCTCGTTCCTCGCATTCGGACGTTGGCTGGCTCCGAACTCGGCCGCCGCGCTGGAACGGTCTTTGCTGCAGCTGCGCGAGAAGGGAACAGCTTTCGACTTGATCGTTGAGACGATATCCGGAACGGTTCTGGAAGCTCACGGCCGCTGGAGTCTGTCCCATTGCGTCCTCCGTTTCGGCGCACTTTCACGGCACCAGCAGGAACTGGCTGAACTGAAGCTCGATCACCAGACCCTTCTGCGCGAACACTCCACCTTGCTGGAGTTGATCAATTCCTTGCCGATGCCGTTCTGGCTGCGCGATGGCCAAGGACGGCTGCAATGGGTCAACAAAGCCTACGCCAAGAGCGTTGAGGCAGGCGATGTCGAAACCGTACTACGCGATGGACGGGAATTCCTCAGCCAAGCGGCGCGGGATGCCATCGGCCGGCAGCATCTGGTGAAGCCGGTGTTCAAGCAGACCTTGTCCGTCGTTATCGGCGGTGACCGACACATGTACGCCATCACAGATTTCGCGGGCACTGAAGCTTCCGCCGGTATGGCTTTTGACAGGACCGAGGTCGACGCGATCCGAGAGGAGTATCAGCGTACCATTATCAGCCACGCCGATACGCTCGATCAGCTGCAGACTGCCGTTGCCATATTCGATGCCGATCAAAGGCTGCTCTTCTTCAACCAGGCCTTTCAAAAATTGTGGGCTCTCGACCCGGCTTTTCTCGAAAGTCAGCCGGACCAGACCCTGCTTCTCGACCGGCTGCGCAGTGAAGGCAAGCTTGCCGAACAGCCTGAATGGCGCCGATGGAAGGAGACAATCCTCTCGGTCTATCGGGCCATCGATTCGCAAGAGCATGTTTGGCATCTTCCCGATGGGCGCACATTGCGGGTCGTCGGAAATCCGCAGCCCAAGGGGGGCGTAACCTGGGTCTTTGAAAATCTAACGGAACAGCTCGATCTGGAGAGCCGCTACCGCAGCGCGGTGCGCGTGCAAGGCGAGACGCTGGACAATCTTGCCGAAGGGGTCGTCGTGTTCGGACCGGATGGCAAGGTGCGACTTACCAATCCGGCTTTTTCTCATCTGTGGGATCTGCCCGAAGGGCTCGTCAAAACAGGGACGCATATCGCCGTTATCCGTGCTGCATGTGAGGGCAATGCGCGCCTCAGTCCTTGGGGCGAACTGATCGCAATGGTCACTGGCTTCGACGAGGAGCGGCGCGACCGCCACGGGCAGGTCGAAATGCGTGACGGCAGCGTCTTGCGTTATGGCGTCATTCATTTGCCCAACGGGCAGGTAATGACCACCTTTGTCGATGTCACCGATAGCGTGAATGTTGAGCGCGCACTCAAAGACCGCAATGAGGCGTTGGAGCGCGCCGATCAATTGAAGAACGATTTCGTCCAACATGTTTCCTACGAATTGCGCTCGCCGCTAACCAACATAATCGGCTTTACGGAACTCCTTTCGCTTGATGGGACGGGACCCCTCAACGATCGCCAACGCGAGTATGTCGGACATATCGGGTCATCTTCAGCGGTGCTTTTGACCATCGTCAACGACATTCTCGATCTGGCCACGGTCGATGCGGGGATCATGGAACTCGATATAGAGGATGTTGTGATCGACGAGGCGGTGCGGTCGGCTTCGGACCTCGTCGTCGATCGGCTGCGCGACCACAATATCCGACTTGCAGTCGACCTCTCGCAGGCACCGGCTAAGATTCACGCCGACGGCCATCGACTCCGCCAGATCCTCTATAATCTCCTCAACAATGCGGCGAATTACGCTCCCGAAGGATCGGCGATCCGGCTTGACGTATGCACTCCTGGCGTCGACCTCGTCGAATTCCGCGTTCATGATGACGGGCCCGGGATGCCGGATGAGGTACTAGAGACCATCTTCCAGAAGTTTCAGTCTCACTCCAATGGCGGGCGCAAGCGCGGCGCCGGACTAGGGCTGTCGCTCGTGAAAAGCTTCGTCGAACTGCACGGCGGAAAGGTGGCGATCAAGACCGCTAAGAACGCGGGGACCACGGTGATATGCCAGTTGCCGATCCTGGCAGCGCCAAATCGCGCGGCTGCGGAATAATGCGATGATCAGCCTGTTTCTCGCCGATGAGACCGCGACGCGACAAGCTGGCAACGATATGGCTGCTGCTTTGCGCAAGGGCGACGTTCTTGCCCTGCACGGCACACTGGGGGCCGGCAAAACGACGCTGGCAAGAGCGATCATCCGAAGCCTCGCGGGTTCGGTGGATCTGGACGTGCCGAGCCCGACCTTTACCCTCGTCCAAACCTATCCGGGGCGGGTGCCTGTCTCGCATTTCGATCTCTATCGAATCGGCGGCCCTGACGAAGTTCAAGAACTGGGGCTGCAGGACGCGATCGCTGACGGCGTGGCTCTGATCGAGTGGCCGGAACACGCGGGAGAATATCTTCCATCGGAAACGATTCACGTGAAACTTTGCGAGGAGGGTGAGGGCCGAAAGCTGAGGATCGGCGGTCCGCAAGAGCCCCTGCACCGCTTCGAGCGCTCTTTCCTGATCCGCGGCTTTCTCGACGAGGCAGGCCGCACCGACGCGGTTCGGGGTTATCTTACGGGTGATGCGTCTGCGCGCCGTTATGAGACGATCAGTTCTGCGGGCGGCGTGGAACTTCTGATGAATGCGCCGAGCCAACCGGATGGGCCACCAATTCGCAATGACAAATCTTATAGTCAAATCGCGCATCTGGCCGAATCGGTGCTGCCCTTTGTTGCGATCGCCGGGTCTCTCAGTGAACAAGGATTAGCTGCGCCGGCCATCCGCGCGGCCAATCTGGAATCGGGCCTACTGTTGTTGGAGGATCTGGGCCGCGAGGGTGTGCTGGATGACACGGGTCGTCCGATCGCCGCACGCTATCGGGCGGCGGCGGAACTGCTTGCGCGCGTACATGAGATCGAATGGCCCGACAGCATCACCTTGAGTACCGGGGAAACACACCGTGTGCGGGCTTATGACCAAGGAGCTCTCGCGGCCGAAGCGGACCTGCTGATCGACTGGCACCACCCTTTCGCGTTGGGCCGGCAAGCAACAAGTCGAGAACGGGAGCGGTTCCATGACTGTTGGGAGCCGCTCTTTCGCCGGCTTGGGCATGCCGAGGCCAGCATCGTCCTGCGCGATTACCACTCGCCCAACATTATCTGGCGCGGCGATGGGTCTGGCTCCGACAGGGTCGGGATCATTGATTTCCAGGATGCGCTGATCGGGCCATCGGTCTATGACGTTGCGTCGTTGGCTATGGATGCGCGTGTGACAATCCCAGAAGAACTGGAGCGGCAGGTGCGCCACGCTTATCTCGCGGCACGAGTAGCCGCCGTCGATGTGGCCGCGTTCGACGAGGCTTACGCCATCATGGCCGCTCAGAGAAATACCAAGATACTCGGCATTTTCGTGCGGCTCAATGAACGCGATGGCAAGCCGGACTACCTAAGGCACTTGCCGCGGATCCGGGATTATCTGGAGCGGGCGACGCGCCACCCTTCCCTGACTGAACTTCGTGCGCTTTACGAGGAATGGGGCGTGATTACGGATGCTGCAACATGAATCCGCCCGATATGAAGGCGATGGTGCTTGCCGCCGGAATGGGTACGCGGATGCGCCCGATCACGGAAAGGCTGCCGAAGCCTTTGGTCGAGGTTGCCGGGCGGACACTGTTGGACCGCGCAATCGACGCGCTTGAAGATGTCGGTGTCCGCTCGGTCGTAGTCAATGTCCATCACCATGCAATGCAAATCGTCGAGCATGCGAAAGCGCGGCGATTTCCAGACATAACCATTTCTAATGAAACGGAAAAATTGCTCGATTCTGGGGGCGGCGTTGTCAAGGCACTGCCATATCTGGGCAATGAGCCGTTTGTCCTGCTCAATGCCGATACTTTCTGGATCGATAGCGGCGAGTCTAACATTGCGTCTCTCGCGGCAGCTTGGGACAGCCTGCGCATGGACATGCTGTTGATGCTCGTTCGGACTGCCGATACCACAGGACATGGCACGGTCACCGATTTTGTGATCCATGGAGATGGGCGATTGACGCGCGCGGAGGGCAATCCGCAGGGGCTTGTATATGCAGGTGCTGCGATTATCGACCCTGCAGTTTTCGCGGATGCTACTGAACATCCCCATTCTCTCAATCTCTATTTTGACCGCGCGATCAACGCCTGCCGGCTGTTCGGCCATGTCATGAAGGGGCACTGGATCACCGTAGGCACGCCCGAAGCAATCGAGACCGCAGAAGCCGCCGTCGCAACGTATCGGCCAAGGGCAGCATGACGCGCGTCCTGAACATTCCGGCCGCATCGCCCTTTCTACCGACCCTCATCGACGCGCTTATCGAGGGACGTCTCGTCGAGAGCTTTCGTTATGACGGGTCGCCGATCGCTCTAGCGGATGTCACGATCTACGTTCCGACCCGACGTGCTGCACGGGAGCTTCGCACGGGCTTTGTTGAACACCTGGGGGCGACGTCAGCAATTCTACCGGTCATTCGTCCGCTGGGCGAATTCGAGGACGATGGCGGACTCTTCAGCGACAGCGCCATGCTCGATATGGCGCCCCCGATCGATGCCCTCGAGCGTATCGTGCGCCTGGCGCCACTTGTTCAGGCTTGGAAGCGGGAGCTGCCCGCACATCTGGCAGAGCTTTACGGCGAGGATCTGGTGATACCTGCCTCCCTTCCGGATGCACTTTGGCTGGCACGCGATCTTTCCGAGCTGATCGATGAGATCGAGACCGAAGGCGGTGACTGGAATGCTCTGGCCGGCATCGTACCGGTCGAACTGGCGGGTTGGTGGCAGGTGACGCTCGAATTCCTGCAGATCGTCACCCAAGCATGGCCTCTTCATCTGGCGGAGGCCGGGCGGTCGAATCCTGCCTTCTACCGGAACGCGCATATCCGTGCGGAAGCCCGAAGATTATCGGAGCGTCAGAATCGCGGTCCGGTTATTGCAGCAGGATCGACCGGCTCGATCCCTGCAACGGCGGAACTTCTAGGAGCGGTTAGCCGGCTGGCTGAAGGCGCAGTGGTGCTGCCCGGGCTCGACCGCGATATCGACCAAGCGAGTTGGGATGCAATAGGAAAGCCGAATGCGCCCCCTTCGCTTCACGGCCATCCGCAAGCCGGCTTGAAGAAACTGCTCGACCGGCTTGGCATCGAACGACGCGATGTGTCCGATATTGGCGAGGCCAATGATGTGATCGCCGCGCGGATCCAAGTCGTAGGTGAGGCGCTGCGTCCCGCTGAAACGACGGATGCCTGGTCTCACCAACGTGCGATCTTGGAAGGTGCATTGAAGCAGGGGGCGCTCGACGGCGTGACCTTAATTGAGGCTGCCAATGAGCGAGAGGAGGCGCTATCGATCGCTGTAGCCTTGAGGCTGGCTATCAACGACGAGCATAGTTCGGCAGCGCTCGTGACAGCCGATCGAAATCTGGCGCGGCGGGTCGCAAACGAACTCCGTCGCTTCGACATCGTAGCGGACGATTCTGCAGGGACGCTTCTTTCTGCTTCACCGCCGGCCGTGCTCTTGCGCCTTATCGTCGAAACGACGATCAGGCCCGGTGATCCCGTTGACCTATTGTCACTCCTGAAGCATCCGCTTCTCCATCTAGGCTGTTCGCGCGCGATGGTGCGACGCGCGGCAGAAACGATTGATCTTGTCGCGTTGCGCGGCGGCACAGGACGCCCCGATGTTACCCGGTTTGCCGGGCATTTCTCCGCACGGCTTAATGCGCATGACATGGCTTCCCGCAAGGCCTTTTGGATTGATCGTCTGGACGGCGATCGCCGGAGTGAGGCAGCCGAGATCGCTGATCGCCTGCAGCGCGCGGTGAGGCCGCTGGCTGATCTGCGCGACAGGAAAGAGCTGGATCTGGCGGAAGTGATTACCGCTACGGTTGAAACGCTGGAGGCGGCCGGCTGCGACGAGTTGGGTCGTCTCGATCCTGTTTATAGTGGCGACGCCGGCCGGCAGCTGGTTGGGTTCCTGCGGAGACTCGTAGAACTAGATGGCGTGCTGCGCTTTAGCCCCGAGGAATGGCCGGACGTGCTGAGTGCGCTAATCGCCGGCGAAACGGTTAAGCCGACGCCGGCCGGCGATCCGAGGGTCTCGATCTGGGGCCCGCTCGAGGCGCGGCTTCAAACCGTCGACACGATGATCATCGGCGGGCTCAACGAGGGCAGTTGGCCGCACAAGGCGAACCCCGACCGGTTCATGTCCCGAATGATGAAATCTGGGCTCGATCTGGAGCCGCCGGAACGCCGGATCGGCCAGTCTGCGCATGACTTCGTGATGGCCATGGCCAATCCCAGGGTTATCCTGACCCGTTCGGGGCGCGCCGGCGAAGCGCCAGCTGTCGCGTCCCGCTGGCTGCAGCGGTTGCTTACCTGCGCAGGGCCGCAGGCTACCGAAGAAATGCGCCAGCGCGGGCGTACCTATCTTCACTGGGCCGACCAGCTCGACAGGCGCAACGAGGTGCCTTTTGCGCGTCGTCCCGCACCGAGTCCGCCTGTCGATTCGCGCCCGACCCGGTTCTCCGTCACCGAGATCGAGAGGTTGCGCCGCGACCCTTATGCGGTTTATGCGCGACGCATCCTGAACCTGCAGCCGGTTGAGCCGCTGCTGCGCGACCCGGGTGCGGCAGAACGAGGGTCGCTCTTTCATGACATCCTGCACGGTTTCGCAGTAGCCGAAATCGATCCCTTCGCTGCCGATGCAGCCGAGCGGTTGATCGAGATCGGTCGCCGGAAATTTGATGAAATCGCTCTGCCCGCCGACGTCGATGCCGTCTGGTGGCCGCGCTTCGCCAAGACCGCCAGCCGGTTCGTGGCTTGGGAGCGAGGCCGTGTCGGCGTCAAGCGCCGCTTTGCCGAGGCGCGTGCCGATGCAACCTTGGTCGGGGCGACCGGCGCGACCTTGTCCGGCTATGCCGACCGGATCGATCTGCGGCCTGCCGGAATGGCCGACATTCTCGATTTCAAGACGGGGACGAACCCTTCAAAGGGCCAAGCGCATACGCTGCTTGCGCCACAATTGGCGCTGGAAGCCGCTCTTTTGATGCGCGGTGCATTCAAGGAAGTAGGACAAGCCACGCCCGCTGAGCTTGCCTATGTGCGTCTAAAGGCGAACGGGGAGGTCGATCCGGATCCAATTCATGAATTCAAGAAGGAAATCAGGAGCGGTCCAGAACTCGCCAACGATGCCTGGGAGCGCTTGGAAAAGCTTATTGCTTACTACCAGTTGCCGCAGTCCACTTATCTGTCGCGGGCCCTGCCGTTCAAAGAAGGCGATGTCAGCGGCGATTACGATCATCTGGCGCGGGTTCTTGAATGGTCGGCGGGTGGTGACGAAGGAGGAGGAGTGGAGTGAGAACCACCTTCATCATTCCTGATTCGACCAAGCGGGACCAGGCGCGTGCGTCCGACCCGAAGAACTCGGCCTGGGTCTCGGCCAATGCAGGATCGGGCAAGACCCACGTCCTGTCGCAGCGTGTGGTACGATTGCTGCTCGACGGCACGGATCCGTCGCGCATCTTGTGCCTGACCTATACGCGAGCGGCTGCGGCCAATATGTCGAACCGGGTCTTCGATATACTGAGTTCATGGACGGCACTGGATGATGCTGCGCTCGCAGCCAGAATAGCCGAATTCGACGGGAGCGTACCAGCGGCCGGCCGTCTGGTTCGCGCGCGGCGGCTCTTCGCCGAAGCTTTGGAGACCCCCGGCGGCCTCAAAATCCAGACGATCCACGCTTTTTGCGAGGCTGTCCTGCATCAGTTTCCTCTGGAAGCAAATGTGGCGGGCCATTTTGAGCTACTCGACAACCAGATGGAGGCTGCTCTCCTTTCCGAAGCGCGCCGTTCGATGATCGCGGGCGCAGCCGGAGGGAACGAACCCGAACTCGCGGAGGCCTTTGCCAATATCCTGGATATTGGTGGCGAGACGGGACTCGAACGATTGCTGGCCGAGATCGTGCGACGCCGCGACGATGTCCGCGTTTTCATCGGAGAGGTAGGTCCCGCGCCCGACAATTATGACCCCCTGTTCTCCGCGTTCGGTTTCTCCGGAAAAGAGACTGCTGAAGATATGCTGGCCGCTTGCTGGCCAGATCGTCATTTCGACCAAGCCTTTGCAAGCCAATTCGCTGATCGTGCGGCGCGCGCGGGTAAAGTGCGGGCGCAGCAATTTGCCCAGGATTTGCTTGCTGTGTGCAGGTCTGGCAACCCTGATGAGTGCCTGCAGGCCTTGCGTAAGACATTTCTTACGAAGAGGGAAACGGCGTTTGAGCCGCGCGCAGTCAAAGCCATTCTATCAAAGGGAGTAGCCGAGCATTTTGTTGGGTTCGAGGCCGAGTTTGCGCGGATGGCTGAGGCCGTACAAGTCACGCTCGATCGGGCGGCCTTGTTGTCAATGCTTCGCGCATCGCGATCCGCCCTAATCGTCGCCGATTGGCTGATCGCGCGCTACGAGCGGTTGAAGCGGTCGCGCGGTTTCCTCGATTTTAACGACCTCATCCAGCGCACGGTGGCGCTCCTTTCGCGTCAGGATGCAGGGGCGTGGGTGCACTACAAGCTCGACAAAGGCATCGATCATATACTGCTCGACGAAGCACAAGATACGAGCCCGGAACAATGGCGGGTCGTCAAGCGACTGACTGATGAGTTTTTTGCCGGAGATGGAGCGCGTGAGGTTGCACGCACGGTCTTCGCGGTGGGTGACGAGAAGCAGTCCATCTATTCTTTTCAAGGGGCCGAACCCGAAGCTTTTGCGGTGTCCGGACATGAATTCCGCGAACGTGTCGAAGAGATCGAGCGTCGGTTTGAGCGCGTACGTCTGAGCCATTCATTTCGTTCGACGCAGGATGTGCTTTCGGCTGTCGATCTTGTTTTTTCCCGTCCCGAGGCGCGTAAGGGGCTGACGCGTGATGTCGAGGATATTCTCCACAGCGCCATTCGCATGGACGCCCCGGGACAAGTCGAAGTCTGGCCGACCGCTGCGCCGCAGGATGTTGAAGCGCCCGACGACTGGACGCAGGCTATCGATCACATGTCGGCGCCCGCCGCCAAACTCGCTGAACTGATCGCGCTCACGATCCGCCGCTGGCTCGACAAGGGTGAAATCCTTCCTGGCCGCAATCGGCGCCTGGCACCCGGCGACGTCATGGTGCTGGTGCGCAAGCGTGGCGGCTTTGTCCACGCGCTGTCCCGCGAGTTGAAGAACCGGCATGTGCCGGTAGCGGGCGCCGACCGCCTGGTGCTGGCTGACCATATCGCCGTGCAGGACCTCATGGCCATTGGTCGCTTTGTCCTGCAGCCCGAGGACGACCTGTCTCTGGCTGCTCTTCTGAAGAGCCCTATTTTCGGGATTTCGGAAGAAAAGTTGCTGGCGATCGCTCTTGGTCGAAAGCGCTCGCTCGGGGCAGCGTTGCGAGAGGCGGCGGCCAGTGATGCCGAACTGAAGATGGTGGGCGACCAGTTGCAGGTTTGGCGCGACGAAGTCGGCTTCATGCCGGCCTTCGAATTCTACGGTCGCATTCTCGGTCGCGACTCGGGTCGGGCCCGGATCGTCGCGCGACTTGGACCGGAAGCCGGCGACGTGGTGGACGAATTCCTGAGCTTTTGCCTCGCAGCCGAAAGAAGCGGGGCAGTAGGTCTGGAAGCCATTCTGGCGCTTCTCGACCGCGACAGTCCAGAAATCAAGCGCGAGATGGACCAGTCACGGGGAGAGGTACGGATCATGACGGCCCATGCTGCCAAGGGCCTGGAAGCACCGGTTGTTTTTCTTGTCGACAGCGGGTCGGCGCCGTTTTCCGACAGTCACCTGCCAACTCTGATGCCGATCGATGCGCCGAACGGGGAATGGCGTGGTCGCGGGTTTTTGTGGCGCGCAGGCGGAGATACCGGCAGTAGTTTTGCACGGCAAACTGCCTCGATCATCCGAGAGAAGGCGGAAGAAGAGTACCGCCGGCTGCTCTACGTCGGAATGACGCGTGCTGAGGACCGTTTGATTGTTTGTGGCTTTCGAGGAAAGCGAGAGCCGTCTGAACTCACCTGGCATTCGATGGTGAGCCATGCGCTGGCTCATTCGGAATCGACGGCGCGTGAGGCGCATCCAGTTTCGGGTGACGAGATTCTTGTTTATCGCGTCACCCCGCGCAAGCCGGTTGCACTTAACGAGGATAATGCAGACGATAAGCTAGACATACAGGATCTACCGCAGACCTTGCAGCAGGCCCTGCCACCTCCGCCCGTCCTGCCGCGTCCGCTGGCACCTTCGGGCGCCGGTGCTGTCATTCAGTCGGACAGCCAAGCGAGCCTCATCAATCGGTCACCTGTGCTGTCGCCATCGGCTCATCCCTCCAAGGCTCTCCAGCGCGGCGCGGCGATCCACCGGCTGCTGCAGGTCTTGCCGGATATGCCGCGAGGCCAGCGGGAGGCTGCCGCACGGCGCTATCTCGGCAGGTTGGATGAAGACGGAGGCGAAAGCGAACGTGAGGAAATTTGGTTGCAGATTGCCACCATTCTTACCGATCCCGCCTATGCGCGCGTGTTCGCAGAAGGCTCGCGCGCCGAAGTGTCGATCATGGGAAAAGTGTTGATCGGAGGCATCGAGCGGGCCGTCACGGGTAGGGTCGACCGGCTTGTGGTGACACAGAACGAAGTTCTGATCATCGATTACAAGACAAATCGACCGCCGCCGGTTCGACTTGCAGACGTTCCGGCCAGCTATATCGCGCAACTGGCGCTTTATCATGCGCTCCTGCAGCCGCTTTATCCCCACCATGAGATCAAAGCTGCGATCGTGTTCACCGAAGCGCCGATTCTGATCGACCTGCCAGGCGAGACGATGGCAGCGAGCCTTCGCAGGCTGAGCACCAGGGCCGCTTGACGGCCCGCGAGAAGAGTTAGATTCAAAGGCTCCTTGCCGAGGAGGAACTTCCC
>CAZEEC010000003.1:48209-55610 GCA_964511105.1 uncultured Mesorhizobium sp.
TTTTATCTTCTCCTGGCGCTCTTTCCCGCACTCGCTGCGTTTGTCTCCCTTTACGGCTTCGTGGCGGATCCGAACACTATCGCCGACCACATCGCCTTCCTCGGCGGTCTCCTGCCTTCCGGCGGTATCGAGATCATCGAAGGGCAACTCATGTCTTTGGCGCAGCAGGATCAAGGTGCACTGAGCTTTGGCTTTCTCCTCGGGCTCGGCATCGCCCTTTGGAGCGCGAATAGCGGCATGAAGTCCTTGTTCGACGCAATGAACGTCGTCTATGGCGAGGACGAGAAGCGCGGGTTCGTGAAGTATAACCTGATGTCGCTTGCCTTCACGCTCGGCGCCCTCTTAATCGGCATTTTGTTTCTCGTTATCGTGGGAATCGTTCCGGCTCTCTTTGCAGCCTTCAACCTCGAGGGTATGACCGAGACGCTCGTCCGCTATCTGCGTTGGCCGATCATGCTGTTCGCCGTGATGCTGGCGATATCGTTGATCTACCGCTTCGGGCCCAGCCGGGAGGATGCCAGGTGGCAGTGGGTGACGTGGGGATCGGCATTGGCGACGCTCGTTTGGATCGTCACCTCGATCGGCTTTTCCTGGTATCTAGAGAACTTCGCAGACTACAACGCGACCTATGGTTCCTTGGGTGCGGTCATCGGCTTCATGATGTGGACCTGGATATCGGTCATGATCCTCCTCGTCGGTGCCGAACTGAACGCGGAGCTGGAGCACGAGACCGCTCAAGACACTACCACCGGCTCCGATCAACCGATGGGAAGACGAGGCGCGGCGATGGCCGATCGTGTCGCGCCAAGCTGATCAGACGCGACAGGTCGGGGAAAGCCATGGGAGCTAGGCTGACCAATTATTGCAATGCAATAGATGATCGTTAGGTTCGTTACGGTATGATGGCAACAGTTTCGGCACGCTAAACGTCTGTCGGGACGCATTGGGATCGATTGATGTATTATCAGTTCTACGAATTGAACCATGCTGCACTGCAGCCCGCGCGGGCCGTCGCCGACGCGGTGAAACTGCTTTATTCCAACCCCCTCAATCCGCTGTCTCACACATCCCTCGGTCGAACCATTGCGGCCGGGGCCGAGATATATGAACGAGTCACGCGGCGCTATGGGAAGCCTGTTTTCGGAATTGAAAAAATCGAGATCGACGGCAAGTCCGTTCCGATCATGGAGCGGACCGTCTGGTCGAAGTCCTTTTGCAACCTGGTTCATTTCGACCGCGACCTGCCGGCAACGCGGAAGGCAGACCCGAAACTTCTCATCGTCGCGCCGATGTCAGGGCACTACGCGACACTGCTGCGCGGCACCGTGGAATCGATGATCCAGCATGCGGAGGTTTACATCACCGACTGGACGGATGCACGCATGGTGCCAGTCTCTGACGGCCGCTTCGACCTCGATGACTATATCGATTACGTCATCGAGATGCTGCACCATCTGGGGCCGGACACGCATGTGATGGCTGTTTGTCAGCCTGCGGTTCCGGTTCTGGCTGCGGTGGCCGTGATGGAAGCCGGCGCTGACCGCATGGCGCCGGCCTCGATGACCTTGATGGGTGGGCCAATCGATACCCGGCGGAACCCCACTGCGGTCAACAAACTTGCGCAGGAAAAGGGCATCGACTGGTTTCGCGAGAATGTCATCATGCCTGTGCCGTGGCCGGAGCCAGGATTCACGCGTAAGGTTTATCCTGGCTTTCTACAACTGTCGGGCTTCATGAGCATGAACCTCGACCGTCATCTTATCGCGCACAAAGAGTTCTTTATGCACTTGGTCAAGAATGACGGCGATTCGGCCGAGAAGCATCGCGACTTCTATGATGAGTATCTGGCGGTGATGGACTTAACCGCAGAATTCTATTTGCAGACTGTGGATACGGTTTTCGTTAAACACGATATGCCGAAGGGTCGAATGCATCATCGCGATGAGCTCGTCGATTTGAGCGCCGTGAGAAATGTCGCGCTTTTGACCGTCGAAGGCGAGAATGACGACATCTCAGGGCTTGGCCAAACGCAGGCAGCGCATGATCTCTGCGCCAATGTCCCGGAGCAGATGCGCGGCCACTACGTCCAGCCGAAAGTCGGCCACTACGGCGTCTTTAACGGCTCGCGGTTTCGCTCGCAGATCGTGCCGCGTATCGTCGATTTCATGGCAGCTCATTCCGGCAGTAGCGGCGGCCGGCGCTCGAAGCCCCGCCTCGTCAAGTCCACCGGTTAGCCCCACACCAAGAGGCTGACCAGTCCAAGCGTCCCGACAATCAGGCGCCAGTAGGCAAAGGGGGCGTAGCCTCGGATCGCGACGAAATCGAGCAGGAAGCGCACGACAAGTACGGCCGAGGCGAAGGCTGTGACGAAACCGGCGGTGATGATCCAAAAATCATCGACCGTCAGAATATCGCGGTTCTGGAAAAGGTCATAGGCAAATGCCCCGACCATGGTCGGCATGGCAAGAAAGAAGGAGAATTCGGCCGCCGATCGCTTGTCGACGCCCATCAACAAGGCGCCGACGATAGTGGCCCCGGAGCGAGACGTGCCAGGGATCATCGACAGGCACTGGATCAGGCCGATCTTGAAGTAGACCGACATCGGAAGTTCGGCGACGTGGGTGTATTTTGGCTCGATCTTGCGACCATCCACCCAAAGCAGGATGAACCCACCGACGATCAGCATAATGCAGATCGTCATCGGCGACTCGAACAGCACCGTCTTGATGAAATCATGCGCGAGCGCACCGATGATGGCCGCCGGCAGGAACGCCACCAAAATCCCGGCGACAAAATATTGCGTTTCCCGGCTCCTCGGTAATGTCACCAGCATGGTCCAGAGGCGCGAGAAATAGACGGTCAAGATGGCCAGGATGGCACCCAACTGGATTAGGACCTCGAAGCTGTTCCCGGTCGATCGAAAGCCCAGAAAATGGCCGGCTAGAAGGAGATGTCCCGTCGATGAAACAGGAATGAACTCGGTCAACCCTTCGACTACGCCGAGAAGGGCCGCGACAAGAAGCGATTGCTCTTCCATGAAGTCTCCGCGGCAGGATGCTTGTAAAAGGTCTGCTTGTCAGGCGAACCCGGTCTGCCTATAGCTCTCGCCGCACCGTGCGCTCTACCCGAATCCGCGCCGAGGATTATCTGTCGGACCGTCAAAAGGCCAGTCTCTTCGCTCATGCTGACTCTTTTCCACCATCCGCTGTATGCCTCTTGCCGCTTCATCCGCCTGGCATTCGGCGAGTATGGCGAGGACCTGTCGCTGATCGAGGAGAAGCCTTGGGCCCGGCGCAAGGAATTCCTGCAGTTGAACCCGGCCGGCACGCTCCCTGTGCTCTTGGCCGAAGCCGACGAGCCGATTGTCGGCGCCTCCGTTATCGCTGAGTATGTCGATGAGACGCGTGGCGCGTTGAAGCGCGATAAGCGTCTGATGGCGGAGAATCCGATCACACGGGCGGAAATTCGCCGCCTGATCGACTGGTACCTGGTGAAAACGGATGGGGAGGTAACCAGGCATCTGGTACGCGAACGCGCACTGAAGCCTCATATCCCACCTGAGCATGGCGGAGGATCGCCCAATTCGGCGGCGATCCGCGCTGCGCGTGCAAATATACGCCAGCATATGAAATATACAAACTGGCTATCAGGAACGCGCAATTGGCTCGCCGGCTCGCGTCTGACCTATGCCGATTTAGGCGCGGCCGCGGCAATCTCCGTGCTCGATTACCTTGGCGAGATCGATTGGGCTGAATATCCTGCTGCCAGGGAATGGTATACGCGGATGAAGTCGCGCCCCTCCTTCCGGCCACTGCTTGCCGATCGCGTGCGCGGGCTGACACCTGCCGCCCACTATGCAGATCTCGATTTCTAGAATGAAGGCGTCCGGGAAACAGGCTCCGGCGGCGCGTCTTCGGGAATTTATCGATGTCGAGGCCGAGGCGCTCGGATTCGACGCCGTTGCGGTGACGCGAACCGACACGATTGCCGAGGCTGGGTCGCGGCTTGGGGCATTCGTCGAGGCGGGACGACACGGCACGATGGAGTGGATGGCCGAGACACTCGAGCGGCGCGCCCGTCCAAATGCGCTTTGGCCCGAGGCCCGCTCAGTCATCATTCTCGCCATGAATTATGGTCCGGACGAGGACCCGCTGGCGCTGCTTGAAGCGCGTGATCGCGCGGCAATTTCGGTCTATGCCCGCCATCGCGACTATCACGATATCATCAAGGGCAAACTAAAGACGCTTGCACAAAAATTCGCCGCGCGAACCGGACAAGAGGTCAAGGTCTTTGTCGACACAGCGCCCGTCATGGAAAAGCCGCTTGCCGCCGCCGCGGGACTAGGCTGGCAAGGCAAGCACACCAACCTTGTTAGCCGCAGCTTCGGCTCCTGGTTGTTTCTCGGATCCATCTTTACGACGGCCGAACTGCAGCCGGACGTGGCGGAGCCCGATCATTGCGGCTCCTGCCGCGCCTGTGTCGACATTTGCCCGACCCAGGCCTTTCCAGCGCCCTACCAGATCGATGCCCGGCGCTGCATCTCCTACCTGACCATCGAGCACAAGGGCCCGATTCCGCACGAATTCCGCCGGGCCATGGGCAACCGCATCTATGGCTGCGACGATTGCCTGGCTGCATGCCCCTGGAACAAATTCGCGCGGCAAGCACGGGAAGTAAAGCTCATCGCTCGCGACGACCTGAAGGCGCCGGAACTGCATGATCTGTTGCGCCTTGACGATACAGCCTTTCGGCAGATGTTTGCCGGCTCGCCGATCAAGCGCATTGGCCGCGACCGCTTCATCCGCAATGTTCTGGTTGCTGCTGGCAATTCCGGCAACGCTCGACTGGTCCCGCCGGTGGAGAATTTGCTCGACGATCCTTCTCCACTGGTGCGGGGTGCCGCCGTGTGGGCGCTAGCCCGCCTAGCGGATGCTGCTACCCTAAAACGTCATGAAAAGCGCGAGACAGGCGAGACGGACCGCGACGTGAGGTCCGAATGGGCGTTAGCGCGGAATCCGAAGTGACGGCCTGTGTCCTGTGGCGATCGCCGTCATTGCACGTACCGTTACGGTTTCCTTAACCCTCGCGCGGCGAGAGTCCGGAAGATCATCTCCCAGGAAGTGCCGATGGATGTTGTTCGCTGGATCGGGACCTTGAGCTTGGTCATTGGCGTGGTGGTTGCGTCGATGGCGAACGCCGAACCGCTTGCCAAGGATCTGTTCGGAAGCCAGACGCTTCCGGCGGCAGCCGACCCCCGTGTCCACGGCTCCTATGCCAAGGGGTGTTTTGCCGGCGGCGTGGCGATCGCAGCCGACGGGCAGCATTGGCAGGTCATGCGCCTGTCGCGCAACCGGCGTTGGGGCCACCCGAACATGGTGCGGCTTCTGGAAAGGCTATCCCGGGAGGCAACGGCGGATGGTTGGCCTGGCCTTCTTATCGGCGACATCTCGCAGCCGCGTGGCGGCCCTATGCTGTGGGGCCACGCATCGCACCAACTCGGGCTCGATGCCGATGTTTGGTTCCAGCCCATGCCGACGCCGCGCCTGACCGCAGCCGAGCGTGAGACATTCGAGTTTGTTTCTCTCCTACGTGAGGGCCAACTGACCGTTGACGAACGTAAGTGGACGCCGGCGCATGTCGGGATCTTGCGCCGTGCGGCCGAGTATCGGGAGGTCGAGCGCATTTTGGTCCATCCCGGCATCAAGAGGAAGCTTTGCGACACCGGGGGCGGCCACCGGCCCTGGCTTGGCAAGATCCGGCCGATCTGGGGACATGATTCGCACTTTCATATCCGTATCGCGTGTCCCGCTGGATCGCCGGACTGTCGGCCGCAGGAGCCTGTCGCCAGTGGCGATGGCTGCGATTCCTCGCTCGATTGGTGGTTTACCGACGAGCCGTGGCGGCCGGCGTCCGGCCCGCAACAGCCGCGGGCGCGCGACGTGATGCGACTTTCCGACCTCCCGCCTGCCTGCACCGATGTGCTGCGGGCGTCCGCACCACGATCTGAAGCGGCGGCGACCATCGAGGGCCCGGAGAGGCTGAACACTCGAACTGAAGCGCCGCCGCTCGCCGTTGGCACCTATGCACGAACGCCAGGATCACGAATACCTTTGCCGATGCCACGCCCCCAGCCTTGACTGGATCCGCCGCAAGACCTCCATTGGCGACAGGGACAGTAACACGCAGCCGCCAGATGAATCTCACCGGTCACACACAGCCAATCCAGCAGTTTCCCGTTTTGGTGGGCGATATAGGCGGCACCAATGCGCGCTTCGCCATTTTGCCATCGCCTGAAGCCGAGCCGATCGACTTTCCAACGATTGCGACGCGCGATTTTTATGATCTCGACATCGCCATAGAACAGGCGATCCTGGACAGATCGGAGGTGAAGCCGCGCTCGGCGATCCTCGCGATCGCAGCACCCGTTTCGGGCGATGAAGTGAAGTTGACCAACTCGCCGTGGACGGTGCGACCGCGCGCGTTGATTGATCGACGGGGCTTCTCGGAGGTCTTGGTTCTCAATGACTTTGAGGCGCAGGCGTTGGCAGCCGTTGCCCTCGGTCCGGATCACCTGGAGCGGATCGGCGGCAGCGACGGCGAGCTAGAAGCAAGCCGCGTCGTGCTTGGGCCAGGAACCGGGCTTGGCGTTGCCGGGCTCGTGCGCGTCGGAAATGTCTGGGTGCCGGTTCCTGGAGAAGGCGGCCATGTCGATATCGGCCCCCGCACCGAACGCGAATACGAGATATTCCCGCACATTAAACGCATCGAAGGACGCGTGTCCGGCGAGCAAATTCTCTGCGGGCCTGGCCTTGTCAATCTCTACCAAGCAGTGGCGGCCGCCGGCGGCATGGAGGCACGATCCTCAAAACCGGCGGAAATCTCGGCTGCGGCGCTCGACAGGACCGATCGAGTCGCCGAAGAAGCGCTCGACCTCTTCGTTACCTGCCTAGGGCGGCTCGCAGGTGATATCGCGCTCGTGTATATGAGCCGCGGCGGTGTCTACCTCACGGGCGGCATCGCGGCGAAAATCATGCCTGCCTTGCAACATCCGCGGTTTCGCGAAGCCTTCGAAGACAAGGCTCCGCATTCCGCTTTCATGCGCCGGATGCCCATCTTCGTGTCGCTGCATCCCCGGGCGGCGATCGTCGGCCTTTTGGGTTTCGCGCGTGAGCCTGAAGCGTTCCATATCCGCACCACGGGCCGATATTGGCAAGCGGCTTGAGGCCATTTCGGCCGATTGCCGATTGCATCACGGGTTCCCAGGAGGCATAGGCAGGCGGCTCACGATAAAGCCCGCAGCAACACGGGATTTGCACCACTTGGCACGCGCCGAAACTCAAGGAAAAGTCGATCCGGGCGAAATCGTCGCGGTGATGAAGCGGATTCTGGCCGAAAACGGCC
>CAZEEC010000004.1:0-54759 GCA_964511105.1 uncultured Mesorhizobium sp.
GGCCTGCTTCATGGTCGCATTGTCATAGACGTCAATGACGACGATCTTCGCGCCGTGCTCCTTGCGCGCCTTGATCGCGTGGGTCATCACGTTGACCTGCGTGACTACGGCATTGGTGCCCCAGATCACCACGCAATCCGACTTTGCCATCTCGCGTGGATCAGGCCCCATCAGCCGGCCAGTCCCCATGACCCATCCCGTCCAGGCGAGATTGGTGCAGATCGTCTCGAAGAAGCCGGAATATCTCTTGGCGTGGCGCAGCCGGTGGATGCCGTCGCGCTGCACGAGCCCCATCGTGCCGGCATAATAATAAGGCCAGATCGCTTCGGATCCGTGGGCGGCTTCCGCCGCCAGGAATTTCTCGGCGATGAGATCGAGAGCCGCATCCCAACTCGCCTCCTTCCATGCGCCCTCGCCCTTCGCGCCGGCACGGACCAGCGGCTTCAAAAGCCGTTCGGGATGGTGGATCCGTTCCGCATAGCGAGCCACCTTGGCGCAGATGACACCGGCAGTGTAGCTGTTGTCCTTGGCGCCGTGGATGCGGCCGACCCTGCCATCGACGATCTCGACGTCGAGCGCGCAGGTGGACGGGCAATCATGTGGGCAAGCCGAGTGGCCGATGCGGAAGGGCGTGTGTTGGTTCATGGCGAATGACTAGCGGAAATCCGTGTCCAGGTGTAGAGCGCGGGTGACAAAAGGACCGGACGTGAACTATCGCCATGTCTATCATGCCGGCAATTTCGCTGATGTGGTCAAGCACATCACCCTCACCCGGGTAATTGAGTATCTTAAGCGCAAGCCGGGCGCATTTCGAGTTGTCGACACGCATGCCGGAATCGGCTGCTATGATCTGTCTTCTCCGGAAGCGCAGACGACCGGCGAATGGAGGGGCGGCATCGGCCGGATTCTTGATGCCGAGTTGCCGCATGACGTCAGCGATCTTGTTGCGCCCTATCTCGACGCAGTGCGGGCAACCAATCCTGATGGCGGTTCGACGGCCTATCCGGGGTCGCCCGCGATCGCACGGTCCTTGTTGCGCCCGCAAGATCGATTGACCGCGATCGAACTTCACCCGGGGGATGCTGGGACCTTGAAAGCTAATTTTGCCGGCGACTATCAGACCCGGGCGATCGAGCTCGACGGCTGGCTGGCGCTCGGAGCGCATCTCCCGCCCAAGGAAAAGCGCGGTCTGGTGATCGTCGATCCTCCTTTTGAACAGGAGGGCGAATTCGACCGGTTGATCGGCGGGCTCTTGAAAGCTCACAAACGCTGGCCGGGCGGAACCTATCTCCTCTGGTATCCGATCAAGAACCGCCGGGCCGTTGCCGCGTTCCGCCATCAATTAGGTGTCGCCGGCATCCCCAAGATCCTCGACATCAGTCTCACGATCCGTGCGCCAACTACGCCCGAGCGGTTCGACGGAAGCGGTCTTGTCGTCATCAACCCGCCCTTCCCGCTCGCGGCGGAGATGAATGTCATTCTCCCGACGCTTGCGCGACTGCTCGGCGAAAGCACGGATGCAACATGGGGCGCCGATTGGCTGGCCGGCGAGCGTCCAGCATCTTGACCGAACGGCGGCAGTGACAGACATTGCGAAGCTACTGATCGCCTCTGGGAGACCCTCCATGGCCACCATGCTTCGCCGCACAGGCGCTGCTCTCGTCACGGCTTTGTCCGTCCTTGCCGCCAGCCTGCCGCATCAAGCGGCCGCAGCCGACATGATCCGAGGCGTTTACGCGACCGACCCCGGGGTCTGCGCCAACGACCGGGTGCTTGGCTCCATCACCAAGAAGTTCGCCCATCAGGTTCGTCATGTTCCAAACCTCCCGCTGGTCGATATCGCCGAATTCCGTGATATTCGCGAGAACCGGTATCTTCCTTCGCAGCCCGACTGGCCGATCGAGCGGCGATACTGCCGCGCCAACGTGCATCTGACGGACGGCTATGTGCGCGACGTCTGGTATCTGATCGAGCACCCGATGGGGTTCGCGTCGATCGGCAGCAATGTCGAATTCTGCGTGCTCGGCTTCGACCGCTGGAAGGTTTATGGCGGCAATTGCCGCGTCCTACATTGATATAACGCTTGCTGCGTCGACTATTTTGGCTCCTGACAATCGGCGCAGCGCTCGCTGCGTGCGGCGAGCAGCCAGATGAACCTGCCCTACCCTTTGATTTTTACGTTCTCGCGCTTTCATGGTCCCCAAGCTATTGCGCTGCCGAGGGCGAGCGCGCCAATGCGCAGCAATGCGACGGCGACCGCGATCTCGGTTTTGTGGTCCATGGACTGTGGCCGCAGTTCGCGAACGGTTGGCCGGAGTTCTGCGACGACGACGCGCCCAACCCCTCGCGCGCCGAGATCAGGTCCATCAACGATATCATGCCGTCGAACGGCCTGATCCGTCACCAGTGGCGCAAGCACGGCACTTGCACCGGGTTGCCGATCGACGTCTATTTCGACACGACACGCGCCGCGTTTGAAAAAGTTGCGCTCCCCGAACTTGCCGACGGGCGCGTCTCGACCGCCTCACTTCATGATTCTCTTCTTGAAGTGAATCCGGGCCTTCCGCAGGACGGGCTTTCGATCACGTGCCCCGATGGCTTGCTGCGCGACATACGCATTTGCTTGACGGTCGATCTCGCCTTCCGCTCCTGTCCGGAAGTCGCCCAACGATCATGCGGCCGGTTCGATGTTCGGATACCGCCACGATAGACGCTTCGACATTGCCGCGCGGCGACTGCTCGCATAACCTGTCGGCCATCGTCGTACCGGAGATCCCATGGATGCCCCAATTGCTCTATTCGCCTGCATCGCCATATAGCGCCAAGGTCCGCATGGCTGCCGCCTATGCCGGATTCGCGCTTGAAGCCGAGACGGTCGACACCAACGCCGATCCAGATCTGCTCATCGAGGCAAACCCGCTCGGCAAAATCCCGTGTCTGATCCTGGAAGACGGACAAGGGGTCTATGACAGCCGGGTGATCATGCACCTCATCAACAGGACCGCCGGCAACAGCCTTTATCCGCGCAATGCAGAAAAGCGGCTCGAGGCGGAGCGTCTGGAAGCTCTCGCCGACGGGATTTGCGACTGCCTTCTCGCCCACGTCTATGAGCGCCGGTTCCGGCCCGAGGAAAAAATCCACCTCCCCTGGCTGGAACGGCAATGGTCGAAAGTCGTGCGTGCGCTGGACGAACTCAACGCGAATCCGCCCAAGCTGACCAAGAAGATCACGGGCGGGCACATCGCCTTGCGCGCGACGCTGGGCTATCTGTCGCTGCGCTTCGAGGGGCAGTGGGAGCGTAAGCGGGCCAAGCTCACGCGCTGGGCCAAGCGTTTCGACGAGCGATTTCCGGAACTTGCCGCTCAGCTACCGCAATAACTCACGCAAAAAGGCCGGCGCGAACGCCGGCCTTCCGCAATCCAATTCGAGCCGAATTAGAACTTGACGCCCAGACCAACCGTGACGCGGTGGTTGTTGGAGTCGATTTCGGTCGAGCCAACGCCCGGGAAGTCGAACGTTTCGCTGCCATAGTCGGTGTAGCGGTATTCAAGGCGGCCGAAGACCTGATCGGTCAGGCGAGCATCGACGCCGGCGCCGACCGTGTAGCCAAGAGCGACGTTAGTGTCGCGGGCGATTTCGCCGGCAGAATCGCCGACCGAAACGCGCTGACGCTCGGCGGCAAGACCGGCCGTACCGTAGAGCAGGATGTCTTCGGTGACGGTCACGCCGGCGCGGCCGCGCAGCGAGCCGTCAACGGTCGTGCGGGAGGTGGCATAGTTGCCGAACTCGTCTGCGACAGTGCCATCAACGCCCGAATAGTTGACGTCGACTTCGGCGCCATAGACGAACGAGCCGTTCTGCTGCTGAAAGCCGCCGAAGGCGCCGCCCATCCAGCCGTCATTGTCGGTCGTGATACCAGTCGTACGGTCGCGGGTTTCACCCGAAAAACCATAGCCGAGGCTGACACCGGCGTAAGGGCCGGACCAGGTGTTGACCGGAGCGAATTCCATCGGAGCAGACGGTGCCGGCGGCTCCTGATAAACAACGTCAGCGGCAAGAGCCGGAGCCGAAGCCAGCACGACAGCACCAAGCGCCAGGGCAGCGGGGCGGTAGAATCGATTGTTCATTCTTATTACTCCTTAGGCACGAGAGCCGGAACGCGGCCCTCGACTTTGAAACAGGCGCTGAACCTTGGGAGGAAGAGCAAGCGCCAACCGAGGCGAAGATCGTTTCAAAATGCGGCTGAACCCAAACTGGAAAAGGGTCTTTATCCGGCAAAAAAATGGCAGAAAAGTGACGTTGCATTCCTGCCACAGGCACCCGTTGCAGCCGCAGTAAGCTATTGTTAACTAAAGAATTCCTCATCAACAAGCGAGAATCGCATTCCATGAACGCTGATCCCATTGTCGCACTCGTCACAGGCGGAGCCCGACGGATCGGGCGGACCATTGTCGAGGACCTGGCGGCGAATGGCTTTTCCGTCGCGATCCACTACAATCGGTCCCGGAAAGATGCAGCCGAACTTGCTGATGCGCTTACGGCACGCTGCGTCAAGGCTTGCGTCGTCGAAGCCGATTTGAGTGATCGTGAAGCCGCTGGCGGGCTGATCAAGCAAGTCCAAACGGTGCTCGGATCCGTACGGCTCCTCGTCAACAACGCCTCGATGTTCGAAGACGATGACGTAAGCAACTTCAATGGCGAAGGCTGGGATCGTCATCTCGCCGTCAATCTGGAGGCTCCGGTTATTCTGACCCGGACCATGGCACGTCACCTGCCCCCTCAAGCCGATGGACTGGCCGTCAATCTGATCGACCAGCGGGTCTGGCGGCTGACGCCGCGGTTCTTTTCCTACACGCTGTCCAAATCGGCCCTCTGGACGGCGACGCAAACCATGGCTCAGGCGCTGGCGCCGAGGGTGCGGGTGAATGCCATCGGCCCCGGTCCGACGCTGGCGAGCGCTCGCCAGGATGCAGCCGGATTTCAGGCGCAGACCGATGCGTTGCTCCTGAAGCGCGGTCCGGAACTACCCGAGTTCGGCGCAACGATCCGGTGGCTCTGGAACGCCAAATCGGTGACCGGTCAAATGGTCGCACTGGACGGCGGACAACATCTGGCGTGGGAAACACCCGACGTGGTGGGAGTGAACGAATGAAGCCGCCTATTCCGGAAAAAGGTGTTTCGCGCTCGCAACGAGCCCGGCGGTCAAGCAGCGACATTGCCGGCTATATGCCCGGCCACGACGACGACGAGGTGGAGGGCGAGCCCCTGGACGACGAACTTCCGGCTTCCACGGTCGATCCCGGCATCGAATGGCACAGCGATCGAGGTGATGCTGAAGGCAAGATCGGCATCGATGTCATCCAGACCCTGGTCAAACGCCTTCCCAACTCGCCCGGCGTCTACCGGATGATCGATACGAAAGGAGACGTGCTCTATGTCGGCAAGGCGCGCAATCTCAAGAAGCGAGTAACGAACTATGCGCAGGGGCGCGGACACACCAACCGCATCGGCCGGATGGTGCGCGAGACCGCCCATATGGAGTTTGTCGTCACGCGCACCGAGATCGAGGCGCTTCTGCTCGAAGCGAATCTGATCAAGCGCTTGCGGCCGCGCTTTAACGTGTTGATGCGGGACGACAAGTCGTTCCCTTACATTCTGCTGACGCGCGACCATCCCTCTCCCGGCATCTTCAAGCATCGCGGAGCGCGCTCGCGCAAGGGCGACTATTTCGGCCCTTTCGCGTCGGCGGGCGCGGTCGGGCGCACGATCAATTCGCTGCAGCGCGCCTTCCTCTTGCGGACCTGTACCGATTCCGCATTTGAAAGCCGCACCCGTCCGTGCCTGCTCTATCAGATCAAGCGCTGCTCGGCACCTTGCACCAACGAAATCGCCAAGGAAGACTATGACGCGCTGGTCGAGGAGGCGAAAGCCTTCCTGTCGGGCAGGTCCAGTAAGATCGTGGCCGAGATCTCACAAGCAATGCAGGCAGCATCGGCTGACCTCGATTTCGAGCGCGCGGCGATCTATCGCGACCGGTTGGCCGCGCTGAGTCATGTCCAGAGCCAGCAGGGCATCAACCCGCAGTCGACGGAAGAGGCCGATGTCTTCGCCATCCATCATGAAGGCGGCCAGAACTGCATTGAAGTCTTTTTCTTCCGGACCGGCCAGAACTGGGGCAACCGGACCTATTTTCCGAAGGCGGACCCGAGCATTGAGACCGCCGAGGTTCTGAGCGCCTTCCTGGCACAGTTTTACGACGACAAGCCGGTTCCGCGCATGATTCTTCTGTCGCAGCCGATCGAGGAGCAGGAATTGCTGGCCGAGGCGCTGACCACGCGCGCCGGGCGAAAGGTCACCATTCTTGTACCGCAGCGCGGCGAGAAGAAGGATTTGACCGGCCACGCCCTGCAGAACGCTCGACAAGGGCTAGGGCGCCGGCTGGCCGAAACATCGTCGCAGGCGCGTCTTCTGGCGGGCCTTGCCGAAACCTTCGCGCTTCCGAAGCCGCCGCGACGTGTCGAAGTGTTCGACAATTCTCACATCATGGGAACCAATGCCGTCGGCGCCATGATCGTCGCGGGTCCCGAGGGTTTTGTGAAGAACCAGTATCGCAAGTTCAACATCCGCTCGACCGAAATCACGCCCGGTGACGATTTCGGCATGATGCGCGAGGTGATGGAGCGGCGTTTTTCCCGGCTGATCAAGGAGATCGGCCGGCCCGATCAATCGGATCAGGCCGAGGAGAACGAAGACTTCCCTGCATGGCCCGATCTGCTGCTGATCGATGGCGGCCAGGGCCAGGTTTCCGCCGTCCGGCAGATTCTCACCGATCTTGGCATCGCGGATGCGGTCCTTGCCATCGGCGTTGCCAAGGGGATCGACCGCGATGCCGGACGGGAACGCTTCTTCATCGCCGGACGCGAGCCGTTTTCATTGCCGATGCGCGATCCTGTTCTCTATTTCATCCAGCGCCTGCGCGACGAGGCTCATCGTTTTGCGATCGGTTCACATCGGGCGCGTCGAAAGAGAGAACTCGTTCGAAACCCGCTGGACGAGATTGCCGGCATAGGCCCCCGCCGCAAACGCGCCCTCCTCCATCACTTCGGCACCGCAAAGGCTATCAGTCGCGCCGGCGTCGAGGATTTGATGTCAGTCTCCGGCATCTCGGCAACTGTCGCCCAGATGATCTACGACCATTTCCACGAGAAGAGCTGATGACCCCGGTGCGCCGCTTGACTTGGTAGTCAAGGTTCGCAAGCTTGCCGCGAGTCCCAAACAGCCTCCTTCCGTTGCATTTGCAGGAATTCATGTCCCGACGCGCCTTCAACATCCCGAACCTCTTGACCTATGGGCGCATTTTGACCGTCCCCTTGATCGTGCTGTGCTTCTTTTTGGAGGGCGATCTCAAATCCAGCGATTTCGCCCGTTGGCTGGCTCTGTCGATTTTCGTCGTCGCCAGTCTGACCGATTTCCTCGACGGCTATCTGGCGCGGATATGGAAGCAGACCTCGAATATCGGCCGGGTCCTCGATCCGATTGCCGACAAGCTGCTGGTTGCCTCGATCCTGCTCTTGCTTGCCGCGGACGGCACGATTGCGGGATGGACGATCTGGGCCGCGATTATCATCCTGTGCCGGGAGATTCTGGTGTCCGGCCTGCGGGAATTTCTGGCCGGCTTGAAAGTCTCGGTACCCGTGACGCATCTTGCCAAATGGAAGACGACGATCCAGCTCGTCTCCATCGGCTTCCTGCTGGCCGGCCCCGCGGGCGACAAGATTCTGCCCTATACGACGGCATTGGGCATCGCGCTTCTATGGCTCGCCGCGATGCTGACGCTTTACACGGGCTATGATTATTTCCGGGCCGGCCTGAAACATGTGATCGAGGACTGACCATGAAACTCATCTATTTTGCCTGGGTGCGCGAGCGCATCGGCGTCAACGAGGAAGAGGTCGATTTGCCGGCCGAAGTGGAGACGGCAGGCGATCTGCTCCATTGGTTGCGAGAACGCGGCGACGGCTATGCCAGAGCCCTGCAAGAGCCCGGAATTATCCGCGTCGCGGTCAATCACGAACACATAGATCATTCAGGTTCGATCGCCGGGGCGCGGGAGATCGCTCTGTTTCCTCCCATGACGGGCGGCTGACTTGGCTGATCCCGGCACGATCCGCATCGCGGTACAAAAGGAGCGGTTCGATACCGCAGCAGAGATCGAGACCATTAAGACGGCGAACGGCGATATCGGGGCAATCGTCACATTCAGCGGGATCTGTCGCGACGAGAGCGGCCGCTTGGCGGCGCTCGAGCTGGAACATTATCCAGGAATGGCCGAGGCCGAGATCGAACGCATCGCCAATGAGGCCGCCGGCCGTTGGCCAATAGGCGCACTGACGGTCATCCATCGGCATGGCCGGCTCGCGGTTGGTGACGACATCGTGCTGGTGGTCGCCGCCTCGGCGCACCGTCAGGCTGCTTTTGAAGCCGCCGCGTTCCTGATGGACTTCCTCAAGACCAGCGCTCCCTTCTGGAAAAAGGAACACCTGGTCGACGGCTCATTGGGCGACTGGGTCGAGGCCAACGAGAGCGACGACGCCGCGCTCGACCGCTGGGAACGCTAAACGGGAGCGGCCTGAAAGCCACCGAAATTTCAGTGGCTTTCAGCGCTTAGAATGGTCCGCTGAACGCAATCAGCCGACGATTTCGGTATCGGAAAACCAGTATTTGATCTCGGCGGCAGCCGTCTCTGGCGCATCCGAACCATGGACTGAATTCTCGCCGATCGACAGCGCATGAACCTTGCGGATAGTGCCCTCGTCGGCATTTTCCGGATTTGTCGCGCCCATGATCTCACGGTTCTTGAGGATCGCGTTTGCGCCTTCGAGAACTTGAACGACAGTCGGACCCGAAGTCATTCCCTCGACCAGTTCACCGAAGAACGGACGGTCCTTGTGAACGGCGTAGAAGCCTTCCGCCTCACGGCGGCTCATCCACACGCGGCGCGACGCAACGACGCGTAGGCCGGCATCTTCAAGCATCTTGGTGATGGCACCGGTCAGGTTGCGCTTGGTCGCGTCCGGCTTAATCATCGAAAAGGTGCGTTCAATCGCCATGTCGGATAGTCCTCGATTTTGGGGAGAAAGCTGAATGGCGCGTCTATACCGATGCGGTCATCGAATGTGAAGTGCCCGCGTTCGGGCTGGTCAGCCATTGCCGGACATCTTTCCCGGCGTATAAGCCTCCAGTCAAAGCGATGGCACGATTTGCTCGAGCGGAAGAACGCAATGAAGCAGCATTTTTCGATGTTGGCGGCCTACAATGCCTGGGCCAACCGGCTGGTCTATGACGCTGCCGCCCATGTCGGCGAAGAGGCGATCTGGACCGACGCCGGCGTCGCATTCACCTCGCTTGGCGGCACTCTCAACCACATGCTGGTCGCCGACCGGATCTGGCTCAAGCGTTTCACCGGCCAGGGGGAAGCCGCCACCTCGCTCGACACCATCCATTTCCGCGATCTGGGATCGTTGTGGGATGCGCGCGAGGCCGAGGATGAGCGCATCTTGCACTTCGTCGCCGATCTGACGGCAGGCGATCTTGCCGGAAGATTCTCCTATCTGACGGTCACCGACATGCGCACCATCTCGCAGCGTCTCGCACCGGCGCTGGCGCATTTCTTCAATCATCAAACGCATCATCGCGGACAAGCGCATGCAGCCCTGACCCGCCTCACGGGTACAGCCCCGGCACTGGATCTCATCTATTTCCAGCGCTCGAAAACGGGTCGTGCCTTCGCCTAGGCAGCTATTCCGCCGGCAGCATGCCCTGCGGCATCGAGGATGACCGTGCCGGAAGAAACAGGATCGCCGCGAAGAGCAGGACGCCTGCCGCGACGACCAGCGATCCTGCCGCCACGGCAGGCTCCGCTCCGGGATATCCCGTCAGAAGCATGTAGAGCGACGGAGTCATGATAAGAACGCCGAGCGTGTAGACGCCGAACTGGATATAAGCAAGGCGGCTTTCAGCCCTTTCCTTGTTGAGCGCGTAGTAGACGCCGAATAGCGCGCTCGTGACCCATCCAAGGAGATTGATGTGCGCGTGCGCGCCCATCGCGCGGTGATCACCGGCGATCGACATGTGCAGGCCGATACCAATGCCAACGATGAGAAACAGGATACCGACCTTGAAATAGAGTTTCGAAATCTGCGGCATGGTCGAAGCCTTCCAGATGAAGAACCGGCGAATTGCCGGCGCGACATCATATGCTTGTCGGTCTCGGCTGTCATCTCAATCAGATGAGCGACCCTCTTGCGTCAGGGGCGGCGAGGGTCCAAACACCACGCCATCATGTTGGTTCTCGACGATATCTCGCTGCGCATCGCCGGTCGGCTGTTGATCGATCATGCCTCGTTGTCCCTGCCCGCCGGTTCGAAAGCCGGTCTTGTCGGCCGCAACGGCACGGGCAAAACCACGCTTTTCAAAGCCATTTCCGGAGAGTTGCCGACGGAAACGGGTGCGATAAACCTGCAGAAGAACACCCGTCTCGGACAGGTGGCGCAGGAGGCGCCGGGGACCGAAGAACCACTGATCGAGATCGTCCTCAAGGCGGACAAGGAGCGTACGGCCCTGCTTCAGGAAGCCGACACGGCGCGCGATGCCCATCGGATCGCGGAAATTCAGACACGTCTTGCCGATATCGATGCCCATTCCGCTGAAGCACGCGCAGCGACGATCCTTGCCGGACTGGGTTTCGATGAAGCGGCGCAGAAGCGACCCGCGTCATCTTTTTCCGGCGGTTGGCGCATGCGGGTCGCGCTCGCGTCGGTTCTCTTCGCTGAGCCCGATCTCCTGCTTCTAGACGAACCAACCAACTATCTGGATCTAGAAGGGACGTTGTGGCTTGAAAACTATCTTTCGCGCTATCCGCACACCGTGCTCCTGATCAGTCACGATCGCGATCTTTTGAACCGCGCCGTAAGCTCGATCGTCCATCTGGAGAACAAGAAACTCACCTTCTGGCGCGGCGGCTACGACCAGTTCGCCCGCCAATATGCTGAACAGGCCGAGTTGCAGGAAAAGTCACGTGCGAAACAGGAGGCGCATCGCAGGCACATGGAGTCCTTCGTCGAACGCTTCCGTGCCAAAGCGTCGAAGGCTCGACAGGCGCAGTCACGGCTGAAGGCCCTGGAGAAATTGAAGCCGATCGATTCGGTCATGAGCGAATCCGTGCGTCCGTTCACCTTCGCCGAGCCCGCAAGGACGGTGGCTGCCCCGATCATTGCCATTTCGGGCGGTTCGGTCGGCTATCAGGCGGGCCGCCCTGTTCTGTCGCGGCTTTCCCTGCGGATCGACGATGACGACCGGATCGCGCTGCTTGGCGCCAATGGCAACGGCAAGTCGACCTTCGCCAAGCTGCTCGCGGGCCGTCTGGAACTGGAGACGGGAACAATCACCGTCGCGCCGGGCCTGAAGGTTGCGATCTTTGCGCAACACCAACTGGACGATCTAAGACCCGAGGAAAACGCCATCGAGCATGTCCGCCGGCTGATGCCCGATGCGCCGGAAGCGAAGGTGCGCGCCCGCGTCGCACAAATGGGCCTCGTCACCGAGAAAATGACAACGCCTGCCAAGGACCTTTCCGGAGGCGAAAAGGCGCGCTTGCTGATGGGCATCGCGGCCTTTGACGGCCCGAATTTGCTGATCCTCGACGAGCCGACGAACCATCTCGATATCGATAGTCGGGAGGCTTTGATCCACGCATTGAACGACTACTCGGGCGCGGTCATGGTCATCAGCCACGATCGCCATCTGATCGAGGCGACGGCCGACCGGCTCTGGCTGGTGAAGGACGGCCACGTCGGACCGTTCGACGGCGACCTTTCGGACTACCGCCAGGTCGTTACCGGAAGCGCCGTCGATCGACGCGAGAAGCGCGACGCTGAGAAAGCGTCGAAGGCCGACAAGCGCCGCGAGGCCGCGCAGAAACGCGCCGCGCTCGAGCCGCTCGCCAAACAGATAAAGGCGACGGAAGGATTGATCGAGCGGACGCGCAAACGCATCACGGCTCTCGACGCGGAACTTGCCGTCCCGACCCTTTACGAGGGCAATCCTGAAAAGGCGGCGAAGCTCGCGAAGGAACGTGCCGAACAGGCCAAGGCGCTCGATCGTGCGGAAGAGACATGGCTGACTTTGTCGGCACAATACGAAGAAGGAACGGCGGCATGACGATCCGGAGCGAAAGACAAGGCGCGATCACCATCGTCACCATTGATCGCCCGGAGGCGCGCAACGCGGTCAATCCGGAAATGGCGCAGGATCTCTTCGATGCATTCACAGAATTCGACACCGATGACAGCCAAAGCGTTGCCGTCCTCACCGGCGTTGCGGGATCCTTTTGCGCCGGTTTCGACCTCAAGCATGCTTCCGAGAGCCTCGATGAGAGTTGGTTCGCAGAGCACGCACTCGATGCGACTTTCGATGGCCGACACGACCGGCCGCGCAAAGGTCCCATGGGACCGACCCGACTCGACCTGTCGAAACCTGTCATCGCGGCGATGAGCGGCCCTGCCGTCGCGGGCGGGCTGGAACTGGCGCTCTGGTGCGACTTGCGCGTCATGGAGGCTTCGGCCTATGTCGGCGTCTATTGTCGGCGCTGGGGCGTGCCACTCATCGACGGTGGCACCGTCCGCCTGCCGCGGATCGTCGGACATGGCCGGGCGATGGACTTGATCCTGACCGGCAGAAAAATGGAAGCAGAAGAGTGCCTCGCCGCCGGTCTGGCCAGCCGTCTATGCGATGACGGCCAATCCTTGACGACGGCGATCGAGCTTGCCGAGATCCTGGCGAAGTTTCCGCAACTGTGCATGCGCATGGACCGGCGCTCGGTCATCGAGCAATGGTCGATGGCGCTTGCGCCGGCGCTCACCAATGAGTGGCGCAGCGCCCAGTCGTTTCGTCAGGAAGGGGCCGCGGGCGCTGCGCGCTTTACATCAGGCAAGGGCCGCGGCGGCGATTACGTTGACATCTGAACGTTGAAATCGCTCAAGGGCATCGCGCCAACCGCTCGTCATTGTTTTGCGTCCGGTCGATGTAGCTGAGGACCAGCGCACCCTGATCGGGAACGAAGCGAACGCGCTCCACAACCTTGTCGCCGGAAGTCGCCCCCGTGCATTCGAGCGTGACCAACCATCCTTCGCCATTCACCTGAGGGGTGGTCATCGTGCAGGCATGGTTTCGCGTTTCCAGCCTGCCATCGCCGATGATCAGGAAGCGAGCCGTGCCGTCAGTCGAACAGAAGGCAGGGTCGGAGGCCCATCGGCCATAGATGGAGCTGACGCCCGGCGATGATTCGATGACGGGCGCCGCAGCTTCCGCGGTCTGCGCAATCGGCCTTTCACTGCCGCAGGCGGCAAGCATCAAGAAACAGCCGATCAAAACGGGAGCAGAACACATCCGGACCATGAGCCAGCAAACTTCCGGTCAGGCCTTGCGTTCCCACCTTCGCTCCGCCGTTTGCTGCCAATAGGTCACGGTGTGGCCTTCTTGCCGCAGTTGCTTCCAACTGGCCCGCGCGCCCTGCAATTGATCGTCGTCATGCCCGTCGAACATGAACACCGCGCGCTCGTAGGTCGAGAGATCGGGCGCTGGTGCGTTGTCGACAAGGAACCGAATCTGCGCGCCATTGGCATTCTCGGTCGTGACCGTCAGCAGCACCGGATTGTCTGGCGCATGAGGTTCGGTATCGACCGAGTGAGCCAAGAAAGAATCGTCGCGATAGGTCCATAGCGCCCCGTCGAGCGCATCGCGCCGCTCTTCGCTGCCAGTCTGGACAACAGCGCGCCAACCACGCTCGACCGACTTTTCGAGGAGAGTCGGAAGAGCCTCCTCGAGTGTCGATTCGGTCAGATGATAGAAGAGAACTTCCGTCACCTGTGATCCTCAACTTTCATAATGCTCGCGAACCAGACGGTCGAGCAGGCGCACGCCATAACCCGAAGCCCAGGACTGGCTGATCTCCGTGGCCGGGGTCGCCATGGCCGTACCTGCGACATCGAGATGCGCCCAAGGTGTTTCCTTGACGAAACGCTGCAGAAACTGAGCCGCGGTAATTGCCCCAGCATGCCGGCCACCGATGTTCTTCATGTCGGCGTTCTTCGAATCGATCAGTTTGTCGTAATCGGGGCTCATCGGCATGCGCCAGACGCGCTCGCCGGTGACTTGCCCCGCCGCCGCAAGACGCTCCGCCAGTTCGTCATTGTTGGAAAACAGACCCGCATGCTGTTGTCCCAAAGCGATCAGGATCGCACCCGTCAAGGTGGCAAGGTTGATCATGAAGCGCGGTTCGAAACGGTCGTTGCAGTACCACAGCGCGTCAGCCAGCACGAGACGCCCCTCGGCATCGGTATTGAGCACTTCGATCGTCTGCCCCGACATGGAGGTGACGATGTCGCCGGGACGCTGCGCCTTGCCGTCGAGCATGTTTTCCACGAGGCCAATGATGCCGATCACGTTGGTCTTGGCTTTTCGCGCAGCCAGCGCATGCATCAAACCGGTAACGGCCGCGGCGCCGCCCATATCCCCCTTCATGTCTTCCATGCCGGCGGCAGGCTTGATCGATATGCCGCCTGAATCGAACACCACGCCCTTGCCGACAAAGGCGAGCGGCTTGTCCTTCGCCTTGCCGCCATTCCACTTCATGACGACAAGCCGCGCCGGACGTTCCGAGCCCTGAGCCACGCCTAGCAGTGCCCCCATGCCGAGCTTTCGCATCTCGGCCTCTTCCAGGATTTCGACTTCCACGCCAAGCGCTTCAAGTTCCTTGGCTCTGGCAGCAAATTCCACGGGGCCGAGTATATTAGCGGGCTCGTTGACCAGATCACGCGCCAACAGAACGCCGCCGGTCACGGCCTCGACATCAGCGAACGTCTTTTTGGCCGCCTGCGGATCGATACAGGCAATCGTGAAGGCCGTCGGCTTGTCGTTGTCGCCGTTGGCCTCATCCTTGCGCGTCTTGTATTTGTCGAAGGTGTAGGCGCGCAGGAGAATGCCCATCGCAAGTTGCGCCGCCGCATCTGATCCGACTTCGGCGCCGGCGATTTCGAGCACGACCGTCACCTGCAGCGCCTTGCCGGCTGCCGCCTTGACCGCCCCGCCGATCTTGAGCCACGCTTGCTCGTCCAGCGCCGTTGCCTTGCCGATGCCAAGGACCACAAGCCTGTCGAGTGTCGTTCCATGAGGGGTAAGTACATCGGCGGACGTGCCGACCTTGCCCTTGAAAGCGGCTATTTCGACGGCCCGCGGCAATATTCCTCGCGCATCATAGTTTGCCGACGATGGCGCCAGCCCCGTGTCTTCGCCACTCAGGAGAACCACGACGCCCTTGGTCGCGGTCGTCATCTTCGCAAAGCTGATGGTCGGGCGTGGAGACATATCTGATCCTTCTCGAGAGGCGATGAAAAGCGCGGCAAGCAGATCTTTGTCCGGTAGAGCCTCAAGCCGCACATTTCAAGGCAGGACACCTGCCGTTTCACTCTTCAACCAATCGTTAACCACGCGCCTTTGGCATTTGTTTGCCAAGAGGGTCGAAGATATGGTCCTGAGTACCGTGACACGCGGCAACACGACGCGACGCCGCAACCTCGCTTCATTGGACGGACAACCAGCTGGCATGAGAGTTCTCGAGACCTACATCATGCGGCGGACATTTGCGATCTTCGCGGTGACGCTGCTGTGGGTCCTGGCGATTGTGTGGACGACGCAGGTGTTGACCCGCATCAACATCGTTACGAGCAGCGGCCAGTCTGCGGCGACATTCTTCGAGATTGCCGCTCTCGTGCTGCCCGCGGTGATCCCGATCGTCATCCCCTTCGCGGTCGGCATCGCCGTCGCGCAGACACTGTCCTCGATGAACACCGATTCAGAACTGATCGTGATCTCGGCCTCAGGCAGTTCCAAGACGACGGTCGTGCGACCGATCATGATCATCGCCGCGTTGGCTTCCATCGCTTCCTTCGCGATCGAGAACGGCATTGAACCCTATGCACGCGAGCGGCTCCGTGTGCTGGTCTCGGAAGCGCGGGCCGATCTGATCGGCAGCGTCGTCCAGGAAGGCACTTTCCAGACGATCGACGACGGACTGGTAATACAGATCAGCGAACGGCTCCCCGATGGCCGTTTCAGCGGGATCTTCCTGGCGGACACACGCGATGAAGAAACGGAACTGATCTATTACGCCGACGAGGGCGCGACGATCGAACTTCAGAACGAACATGTTCTCGTCATGCGGGACGGCGTCGTTCAACGGCGCACCGCTGCCGGCAATGTCTCCATTATCCGCTATCAATCCTACGCGTTCGATCTGGCTGAGTTCGCGCCTGCCACATCGACGATCCAGTATCTGGCCAAAGACCGCACGCTGGGATTCCTGTTGTCGCCGGATCCCGATGACCCCGTCTTCCAGGCGTCTCCCCTCTCGTTCAGCGCAGAGCTTCACAGGCGGCTGACCGATTGGACCTATCCGATCGTTTTTGCACTGATTGGCCTGGCTGTCGCCGGCGATTCACGTTCGTTTCGCGAATCGCGCGTCCATCCGCTCATTACCTCGATGCTCATCGCGCTTTTCATTCGATGGCTTGGCTTCATCGCTGGTAATGCTGCCTCGGACAGCCGCGCCTTCATCCCCGCTCTTTATGCGGTGCCGCTGATCGAATCCCTGATCTGCGTCTGGATCATTTCGACCAACAGACGGCTCGACCTTCCGACGCGCTGGACGGAGCGCCTGCAGGAAACGTGGGCCACGCTTGCCTCGCTCGGTTCACCCGGCAAGATCCGCGCCGGAGGCAGGTCATGATCGGGCGCACACTCGGCGCCTATTTCATGCGCCGCTATCTGGTGATCACGTTCTGGTTCTTCGCCGGCATCTTTGGCCTGGTCTTCATCATCAACTTCACCGAAGTGTCGCGCAGGACCGGCGACTTGCCCGACTACTCGATATGGTGGGCGGTCACATTCGCCTCCTTGCAAACACCATTCATCATGCAGCAGGCGGTCCCGTTCATCGCCCTTGTCTCCGGCATGGCGACATTGATTTCACTCAACCGGAAATACGAACTCGTCGTCGCCCGCGCCGCCGGCATTTCGGCGTGGCAGTTCCTTCTTCCCATTTGCGCGGGCGCGCTGGTCACCGGATTGATCGCCTTGTTGGCGCTCAATCCGATTGCCTCTTACGGCTTTCAGCGGACGCAATTCCTGGAAGCCGACATCCGCGGCGGGACATCGACGCCGGCAGCGGGGAGCGAAGCGCCCTGGATCAAACAGCGTGTCGGAACGACAGAGACGTTTATCGGCGCTGCGGGCGTCCTTGACGAGGGGCTGCATCTCGTTGGCGCGACCTTCATCGTGGTCGGCGCCGACGCCGATGAGATCGAGCGTTTCGATGCCGAACGTGCATATCTCAGAGAAGGCGAATGGCATCTTCAAAATGCCCGTCGCACGGTTCGTGGAAGCCCGCCCGAAGTTTATGCGACGCAGTCGATTCCGACCAATCTAACGGCGGAGTTCGTCCTCGAAAGGCTGGCCGCCCCTGAAACGATCCCGATTTTCGAGCTTCCGCGCAAGATTGCCGCCGCCCGCTCGTTCGGGCTGCCCGCCAACAACTTCGCCATGCACCTGCATTCCCTGCTGGCCATGCCGGCATTGCTGGTCGCGATGACGCTGATCGCCGCCACTGTTTCGATGCGGTTCGCGCGCATGGGCCAGTCGTCAACCATGATTCTGGGTGGCGTGCTGGCGGGCTTTCTGCTTTATGTCGTGACCGTGCTGGTACGGGCATTCGGAAGTGCCGGATTTATTCCGCCCATGGCCGCGGCCTGGCTTCCGGTCATCGTGGCAGGGTTTTTTGGGGTGACTTTCTTGCTTTACAGGGAGGACGGATAGTGCGAGGCCTGCTGCCAGGCATGAAGCCGACGCGGGCCAAGCGTCTGCTGGCGGCGACCGCGCTTGCCGGTTTCCTCGCGTCCATCGGCTATGCCCTCCCGGTCACCCAGTCCTTGGCGCAGTCAATCAACCTGTCCGAGCAGATCGATCCGGACGCGGACATGCTGCTCGAAGCCGACACGCTGATCTATGACAACGACCGCAACCGCATCACCGCCGTAGGCTCGGTGCAGATCGAGTACGCGGGTAACAGGCTTGTTGCCCAACGCGTTACCTATGATCGCGCGACCTCGCGGCTGATCGCCAGTGGGGGCGTCGAGATCATCGATCCGGACGGCACCCGGTTCCAGTCTGACGAGATCGACGTCACCGATGATTTCGCCGATGCGTTCGTGCGCACCTTGCGCGTCGAAACGCCGGACCGCGTCTATTTCGGGGCCGATAGCGCGGAACGGCGCGGCGGGGCGGTGACCGAGTTCAACCGCGGCGTCTATACGGCCTGCGAGCCCTGCGAGGAGAACCCTGACAAGCCTCCGGTCTGGAACATCAAGGCGCAAAAGATCATCTGGAACGGCGAGACGAAGACCGTGCGGTTCGAACGCGCACGTTTCGAGTTTCTCGGCGTACCTCTGGCCTGGGTTCCGGCGTTCGAGATCGCCGACCCGACCGTCGAGCGCAAAAGCGGCTTTCTGTTCCCCACCTTCGGAAACGACAAGCATCTCGGAACATCCCTCCACATTCCGTATTATTTTGCCCTGTCGCCAACCTATGATTTAACGGTTCAAGCTGGCGCCTATACGCGGCAAGGCTTTCTCGGCCAGGCCGAATGGCGCCAGCGCTTTAACAATGGCGATTTCAACCTGCGGGTTGCTGGGATCTCGCAACGCGATCCGGATGCCTTTCGCGACGGCACCGTCGATGCACAAGAAACGGGTCGGGGTCTTCTCGCGTCCCGCGGCGATTTCTGGATCAATCCGCGCTGGCGGCTCGGCTGGGACGGCATGATCCAGTCGGACAAGAACTTCGGCTATACCTATAATATCGCGCAGGCAAACGACTATCGGATAACCTCGCAGGCCTATCTGACAGGCCTCGACGGGCGCAATTTCTTCGACCTGCGCGCCTATCATTTCCGTACCCAGGAAGACCTTCCGAACTCGCACCCTAACTCTGTCAACCTGCGCCAGCCATGGGTCTTGCCGTCATTCGACTATTCCTTCACGCCGGATGTCCCGATTGCAGGCGGCGAATTGTCCTTTGACATCAACAGCCAATCTTTGCATCGCCAGTATCTCGATGCTCCCTTTGCCGTGGCACGCGGCCTCGATGGGACATCGGGCCGCGTGACGGCCGAAGCTGAATGGAAGCGCACATTCGTGATGCCCGGCGGCATATTGTTCACGCCTCTGGCGCACGCCCGGCAGGACGCCATCGGCGCGAGCCTCGGACGGCATGGCGGCTCCGCCGTAGATGGCGTCGCCGATGTCTATAGAGGCTTGGGACAGGGTGTGGAAACCGATATCCGCACGGCCTATTACCGCTCCATGGCGACGGCCGGACTCGAAGCGCGGTGGCCGATCCTATTCTCCACGTCAAGCAGCACCCATGTGCTGGAGCCGATGGGACAGGTCTTCGCGCGGCCAAGCGAGCCTTACGCAGGCTCGCTCGGCATTCCCAATGAAGACGCACAGAGCCTCGTCTTCGACGCCACGAATCTGTTCGAGCGCGACAAATTCTCGGGCTATGATCGGATTGAGGGCGGAACACGCGCCAATGTCGGCATCCGCTATAGCGGCGATCTGGGTGGTGGCTGGGGGATCAATGCCATCGCCGGTCAGTCCTACCAACTGGCAGGCACCAATTCCTTTGCTTCGCCCGATCTGGTTTATGCCGGCGCATATTCGGGTCTCGAAGAAGACGTATCCGACTTTGTCGGGATGGTTGGCGTCAACGCGCCCGCGGGTGTTTCGCTCGCCGTCGGGACGCGGCTCGACAAGGACAGTTTCGAGATCGAGCGCACCGATGTCGCGGCAAGCTACGCCTCGTCCTTCGCATCGGTGTCGGCACAATATTCCTTCATCGAAGCGCAGCCGCGCTATGGATTTGATGAGGAACGTCATGAAGTGCGTGTTGGCGGCTCGGCTCAGGTGCACGAATATTGGCGCGTGTTCGGGAATGCGACGTTCGACCTGAACACCAACAATGCCGTCCGTCGCGGCATCGGCTTCGCCTATGATGACGATTGCTTCGGCATCGACTTCACTTATGAAGAGGCGCGTTCCAATCTCGACAACAGTGTTGTCAATCGAAGCATTGGGTTGAATATCACGCTGCGGACATTGGGCGATTTTGGAAGAGCGACCGACACGGCGACGTTCTGACGGCAAGCTGTTGACATCGTTTTGCCCAACATGCACTTGAAGGGCTGTCCACCCGCAAGTCGAAGTTGCGCCCCTCGGTTCAGGAGGCCTAACCGCATGAAGAATTTGTTGCTGTCGGCCGGTCTGGCTCTGGTAGTGGGACTGACTGCTCTGCCGGGCGCGGTCTCGGCACAGGCCAGTGAGATTCGCTATGTCGTCAACAACACGCCGGTCACGAGTTACGATATTCAGCGCCGAGCCGCCTTTTTGCAGTTGCAGCGCCGCGGCGGCGGGCAGCAGGCCGCAGCCGACGAATTGATCGATCAGGCGTTACGCCACGCCGAGATTCAGCGCCTCAACATCCGCGTGGCCGATCAGGACGTCGCCGATGCTTATGAGCGCTTCGCCAGTTCCAACAACATGAGCACGGCACAGATGGATCAGGTCATGGCCCAGACCGGCGTGACCAAGCAGCATTTTCTGGACTTCATTCGCTCGCAGATGGGCTGGGGGCAAGCCTTGCAGGCGCGTGCGCGCCATGAACAGGGCAGCCTCAATGAGCAGGACGTGGTACAGCGCATGCTCGAGCAGGGCGGCGACAAGCCGGTCGCGACCGAGTATCTGCTTCAGCAGGTGATCTTCGTGGTGCCGGCTTCTGAACGCAGCGCACGCCTTGCGACGCGGCGGCGCGAAGCCGAGGCGATGCGCGCGCGCTTCCAGGGCTGCGAATCGACCCGCGAGTTCGCCAAGGGCCTCATCGACGTCACGGTCCGCGAGCTTGGGCGTGTCCTGGAACCGCAATTGCCGCCTGACTGGGCAGAGCCGATCAAATCGGCGCGAGCCGGCGGCGCCACGGTCGTGCGCGACACCGAGCGCGGCGTGGAGTTCATCGGAATTTGCAGCACGCGGCAGGTCTCGGACGACACGGTCGCGCAGGCTGTATTTCAGGCGGAAAACCTCTCCAACAGCCAGGATTCCGACGAGCTCAGCAAGAAATACACCGCCGAACTGCGCGAACGCGCCCAGATCGTTCAACGATGAACGGGGCCGGTGCGTCGCGTCGCGGATAGATCGTCGTGCCGGCGCCTCTCATCATTAGCTGTGGCGACCCCTCGGGCATTGGCCTCGAATTGATCCTGAACGCCTGGCTCACGCGAAGGAGCCTGTCGCTGCCGCCATTCGCCGTTCTGGCCGATCCAGAGCTTTTGCGGTCGCGGGCCGGCCGGCTGGGTCTTGGCGTCGACGTCCAAGAAGTCGCGGTCGATGCCGTGGACGTCACCTTTCCCGATGCCCTCCCCGTCCTGCCGCTTGAAAGCACACAGATTGATGCGCCAGGTTCGCCGCTGAAGGCAAACGCTGCCGGAACGATCGAGGCAATCGAACGAGCGGTCGCTCTTCTGTACCAGGGGCAGGCCCGGGCGATGGTCACGGCCCCGATTGCCAAGAAGCCGCTTTATGAGGCCGGCTTCCACTTCCCCGGCCATACGGAATATCTCGGCCATCTGGCGGAACGCCATTTCGGTGTTGAGGCTCGTCCCGTCATGATGCTCGCCGGACCCGATCTGCGCGCGATCCCCGTGACGATTCATATCGCACTGTCCGATGTTCCAGCTGCTTTGACGCAAGACCTCATCGTCACGACGTGCCGGACAGCCGCCGCCGACCTTTCCTCGCGCTTCGGCATCGCAAACCCGCGTTTGGCATTGGCCGGCCTTAATCCGCATGCTGGTGAGGGCGGCGCGATGGGTCGTGAAGAAATCGCCACGATCGTCCCAGCGATCCAGGCTCTGCGTGCGGAGGGGATCGAGGCGATCGGCCCCCTGCCCGCCGACACGATGTTCCATGCGCGCGCCCGCCAAACCTATGATGTCGCTATCTGCATGTATCACGACCAGGCGCTGATCCCGGCCAAGACGCTCGGTTTTGACGAAACCGTCAATGTCACGCTCGGATTGCCTTTCGTGCGCACCTCCCCGGATCACGGCACAGCCTTCGACATTGCCGGCAAGGGCATCGCCCTTCCGGACAGCCTGATCGCCGCCATTCGGCTCGCAGATCGCATGAGCATTGGAACCCCGGCTTGAGCATTGACGGTCTTCCACCTTTGCGTGACGTCATTGCGCGCCACGATCTGCGTGCCAAGAAATCGCTTGGTCAGAATTTCCTGCTCGATCTTAACATCACCTCGAAGATCGCACGATCAGCGGGTGATCTTTCCAAATCCGTCATCCTCGAGGTCGGTCCTGGACCCGGTGGCCTGACACGCGCGCTTTTGTTGCATGACGCACGTCATGTCATCGCGGTCGAACGCGACGAGCGTTGCCTTGCTGCGCTTGACGAGATCTCCGCGCATTATCCCGGCCGGCTGACGATTGTCGCCGATGACGCGCTCGATGCCGATTTCGCCGCCCTTGCCGGCGGGGCTGAGGATGTCAGGATTGTCGCGAACCTGCCCTACAATATCGGCACCGAGCTGCTCGTTCGTTGGCTCTCCGAAAAGAAATGGCCGCCTTATTGGAAGTCGCTCACACTGATGTTCCAGAAGGAGGTCGCTCAGCGCATCGTCGCGACGCCCGAGGATAGCGCTTACGGGCGGCTCGGCGTGCTGGCCGGCTGGCGCAGCCATGCCGAGATCCTGTTCGACCTGCCGCCGCAGGCCTTCACGCCGCCGCCAAAGGTGACGTCCGCGGTGGTGCACCTCACGCCGCGCGCCGAACCGCTGCCTGTCGACGGCGTGCGACTGGCGAAAGTGACGGAACACGCCTTCGGACAGCGCCGCAAGATGCTTCGCCAAAGCCTCAAACCCCTTGGCGGCGAGAACCTGCTGGCGCGCGTCGGCATCGATCCGACGAGACGGGCCGAGACATTGTCGGTCGCCGAGTTCGTAGCTATTGCGAACGAGATTTGATGCGCTTGCCGGCGCGCCGAATCGCGCAAATCCTCGCGGACTTCTATCCGGCCGGATCGCCGAGCAGGGCGGAGACGAAGTCGAATAGGCCCGGCCGACGGTCCCGACGAAGCCGTTCCGCCTGAACGATTGCCTCGACGGCATGAAACGCCCGGTCCAGATCGTCATTGACCACGACATAATCATATTCGCGCCAGTGCTCGATCTCGATGCGCGCATTCTTCAGCCGCTCCTCGATGACCTCGTGCTGGTCTTCGGCACGCCGCATCAGGCGCGCCTTCAACTCACTCATCGACGGCGGCAGGATGAAGATGGAGACGATGTCGCCGCGCATCTTCTCGCGCAATTGCTGCGCACCCTGCCAGTCGATATCGAACAGCATGTCGCGGCCGGCAGCCATCGCTTCTTCGGCCGGCTCGCGGGGCGTCGCATAAAAATTGCCATGCACCTGCGCCCATTCGAGCAGTGCATCATTATCGCGCAGGATCTCGAATTCCCGCTGACCGCGAAAATGATAGTGAACACCGTCGATCTCGCTTGGCCGACGCGGTCGTGTCGTGATGCTGACCGAGAGCTGGAAGGCCGTGTCTCGCTCCAACAAATTGCGCGCGATGGTCGACTTGCCGGCGCCCGACGGCGACGAAATAACGAGCATCAGGCCGCGCCGGCGAATGGCGATTGGCGGACAGTCGATCTGCATGCCTACTCCAGATTCTGAACCTGCTCGCGGAACTGATCGATCACCGCCTTTAGTTCCAATCCGATCGCGGTGAGTGCGGCCGCGTTCGATTTGGAGCAGAGCGTATTCGCTTCTCGGTTAAATTCCTGCGAAAGAAAATCAAGCCGCCGGCCGATCGCGCCACCTTTTGCCAGTAACGACCGAGCCGACGCGATATGCGTGCGCAGGCGGTCGATCTCCTCGCGAATGTCGGCCTTGGTTGCAAGCAAGGCCGCTTCCGCATGGAGGCGGGATTCATCAAGCGGCGTCTTGGCTTCGGCGAATAGGCGGATCTGCTCGGCGAGCCGAATGCGAACGGCGCCAGGCTCACGCGACGGATCCGCTTCGGCTTGATCGATCAGTTCTTCGATGCGGTCGATGTGATCGAGCATCAGCGTGGCCAGGGCCGCGCCTTCTTCCTCCCGGGCGGTCGCAAGGCTCGACAAGGCTTCGGCCAGAACGGTCAGAACATCCCGATCCCGCTCAGAACGCGCATCCGCGTCAAGCACGGCGTCCTGCGCCTCAATAACGCCCCGCAGGGCGAGAAGACCATCCGCGCGCGCGGGTGCAAGGCCAAAATCACGCTCAAGACGCTGGGCTAAAGTCGCCAGTTCGACGAGAAGAGCTTCGTTGACAACGATCGTAGCCGAACCGCCAAGCCGCTCAACCGCCAGGGTTGCCTGGACGTTGCCGCGCTGGAACTGTTTCTGTATCGCCTGGCGAACCGGCTGTTCCAGATTTTCGTAGCCGGGCGGCAGCCGAAGGCGCGCGTCGAACCCTTTCCCGTTGACGGACTTCAGTTCCCAGACGAGCCTGTCGTCGCCCGCTTCGCCCGAGGCGCGGGCAAAGCCCGTCATGCTTTGGATGGTCACGTTGCCCCCGATGCATCCAAGGCTAGTCAGCCTCGCTAGGAGTCTCGCCGGCGGATGCTGCCGCGGTGGCCGCCCGCTCGCGCTCGATCTGCCGCCAGCGCGCCACATTGCGGTTGTGCTCATCGAGCGTCTGCGCAAAGGCATGCCCCCCGCTCCCGTCGGCAACGAAATAGAGATCGTCGGTCCGGGAGGGATTGGCCACCGCCTCCAGCGATGCGCGACCAGGGATGGCGATGGGCCCCGGAGGCAATCCGGGAATCCGGTAGGTATTGTAAGGCGTGTCCGATTCGATGTCGGATCGATAGATCGGGCGTTCGGATGGCTTTCCCTCACCGCCAAAAATTCCATAGAGGAATGTCGGATCGGACTGGAGCCGCATGCCCCGGCGCAGGCGGTTGATGAACACGGAGGCGACGTGGGGGCGCTCGTCAGCGCGGCCCGTTTCCTTCTCCACGATCGATGCGAGCGTGACGAATTCCTCGATCGTCTCGATCGGCAGATCGTCGTCGCGGCGCTCCCATATCGTTTCGATCATCCGTTGCTGATCGGCAGACAGGCGCGCAACCAGTTCCTGACGATCCATGCCGCGCGTGAAGCGGATCGTGTCGGCTGCAATGGAGCCTTCCGGCGGCAACTCCGTGGGCATCTCCCCGTCGAGTTCCTCCATCGCTGCAATGCGCTGAAACGCCTGATGAACGGTGAAGCCTTCCGGGATGGTCAGCGCATGGAGAACCGAACGGCCGCTCTTCAAGAGTTCCATGATCTCGTACATGGAAGCACCGGCCTTCACTTCATATTCACCGGCGCGCAGGCTTGCGTCATTGCCATAGGCGCGCAGGCCAAGACGAAAAATGCGCGCATCGCTGATCAGACCCTCGCGCTCCAGTGTCGCCGCGATCTGGGTCGTGCCTGTGTTGGGACGGATCAGCACCGTCTGCGTGGTGGAGGATGGTCCTTCGCCCTCGAACTGGACCTTGCCATAATAGAGCGCACCGCCGGCCGCCAAGGTCGCCAGTACGATGCAGGACATGACGAAATTCATGAAGATGACGAACTGACTTCGCGAGCGGCGCGATCGTTTCGCCGGCGGCGGCGTGCCTGCCTGCGCGCGCAATGCCTCATTCGCGGACCTTGGAACGATGGGACGCGATTGCAGCGGCGTCTGGTCAGACGGGATGCCGCTTGAAGGATCAGTGGTCATCTTGCCTCTCTCGATGCAAGGGAATCGCCATCAAAGTAGCGTCCAGTATGGCAAATTTTTGCACAGGCCGATCCGAAAGACGGATCAATCGCTATATCGCTTGAAGACAAGCGAGGCATTGGTGCCGCCGAAACCGAAGGAGTTCGACAGGGCAACATCGATCGTGCGCTCGCGCGGCTTGTGCGGCACGAGATCGATCCGCGTTTCCTTCGAGGGATTGTCGAGATTCAGCGTGGCCGGTGCAATGTTGTCGCGAATCGCCAGGACGGAGAAGATCGCCTCGGCTGCGCCGGCAGCCCCCAAGAGGTGCCCGATCGACGACTTGGTCGAGGACATTGAAATTTTTGAGGCGGCATCCCCAACCAGGCGCTCGACCGCGCCAAGCTCGATCGTGTCGGCCATGGTCGAAGTACCGTGGGCATTGATATAGTCGATATCGGACGGCTGCAGGCCCGCCCGCTTCAGCGCCATCGTCATGCAGCGGAACGCGCCGTCGCCGTCTTCGGACGGCGCGGTAATATGATAAGCGTCACCGGAGAGGCCGTAGCCGACAATCTCGGCGTAGATCTTCGCGCCGCGCGCCTTAGCGTGTTCGAGTTCTTCGAGAACCACGACGCCTGCGCCCTCGCCCATGACGAAACCGTCCCGATCCCGATCATACGGCCGCGAGGCACGTTCAGGCGCATCATTGTGCTGGGTGGAGAGGGCTTTGCAAGCCGCAAAACCGGCGATCGACAACCGCGTGATCGGTGCTTCCGCGCCGCCGGCCAACATTACGTCGGCATCGCCAAAGGCAATCAGCCGAGCGGCATCTCCGATCGCATGTGCACCGGTGGAACAGGCCGTCACGACCGAATGGTTCGGCCCCTTCAGCCCATAACGGATGGAAACCTGTCCGGACACCAGATTGATGATGTTGCCGGGAATGAAGAACGGGCTGATCCGGCGCGGTCCGCGCTCTTGAAGGATGAGCGCGTTTTCGGCGATGCCTTCGATCCCGCCGATCCCCGAGCCGATCATGACGCCGGTGGCGTTCTGCTCCTCGGCCGTCTCTGGCTTCCAACCCGAATCCGCGAGCGCCAGGTCTGCAGCGGCAACACCATAGAGAATGAAATCGCCGACCTTGCGCTGCTCCTTCGGCTCCATGAAATCGTCCGGATCGAAGGCGCCTTCTCGCGCCTTGTCGCGCGGAATCGGCATCGCGATCTTGCAAGCGAGATCGCTGGTCTCGAACTGGTCGATCGGCCGCGCAGCGCTCTTGCCGGAAAGAAGCTCCTTCCAGCCATGTTCGACACCGACGCCAAACGGCGACAGAAGGCCAAGACCTGTGACGACGACGCGTCTCATTGCCGGTCCTCTCGCGATATCATGAACATGGTGTCTGCGCGGCAGAAGCGATTAGGCAGTCGCCTTCTCGATGAACTTCACGGCGTCGCCGACTGTCAGGATCGTCTCGGCGGCATCGTCGGGAATCTCAACGCCGAATTCTTCCTCGAAGGCCATGACGAGTTCGACGGTATCCAGACTGTCTGCGCCCAGATCGTCGATGAAGCTCGCGCCTTCCGTCACCTTGTCGGCCTCGACGCCGAGGTGCTCGACAACGATCTTCTTGACCCGTTCTGCGGTATCGCTCATTTCGAAAAACCCTCGAGTTTGTGGTTTGGTAATTGGTATTCGGTCTTCGTTAGCCGCACGGTTGCGGCATATCAAGCTCAAATGACGCCTGCAGATCCGGCAGTGGCTCGTGTGTTCCGCGTTTGGACAACCAGGCTTCAGTTTGCGTTGATCGGGCAGCAATCGCGGCCAATTACACGACTTCTTGACCGGTTCCAAGGCGAAAGCGCCATTGTCCGCTGCAAATCCACCAGTCAGATCATAGCCATGCCGCCATTGATATGGAGAGTTTGGCCGGTGACGTATCGGCCCGCCTCGGATGCAAGATAGACGACAGCCGCCGCAACATCGTCGCCGGTGCCCATCTTCTTCATCGGGATCGCGCCCATGATCGCTTCTTGCTGCTTGTCGTTCAGCTTGCCGGTCATCGCCGACTCGATGAAGCCGGGCGCGACGCAATTGACCGTGACGTTGCGGCTCGCGATCTCCTGGGCGAGAGACTTCGTAAAACCGATGAGGCCGGCCTTGGAGGCGCAATAATTGGTCTGACCGGGATTGCCGGTGACCCCGACCACGGACGTGATGTTGATGATGCGGCCGCTTCGCCGGCGCATCATGGGATGCGTTAATTCACGCGTCAGGCGGAAGACGGCGCCGAGATTGATGTCGAGGACCGAATCCCAGTCCTCGTCCGACATGCGAACGAAAAGCCCGTCTCGCGTGATGCCGGCATTGTTGACGAGGATATCCACGCCATCGAGCTCGGCCTCCACCTTCTTGCCGAGTTCCTTGACGGCCTCTCGATCCGACAGGTTCGCCGGGAATATCTTGACGCGGTCGCCGAGTTCCGCCGCCAGCGCCTCGAGCTTTTCAACACGCGTGCCGTGCAGGCCGACGATGGCACCTGCCTGATGCAGCGCCCGAGCGATGGCTTCGCCGATCCCGCCCGTGGCTCCTGTCACCAATGCCTTCTTTCCAGTCAGATCGAACATGATCGCTCCTTCGGATCGCTTCGGCTAGGCAAGATTGGCAAGCGCGCTCTCGACGTCCTGCGGGGTCGAGATCGACACTGGCGTCAGTTCCCGATTAATGCGGCGAGCAAGACCGGACAAGACCTTGCCTGCGCCTACTTCATAAAGCGTGGTGACGCCATTCGCCCCGAACCACTCGATCGTTTCGCGCCAGCGCACCTGGCCCGTCACCTGTGCGACCAGCAGGTCAGCGATCGTTTCGGGATCCGTCAAGGGAGCAACAGACACATTGGCGATCACCGGCACGATCGGCGCCTTTTTTTCCACCTCGCCCAAGGCGGCGCGCATGGCGTCCGCCGCAGGCGCCATCAATGCTGAATGAAAGGGAGCCGACACCGGCAGCATCAAGGCCCTTTTCGCTCCTTTATCGGTCGCGATGCGCGCAGCTTCGGCAACTGCACCCTTCGACCCCGAAATGACGATCTGCCCGCCGCCATTGTCATTGGCGATCTGGCAGACACCCGCGGCTGAGGCTTCCTCGCAAGCTGCCTGAACGACGTCCTGCTCCAGACCGATGATCGCGGCCATCGCGCCCTCGCCGACCGGCACGGCGGCCTGCATCGCATTGCCGCGCGTGCGCAACAGGCGGGCTGCATCGGCGAGCGAAAACATGCCGGCGGCGCACAGAGCCGAATATTCACCGAGCGAATGACCGGCGACATAAGACACCTTCGATTTCATATCGAAACCGCGCGCCTGCATGACCCGGACAGCGGCCATCGACACGGCCATCAGCGCCGGTTGGGCGTTGGCGGTCAAGGTCAGTTCATCTTCCGGCCCCTCCCACATGACGCTCGAAAGGCTTTCGCCAAGCGCTGCGTCGATTTCGTCGAACACCGCGCGCGCTTCCGGGAACGCATCGGCAAGATCCTTGCCCATCCCGACAGCCTGGCTGCCTTGTCCGGGAAAAGTGAATGCGATCGCCACGGCCCGTCTCCCTGCTTCTCGTTGCGGCCAGCGTTTGACGCAAGCAAGTCGGCAGGTCAAGCGTCGGGAGAACGACGCGGGCGGCCGCGCTATTGGGTGAGGTAGAGCTTGGCGATGCGCGAGGCAATCTTCGTGAACACCGCGTCGAGCTGATTCACATCGCTGGTGGGATAATAGTGATCCGGCGTCGTCGCGCACTTCGAATAGAGTGTGCGGTTGGCTTGGGTATCGGCGCCCAGCAGCACCGTAAACACCTCGACGTCCTGGTTCTTGAGAGCGGTACAGGCTTCCTGTGTCCAGGTGTTCACCTTCGTCAGCGCATTCGAGCGATTGGTATGGACGCGGCTTTCGTTCTGGCCGAGGCCCTGGACAAGGAACCCGTAGGAGCCGTAATCGGACTTGTTGATAGACTGACTGGAGGCGCCGAAGACATTGTTCTCGCCATCGGTGAAGACGACGACGAATTTCGAAGTATGCTCAGATTTAAACGGCGCGCCCTGCGTATAGGGCTCGCCCGGCGAAAGCACGCGATGAGACCAGGCCAGGCCCTCAGAGACGTTGGTGCCCGAGCCGTACCAATGGATCATCTTTCCAATTTCCGCTTTCAGCGCAGTGAAATCAGACGTGAGCGGCATGATCGGTGTCGGGCAAGCATAGTTGGGCCCGGCGGTGGTAGAGGTATGGCCGTTTCTAACGAAATTCTGCGAAGCGTTTGTGTACTTGTAAATGTTCCGTTGCTTCTGAAGCGCGCTGCCGTTGCTCAAGCTGGTCGGCACGAGATCGTCCAGATAGGTGTTGTTGAATTCCGATCCGGAGTCTTTTGGCAAACGTGCGTTACCGGGCTCGTCTGGCGCGAAATAGGGCACGAAGAGCGTGTCCGGCCTGAACTGGTCGGGCGCATCATCCGTGAGGTTGTACGGCGCGGCGCGCGCTTCGACACAGCCCTTCCATTCGATCCCCATCTCCTTGAAGAGTTCGATGTGGCTCCAGTTCTCACCGGCAAGCCGGGGTTCGAAATTCGTACCGTGATGTTTGGCGCCAAGCGGTCGATTGATCTGGAGCATTTCGTCCCACTGATTGTCGATCCACCCCCAGTTGAACCCCTCGCCCCTAACGTTCACCGCCGTGACGAACGGCACCAGCGCCGCTCGCACCACGCGCTTGGGCTCCGTGTCCGGAGCATGGGCGAGCGCGAGGATGTCGACCAGCGAGGTGGCTGCCTTGCGCAACTGAGCCATGCGGGTCGTCCCCATGGAGCCGGTGTTGTCGAGCGCCATCACCACTTCAAGATTGTTGCGGGATTCGTACGCGCTAGCGGACACGCTGATCCGCTTGGCATCGCCAAACATGAAGCTGAAGTTCAGATCGACCTCGGCTGACGCCGTGCCGATGGTACTGATATAATTGATGCCAACGTCGATCTCGAGGCCAGCTTCAAGATCTCTGAGACCCGTATTGCCAGCGATATTAGCCGCAAGAAAGTCTTCGAAAACCGTTTCTCGAGAAACGCTCTTATCGTTGATGCGTGAGGCAGCCAGCACGGCGGCGTCGGTGGCATTTTGCAACTGCGCCTGCGCTCGCATCATGGATGCAACATCGACGGCAAGCCCAGTCGATCCCAACAAGATCGGCAGCATGAGCGCAAACATCATTGAGAAATTGCCGCTTTCAGAGCGGCCAAAATTGCGACCAACCATGGCACCTGTCCCCCACCATCGTGTAGCACCATGCCGATGGAAGGTGAAATTTCCCTTGCCGTGGGCGGTGCCTGCCATTTTTGCATGTCTGTTCACTTCATCCGCCACTTCAGCAGCCATTGCATCGGTTCCAGGATCGTGTATATGAGCCGCACTCTGCCAGGTCCTAGCTGGGGGCTGAACGGAGGGCCATGTTCGTTGCTGTGCAATTGGACATGCATGAGGGCCAGGTGCCTTCGGCCTCCCGTGTCTCCGCTCTCGACCGTCTCGACCACAGCCTTTCTTGTCCCTTCACGGACGGAGAAGTTGATGAGGCTTTAGCCGCTGGCGCCCGGCAGGGAAGAAAGAAAGGCAATCAGAACATGGCACTTTACGAACACGTGTTTCTTGCCCGCCAGGACCTTTCCGCGCAGCAGGTCGATGCCCTCGTCGAACAGTACAAGGGCGTGATCGAAGCAAATGGCGGATCCGTCGGCCGGGTCGAGAATTGGGGACTGAAGTCCCTCACCTACCGCATCAACAAGAACCGCAAGGCCTACTATACCTTGATGGACTTGACCGCGCCGCCGGCAGCCCTTCAGGAAATGGAACGCCAGATGGGTCTGTCGGAAGACATTCTGCGCTTCATGACCATCAAGGTGGAGGCGCACGAGGAAGGCCCGTCCGCAATGATGCAGAAGCGCGACGACCGCGGTGACCGGGGCCCGCGCGGGGACCGCTTTGGCGGCGATCGCGGCCCGCGTGGTGATCGCGACGATCGGGGTCCGCGCCGTCCGCGCGAAAACCAGACTGAAGGAGCTGGCGCATAATGGTCGACATCAACCAGATCCCGACGCGCCGGCCCTTCCATCGCCGCCGCAAGACGTGCCCGTTCTCCGGTGCTAACGCGCCGAGGATCGACTATAAGGACGTCAAGCTCTTGCAGCGCTACATTTCCGAGCGCGGCAAGATCGTTCCGTCCCGCATCACGGCCGTCAGCCAGAAGAAGCAGCGCGAGCTCGCCAGGGCCATCAAACGCGCCCGTTTCCTCGGCCTTCTGCCCTACGTGGTGAAGTAATAACTTTCGAAGGGGCGCTTGCCGCCCCTTCCCTCGCGGCGTGGTCGGCACGCCGCCTGCGTGAAATTTCCGAGTTGGAGCGCTCGCTCCTAACTGCCAACCGGCAGGACAGCGCCTAGAGGATGCTCGTTGCGCCTCTTTCCTGTTCCTGTCTGCCTTTGACCGGTAAACCACAAGGAACAGAGACATGGACGTCATCCTACTTGAACGTATCGCCAAGCTCGGCCAGATGGGCGCGACCGTTCGCGTGAAGGACGGATTCGCACGCAATTTCCTCCTGCCCCAGGGCAAGGCGCTACGTGCGAACGAAGCCAACAAGGCAAAATTCGAGGGCCAGCGCGCCCAACTCGAAGCCCGCGATCTCGAACGTAAGAGCGAAGCGCAGAAGGTCGCCGACCAACTCGACGGCAAGACGTTCGTCGTGGTCCGTTCGGCCGGCGAAACCGGCCAACTCTATGGCTCGGTCTCCGCCCGCGACATCTCCGAGCTTCTGACGGAAGAAGGCTTCTCCGTCGGCCGCAACCAGATCGAGCTGAACAACCCGATCAAGACGATCGGGTTGACGAATGTGGCGATCGCCCTTCATCCGGAAGTTGAAGTGACGATCACCTTGAACATCGCCCGGTCGGCGGATGAAGCCGAGCGCCAGGCAGCCGGGGAAACGCTTGATTCGGCCGAAGCCATCTATGGCGCCGACATCAACGAGAATGCGCGTCCCGACGCTTTCTATGATCCCGATGCCGAGTACGACGAAGGCGAGGGTGAAGGTGAAGAGGGTTCGGAAGCCGAAGCCGATAGCGACGAACGCGGCTGAACCTTTTAAGTCCACGGATTCTGCGAAAAGCGCCCGTTCCTCTGGTTCGGGCGTTTTTTCTTTGCTGCTTGTTCCGGTCGATTCGCACTGAACCGGGTCGGATCTCCTGTTGCAGCGGCACACATGTCAACGGCATTCGGTGCCGAGCTCACGGAGAACTGTGGACGGCATGTTGAGTATCTGTTTGCGCTTGGCCGGGGAAACAGGACGGGATAGACACCTCCTCATCAGCCGCGTTTCACGTTACTCGTTCCGTCGGCGCTTGCGACAGATGGACATGGAATGGCCGAGCCCGCCCGCAAACTTGCCGCCGTCGAAACGCCGCTTTATCGCGAGGCTCCCAACAATGTCGAAGCCGAGCAGGCGCTGCTCGGCGCGATGCTGGTCAATAACGACGCTTTCTACCGCGTCTCGGATTTCCTGAAGGCGCAGCACTTCCACGAGCCGCTGCACCGCAAGATCTTCGAGGTCGCAGGCGAGTTGATCCGGATGGGGAAGATGGCCAATCCGGTCACGCTCAAGACCTTCCTCCCAGCCGACGAGAAGGTCGGCGAGATGACCGTATCGCACTATCTCGCCCGGCTGGCTGCGGAAGCTGTCAACGTCATCAATGCCGTCGACTATGGCCGCGCGATCTACGACCTTGCCACGCGGCGCGCGTTGATCACGGTCGGCGAGGACATGGTCAACATCGCCTATGACGCGCCCGTCGACATGTCGCCGGCCGCGCAAATCGAGGATGCCGAGCGGCGGCTCTTCGAGCTTGCCGAGACCGGACGATACGATGGTGGCTTCGAAAGCTTCTCCGATGCCGTCAAGACGGCGATCGACATGGCCGCGGCCGCCTATCAGCGCGACGGCCATCTTTCCGGCATAGCGACCGGCCTGCGCGATCTGGACGCGCGCATGGGCGGGCTGCAAGCCTCGGATCTGGTTATCCTGGCAGGACGGCCCGGCATGGGCAAGACGTCGCTCGCCACCAATATCGCCTTCAACGTGGCCGCTGCCTACGAGCCGGAGACTCAGGCAGATGGCACGATCAAAGCCCGAAATGGCGGCGTCATCGGCTTCTTTTCGCTGGAAATGTCGTCCGAACAGTTGGCGACACGCATCATCTCCGAACAGGCCGAGGTGCCTTCGTCAAAGATCCGGCGCGGCGATCTGACGGAAGCGGATTTCGAGAAACTTGTGGTCTGCACGCAGACATTGCAGAAGATACCGCTTTATATCGACCAGACCGGCGGCATCTCGATTGCGCAGCTTGCGGCCCGCGCACGACGCCTCAAGCGCCAGCGCGGGCTCGACGTCCTGGTCATCGACTATGTGCAGTTGATGCAGGGATCATCCAAGGCGTCGGCTCAGAACCGTGTTCAGGAGATTACCGAGATCACGACAGGGCTGAAAGCTCTCGCCAAGGAACTCAATGTTCCCATCATCGCGTTGTCCCAGTTGTCGCGTCAGGTGGAAAGCCGTGACGACAAGCGGCCGCTATTGTCCGATCTTCGTGAGTCCGGCTCGATCGAGCAGGATGCCGACGTCGTCCTTTTCGTATATCGCGAGGAATACTACCTGAAGAACAAGGAACCGAAGCCCGGCACCGACGACTACATCAAATGGGAAACCGATATGAATACGGCGCGCGGCAAGGCGGAAGTGATCATCGCCAAGCAGCGTCACGGGCCGACAGGCAGCGTCGCGCTCTCCTTCGTCGGGGAATTCACGCGCTTTTCGGATCTGGCCGAGGATTATCACCTGCCAGAGCGATTCGAATAGTTGCCGGACGTCCCCTTCAGCCTCGAAGCGGTTGACCCGAGCCTTGCCGGCGGGCGCCTGACGATCGACGTCGACGCTCTGGCCGCGAACTACCGCATGCTGGTCTCCCGGGCGCGGCCTGCGCGCGTTGCCGGCGTGGTCAAGGCGAACGCTTATGGGCTTGGTATCGACGTCGTCGCGCCAGTTCTGTGGGCAGAGGGGTGCCGCGTTTTCTTCGTGGCGCTGCCGCAAGAAGGGCTCGCGCTTCGCCACCTTTTGCCGGAAGCCGAAATCTACATCCTGACCGGATTGTTCGAGCCGCATGCCGCCCAGGCTTACCAGGAGGGCGGCCTATTGCCGGTCCTCAATGATGACGTCGACATCTCGCTTTGGGAAGCCTTTGGCTGGGATGCCGATGGCCAGTCTCGCCCTTGCGCCATTCATGTCGACACCGGAATGAACCGCCTCGGACTGACCGCTCCGCAGATCAGGCGCTTCTTCCACGAAAACAAGCTGACGAGGGCCCTGACGCCGCGCCTGCTCATGAGCCACCTTGCCTGCGCCGATGATCCCTCTTCGCCCATGAACCGGCAGCAGATTGAATCATTCCAAAGCGTTCGTCAGCTTTTCTCCAGCGTCGATGCAAGCCTCGCTAACTCGGCCGGAACCTTCTTGGATCGTGACTACCTGTTCGACATCGTGCGTCCCGGCATCGCGCTCTATGGCGGCGCACCGCAGACGGGCGTTCCCAATCCGATGCGCCCGGTGGCGACTGTCGAAGCCCGGGTCGTTCAAGTGCGCGAGGTCAAAGCGAATGAGACCGTCGGCTATGGCGGGAGTATAAAGCTTGATCGCGACGCCATCATTGCCGTGGCCGCGGCAGGGTATGCGGACGGTCTCCATCGGTCACTGTCCGGCTCAGGCGTGCCGTTGCGTAGCGCGATGCCCGTCGGCGGGCACGGCTTCATCGCAGACCGGCGCGTGCCGATTGTCGGCCGCGTCACCATGGACCTGACCTTGTTCGACGTGACGGAATTGGGACCGGGCGCCGTCAACCATGGCGACTGGATCGAACTCTTCGGCCCAAACATTCCGATCGACGAAGCCGCCGGAGCCGCGGGCACCATCGCTTATGAACTCCTGACCTCGCTCGGCAGCCGCTATCTGCGCCGGGTGGTCCATGGAGAGCGCGCGCATGGCTAAGTCTCGCGTCCAGTTTATCTGCCAGAATTGCGGCACGGTCCACTCGCGCTGGGCCGGCAAATGCGATGGGTGCGGCGAGTGGAACACGCTGGTCGAAGAAGGCTCCAATTCGGGCATTGGCGCGGGTCCGGGCGCCCTGCGCTCTTCCCGCAAGGGGCGGATCGTGGCCTTGACCACGCTGTCGGGCGAGATCGAGGAAGCGCCGCGCATCTCGACCGGGATCGGTGAGCTTGACCGTGCCACCGGCGGCGGCTTTGTGCGCGGGTCGGCGCTGCTGATCGGCGGCGATCCCGGCATCGGCAAATCGACGCTGCTGACCCAGGCGGCCGCGGCGCTTGCCCGCCGGGGAAACCGCATCGTCTATGTGTCGGGCGAAGAGGCCGTCGCGCAGATCCGCTTGCGCGCGCAAAGGCTGCATGTTGACGACACATCGGTCGAACTGGCGGCCGAAACCAATGTCGAAGACATTTTGGCAACGATCTCCGAAGGAAGTCGGCCCGACCTGGTTATCCTGGATTCGATCCAGACCTTGTGGACGGACTTGGCCGATTCAGCGCCCGGCACGGTGACGCAAGTGCGTGCCTCGGCCCAGGCGATGATCCGCTATGCGAAGTCCACCGGCTGCGCGATCGTGCTGGTGGGCCACGTCACCAAGGATGGCCAGATCGCCGGCCCGCGCGTGGTCGAGCACATGGTGGATGGCGTTCTCTATTTCGAAGGAGAAGGCGGACATCATTATCGCATCTTGCGGACGGTGAAGAACCGTTTCGGGCCAACCGACGAGATCGGCGTCTTCGAGATGTCGGACAAGGGCCTGCGCGAGGTCGCCAATCCTTCCGAGCTTTTTTTGGGCGAACGCTCGACAAAGGCGCCCGGCGCCGCCGTCTTCGCCGGCATCGAGGGCACCAGACCCGTGCTGGTGGAGATCCAGGCGCTTGTCGCCCCCTCCCCGCTCGGCACGCCGCGACGAGCCGTCGTCGGTTGGGACAACTCGCGCCTGTCGATGATCCTCGCTGTGCTTGAAGCGCATTGCGGTCTGCGGTTTGCCGCTCATGACGTCTATCTGAACGTGGCCGGAGGATACCGCATTTCCGAGCCTGCGGCCGACCTGGCGGTCGCCGCCGCCTTGGTTTCCTCGATGACCGGGCTTGCCCTGCCAGCCGATTGCGTCTATTTCGGCGAAATCAGCCTTTCGGGGGCGATCCGGCCGGTCGCGCATGCACAGCAGCGTCTCAAGGAAGCGGAAAAACTGGGCTTTGCTCAAGCTGTCATGCCGCAGTCGAGCGAGGATATCGGCAAGAGTTCGGGCGCGCAGCCGACGCAGCTTTCCGAACTCGTCGATCTCGTTGTGCGTATTGCCGGTCCGGCGGGCCGCGGGCCGCGGCGGGACGACGACTAGATGGGACGAGGCGGCCGGCTTTGGCGGCTGATGAGTTAATGGAGCTTTGATGCCGATTACGCTTCTTGACGGAATTCTTGTCGGCTTCACGCTCGTTTCGGCCATGCTTGCCATGGTCCGCGGCTTTTCGCGCGAAGTGTTGTCCATCGCATCTTGGGTCGCGGCCGCAGTTGCCGCTTTCTATTTTCATCCGCTGCTCGTCCCCTTTCTCCAGTCCTATATCGACAACGCGCAGCTGGCGCTTTTTGCAGCCGCGGCCATCGTGTTCTTCATCGCGCTCATCATTGTGACGATCATCACGATGAAGATCGCCGATTTCGTCATCGACAGCCGCGTCGGTGCGCTCGACCGGACGCTCGGCTTCGTTTATGGCGCCGCGCGCGGCATTCTGGTGGTCGCCGTCGCCTTCCTCTTCTTCTCGTGGCTTGTCGGCTCCAACCAGCCTGGATGGGTCGCCGAGGCCAAGTCGCGCCCGCTTCTCGAAGGCATCGGAACCTGGCTCGAAAGCGTGCTGCCGGACGATCCCGAGAACACGCTTCTCGACCGGATCGCCAACGGGCAATCTGGAGATCAAGCCCCGGCGGGCAATTAACGCAGCAGGCGTCTTTCAGTCGCGCAAAGGACGCATTACATAGGTTGAGGAGTCTCCGCGAATGCGACAACCGCAGTCGTTGTGCGATCTGAGGCTCTCCTGTTTTTGATACGGCGCCTCACCGGCGCCGTTTCCCTTCGTTTGAAAGGCAAAATGCCATGGCAGACGCAGACGACACCCCGTATTCTTCGGATGGCAGTGACCGCTTCCATGACGAATGCGGCGTCTTCGGCATTTTCGGCCGGCCGGATGCGGCTGCGATCGTGACGCTTGGGCTCCATGCCCTGCAACATCGCGGACAGGAAGCGGCGGGCATCGTGTCCTATGACGGCTCGCAGTTTCACGTCGAGCGCCATATCGGATTGATCGGGGACACCTTCACCAAGCGGGCGGTCATGGACCGGCTCCTTGGATCGCGCGCGATCGGTCATACGCGCTACGCGACCACCGGTGGATCGGGCCTGCGCAACGTGCAGCCATTCTTCGCCGAACTCGCCGATGGCGGCCTGGCCGTTGCGCATAACGGCAACATCACCAATGCCATGACGGTCCAGCGCCGGTTGCAGAAGGAAGGCTCGATCTTCTCGTCGACCTCCGACACCGAGACGATCCTGCATTTGATAGCCACTTCACGTGAGCGCGATACGAACGCGCGCTTCATTGACGCGGTCCGGCAGCTCGAAGGCGCATTTTCACTTGTCGCCCTGACGTCTAAGAAGATGATCGGCTGCCGCGATCCGCTTGGGATCCGCCCTCTGGTATTGGGCGATCTGGATGGCGCTTATATATTCGCGTCCGAGACCTGCGCGCTTGACATCATGGGGGCGCGGTTTGTCCGTGACCTGAAGCCGGGCGAAATGATCGTGGTTACCGAGAGCGGCCTCGAAAGCTTCTTTCCGTTCGAACTGGTGAAGCCGCGCTTTTGCATCTTCGAGTATGTCTACTTCGCCCGGCCCGACTCCACCGTCGAGGGACGCAATGTCTATGACGTGCGCAAGCATATCGGCTCGGAACTGGCTCGCGAGAGCCCTGTCGACGCCGACATCGTTGTTCCGGTTCCCGATTCTGGCACCCCGTCTGCGATCGGTTTTGCGCAGGCTGCCAACCTTCCCTTTGAACTTGGTATTATCCGCAACCATTATGTCGGCCGGACCTTCATCCAGCCATCAGATTCGATCCGCCACATGGGGGTGAAGCTCAAGCATAATGCCAATCGGCGGATCATCGAGGGCAAGCGGGTCGTCCTGGTAGACGATTCGATCGTCCGCGGCACGACGAGCCAAAAGATCGTGCAGATGGTTCGCGATGCCGGGGCTAAAGAGGTGCATATGCGGATAGCTTCGCCGCCGACGCGCGCCTCCTGCTTTTATGGCGTCGACACGCCTGAAACCGCGAAGTTGCTGGCGAGTCGTATGTCGATTGAAGAGATGGCCGACTTCATCCGCGTCGACTCGCTGGGCTTCCTGTCGATCGACGGGCTTTATCGTGCTGTCGGCGAAGCCGCTCGAAACAATGAGCAGCCGCAATTTTGCGACGCCTGCTTCACCAAGCAATACCCTACGCGCCTCACCGATCTGGAAGGTGCCGACAACGTGCGCACACTGTCGCTGCTTGCCAGCAACGGTCAATGAGACTGATGGACCCCATGACTGATAGACTTGATCTTCAAGGGCGTGTCGCACTGGTGACAGGAGCCTCCCGCGGCATAGGCTACCATGTCGCCAAGGAACTGGCGGCGGCGGGCGCCCATGTCATCGCCGTTGCTCGTACGGTTGGCGGGCTCGAGGAACTGGACGACGAGATTCAGGCGGCCGGCGGACAGGCGACGCTCGTACCTTTGGACCTGACCGACATGCCCGGGATCGATCGGCTTGGCGGAGCGATCTATGAACGCTGGGGCAAGCTTGACGTTCTGGTCGCCAATGCCGGGATCCTCGGCGTCATCGCCCCGCTTGGACATGTCGAGGCGAAGGTTTTCGACAAGGTGATCGCGACGAACGTCACCGCCACCTGGCGCATGATCCGGGCGGTGGACCCTCTTTTGAAACTTTCCGATGCCGGGCGCGCAATCGTCCTGACATCCGACGTGGCCGCAGCGCCGCGAGCCTATTGGGGACCTTTTGCAGCATCCAAGGCCGCCGTCGAAGCAATGACCCGAAGCTGGGCGCTGGAAACCCAGAATTCGCCCTTGCGCATCAACCTCGTTGATCCTGGTCCCACCCGCACGGCACATCGTGCACTCGCCATGCCCGGCGAAGATCCAAAGTCGCTGCCGCACCCGTCGGAGATTGCGGCAGGAATCGCCAAGTTAGCGTCCAGGAACATAGATGAAACGGGGCGCATCTTCTCCGTTCGTGTCAACGGTTTTCTTGCTGACACGGCCCCTGCCCCCTTGCCACTGTAAATTTGATTTGCGGATCGAAGGGATCATCTCCCAATTGACGTGGTTCATCATTCGGCTACCCTCCGCGCCGATGGCCAGCAAGAGCCACTCGCCTTTCAGAGGCTGGAGGTGCGGCAATGTTGCCTAGCGCATTAATCATCCTAGGACTTCTGGCAGCGTGGGCGGGCTTCGCGTTCTGGCTCAGCAGTCGACAGAGAATTTCGTTCCGGCAGGCGGCGTTATATGCGCCGCTCAAACTGGCCTTCCGCATCGATGATTCGTCGTTGCAAGCGGTTCAGACGTCGGGGCCGGTGATCTATGCGATCTCGCATCAATCACGGCTCGATCCGGCGTTGATGCTCTCGGTGCTGCCCAGCGACACGCTGCACATCCTCGATGAGGCCTCTGCGCGGGCCGCCTGGATGGAGCCCTGGCGGGAACTCGCACGCACGATCGCCTTCAAGGCACAACACGTCTTCGTCAACCGGCGCTTGACGCGTCGGCTGAAGGGCAATGGCAGGCTCGCCGTCTATTTTCCCTTCGACGCGGAGCCGGACGTCAAGAGCTTTCGCCTCTACCGCGCCGTTGCCAAGATCGCGCTTGCTGCCGACGCGAAGGTCGTCCCGATCTATATCCGCGGATCAAGCCACCTGCCCGGGGCCTATCAGCCTGCCGAGAAGACGCCGCGCCAGCTTTTTCCCAAGCTTCGCATCATGGCCCTCCCCGCAAAGACGATCGACGAATTGGTGGAAGAGGCTGCGCCAGTCGGGATCACGACCGCCAACGCCCTTTTTGACCGGGTTGCAGATGCGCGGTTTTCGAGCCAGGGTCGGCCCAAAACCGTTTTTCATGCCTTGCGCAGCGCCGCGATTCTCTACGGGCCGGGACGCGTGATCGTTGAGGACGTGGATGGGGAGAAGCTTACCTATCGTCGCCTGTTCGCCAAAGCGCGCATGCTGTCGGGCAAGCTGATCCAGATCGGTACCGGCGGGGACGCCGTCGGGCTGCTCCTACCGCATGCCTCCCAAAGCGTTGCAACCTTTCTTGCTCTGCAGTCAGCCGGCCGCGTCGTCGTCATGATGCGGCCTGACGCTGCACCTCTCGAACTCATCCGCAACGGGTCGATTCGCACCATCGTCACCTCGCGCGCACATGTTGAAAAGGCGCGACTTGAGACGAATATTGCCGCGCTGGCCGATGCCGGCGGACGGATCGTCTACATTGAGGATATCGAAGCTTCCGTGACCATGCTGGAGACGATCCTTGCATGGATCGGATGGCGGGCCCGGCGCTTGCACCGGCAAGCCGACGATCCCGCTGTCGTGTTTTTCAAGCAATCGTCGGACGACCAACGCGGTATCGTGTTGAGCCACGCCAATCTCATCGCCAACGCGGCGCAAATCGAGGCCCGCTTGGTTCTTTCGCGGGGCGACACGATCCTGTCCGTATTGCCTCTTCATACCGCGCTCGGGCTCACAGCCGGACTTATACTGCCTTTGATGAAGGGGGTACGAGCGCTCGTCTATCCTTCGCCTCTCCATACTCGGCAAATCCCACAGATAGCTGCGACGAGACGACCGACGATCCTGTTTGCCACCGATGCCTTGTTGTCGGCCTATGCCAGGACAGCGCAAAGCGCCGATTTCGACAGCCTGCGGCTGGTCGTCACCGGGGGTGCGCGGCTGCGCAAGGCCACGCGGCATTTGTGGCTCGACCGGTTCGGCAAGACGATTATGCAAGGCTACGGTCTGACCGAGGCGTCTCCCGTGATCGCCGTCAATTCGGTCACCCACGGCCGCCCGGGAACGGTGGGGCGCCTGTTGCCGGGCATGCGAATGCGGCTGGATCCCATCGAAGGCTTCACGGACGGGGGGCGGCTGCTCATCGCGGGGCCCAACATAGCTTCGGCCCGGTTTGCAGACGATACGCCTGTTGGCGATGACGGTTGGTTCGACACAGGCGACATCGTCTCCATCGATCGCGAAGGTTACATCACCATCGTGGGCCGCGCCGATCGGTTGGCGAAGGTCGAGGGTGCCGTCCTTTCGCTTGCCCTCGTCGAAGAAGCTGCAGAAGAGATTTGGCCGGACAGCACGCACGGCGCCGTTGCGGTGCCCGCGATCGATGGCGGCGAGCAAATCGTGCTCGTCACGACGGAGCCGGAAGCCGATCGCAAGGTGCTCTCGCGGCAATGGAAGAAATTGGCATTGGAAACGGCAGCATTGCCGGCCGCCGTCCTATCGATCAAGACGATGCCGACCGGCAGCAATGGACGCCTTGACTATGCTCGTCTGACCGCACTTGCCAGGCAGCTAAACGACGCCGCCTGATGTTTCGGTGGATCGAGCGGCTGCCGCGTCCCGCTCGGCTTGCTCAGCCCGTTTCGAATAAGCCCTGACGCTGAATGGCAACATCAGGAAATAGCCGGTCGCGGTCAAGGCCAGCGTCGTCCACGTATAGCTGAACAGCAACGCGACATAGCTGACGATGACCAGGATCAAGGGCAAAACGAGGTCGCGGCGCACGCGCATGCCGCTGCTCTTGCCTGAATAGACCGGCAACTGGCTGACCAGGAGCAGAGCAACGATGATGGTGAAGACAGCCGCGACAAAAGCGAAGGGCCCAGCTACCGGAACGCCGATCAAGCCGAGATAGACCGGCATCAGTACCAGGAGCGCTCCGGCCGGCGCCGGAACGCCGACGAAATAGTCGTTCTGCCATGCTGGACGATCGGTATCTTCCAGCATCACGTTGAACCGCGCCAGGCGCAAGCAGCAGGCAATGGCAAAGACAAGTGCCGCCGTCCAGCCCACGGCTCCTGCACCGTCGAGCACATAGGCATAGAGCACCAGGGCGGGAGCCACGCCGAAGTTCATGATGTCGGCAAGTGAATCCATTTGTGCGCCGAAGGATGAGCTGGCCTTCAGCATCCGCGCCAGGCGGCCATCCAACGCGTCGAGAAACGCCGCCAGCAGCACCATCGCGACGGCGATCTCGAAGCGGCCTTCAAAAGCCAGTCTTATACCGGTGAGCCCGGCGCAGATTGCGAGCACCGTGACGAGATTGGGCAGGATCAGCCGGATCGGGATTTCGCGCAATCGCGGGCCGCGGCGGCGGCCATTCGGGTCATAAGGTGCGAAGGTGCCTTTCATGAGATCCGCACCAAGCCAGGCGAGACTGAGGCGTCGAACTCCGCGATGATGGTTTCCCCCGCGATGGCGGTCTGGCCGACATGAACGCGTGTAGCCGCCTGGCGAGGCAGATAGACGTCGAGGCGCGAGCCGAACCGGATGATGCCGAAGCGCTCGCCGATACCAATGTCGCTGTCGGCATCGGCCCAGCAAACGATGCGCCGGGCAACGAGTCCAGCCACCTGCACCACGCCGACCTGCCCGTTTGGGCTTTCGATGACGAGGCCGTTGCGTTCATTGTCGGTGCTCGCCTTGTCGAGGTCGGCATTGACGAACTTTCCGGGACGGTACTCGATCCTGGAGATACGGCCGCGAACCGGCGCGCGATTCACGTGGCAGTTGAAGACATTCATGAAAACCGAGACGCGCGTCATCTCTTCACCGCCCAAGCCAAGCTCGCGAGGCGGCCTGGCCGGTCCGACCGCCGACACCATTCCGTCCGCGGGGCTGACGACCAGCCGGTCGTCAAGCGGCGTAACCCGTTCGGGGTCGCGAAAGAAATAGGCGCACCATGCCGTCAGGATCAATGCGATCCAAAAGAGCGTCGTCGAAAAAATGCCGAGCAGGAGCGTGGCACCGGCGAAGATCGCGATAAATGGATAGCCTTCCCGATTGATGGGCACGAAAGCGTTCTTGATCGTGTCGACAAGGCTCATTGAAAGGCTCGGGTCTGGCTGAGGATAGAGCCTGATAGCCGAAACGAGCACGACCCGCAACGCGTCACCGACTCTCGGGATCCGCGGCAACTTCCGGCGTGCGGCGGCGCACGATCACGCCGAAATCATCCTCTTCGCGCGCCTTGCGCAGCTTTTCTTCCGCCTCGGTCGCCTCACGCTGGCGAAACCACATCGCGGCATAAAGCCCGTCGGCCTCAAGGAGGTCGACATGGCGGCCGCGCTCGGCGATCATTCCGTCCTTCAAGACGATAATTTCATCGGCTCCGATGACGGTCGACAGACGATGGGCGATCACGATCGTGGTCCGCCCTTGTGAGACAAGATCGAGGGCGGCCTGGATTTCCTGTTCTGTCTGCGTGTCAAGCGCCGAGGTGGCTTCGTCCAGAATCAGGATCGGCGGCGCCTTTAGGATGGTCCGCGCAATGGCCACGCGCTGCTTTTCCCCGCCAGACAGCTTCAATCCGCGCTCGCCCACCATCGCGTTGTAGCCGCCGGGCAAGCGCTCGATGAACGGCCCGATCTGCGCCAGATCAGCGGCGCGGCGCACCTCCTCCTCGCTGGCCGATGGTCGTCCGTAGCGAATGTTGTAGGCGATCGTGTCGTTGAAAAGGACCGTGTCCTGCGGGACCATCCCGATCGCCGCCCGCAAGCTCTCCTGCGTGACGTCACGCACGTCCTGACCATCGATGGTGATGGTCCCTGAGCCGATATCGTAGAAGCGGTAGAGCAGCCGTGAGATCGTCGATTTGCCCGCCCCCGAAGGACCGACGATAGCGACCGTCTTGCCAGCCGGCACCTCGAAGCTCACGCCTTTCAGGATCGGACGGGCCGGGTCGTAGGCAAACTTGACATCGGTGAAGCGAACCGCTGCATCATCGACCTCGAGCGCGGTTGCGCCGGGCCGGTCCTTTACTTCCTGAGGCACGTCCAGGAGATCGAACATATTCTCGATGTCGGTCAGCCCCTGGCGGATTTCGCGGTAAATGAAACCGATGAAATTCAGCGGCACCGACAGTTGCATCAACATCGCGTTGATGAAGACGAAATCGCCGAGCGTATGCGTGCCGCGCGACACCTCCCACGCCGACAGCGCCATGACCGATGCCATGCCGATGCCGAAGATGACGCCCTGGCCGAAGTTCAGCCAGCCAAGCGACGTCCAGGTCTTTGTGGCGGCGTCCTCGTAACGGGCCATCGATCTGTCGAAGCGGGCGGCTTCCATCTGCTCATTGCCGAAATATTTGACGGTCTCGAAGTTCAAGAGCGAATCGATGGCCTTGGTGTTGGCGTCGGTATCGCTGTCGTTCATCTCGCGGCGGATCTGGATGCGCCAGTCCGAGGCCTTCACCGTGAACCAGGTGTAAAGCACGACCGTCGCGGCGATGATGGCGACATAGATCCAGCCATAGGCGACCGCGAAAATGATCGCCGTTAGGCCGAATTCCAAAATGGTCGGCACCGTGTTGAGGATCGTGAACCGAACAATAGACTCGATCCCCTTCGTTCCGCGCTCGATGATCCGCGACAGGCCGCCGGTGCGCCTTTCGAGATGAAAGCGAAGCGACAGTTCATGCATGTGCACGAATGTCTTGTAGGCGAGTTGGCGGACGGCGTGCTGTCCGACCTTGGCGAACAGCGCATCGCGCAATTGGTTGAAGCCGAGTTGAACGACCCGCACCACATTATAGGCCAACACCAGCATCACCGGCGCAACCAGTATCGCCGGAATGAAGCCTGGGGCCGCAAGTTCGCCGTTCAGCGCATCCGTGGCCCATTTGAAAAAATAGGGCACGAGCACCAGGATCAACTTGGCGACCACGAGGAACACGGCCGCCCAAGCCACGCGTATTTTTAGGTCGGGGCGATCGTCCGGCCACATATAGGGCCACAGGTTGACGAGCGTCGCGAACACGGAGCCGGATTCAGCCGAAACGGTCTTATTTGCCAACGCCTTGGTCCTGATAAGAATGTGCTGCTGGCGCCTGCGTGGCGCAGCATGTTTCGACGAGATGGGTAACGCCGTCTGCCAAGGCTGCGAGCGCCGCACGGTCGACCCGATAGCACGAACGCGGCCGCTGCTGAGTGTAGGTGACGAGCCCTGCCTCGACCAGGATCTTCAAATGCTGCGAAACCGTCGATTGCGCCAGGTCGAGGCACTCAACGATTTCCTTGCAACAGCAGGCATGCTGGGACGATAGATGCTGCAATATCTTCAGGCGCGCCGGGTGAGCAAGGGAGCCAAGGCGGCTCGCCAACACGTCAAGCGGGATAGATTCCGAGAGGACATTCATCGCATATCGTCGATAAACGATGAATGCAGCCAAAGCAAGGTACCCGGCCCTTATACATTATTGCGTGGCTGTTGGTGGGGCCAATTGATCTGAAACGGTACTAAGATCGGCTTTCTCACCTTCCTCGGTTTCATCTGGGACCGTGAATACCTGCCCCGGCCAGATCATGTCTGGATCCCTGATTTGATCCTGATTGGCCAGATAGATGGTTGAATAGCGCACGCCGCGGCCATAAACGCGTCGTGAAATCCGCCACAGCGAATCTCCGCGGCGGATAATGACCGAGCCGTCCACCGCCTCAAGTGGCGCCTCCAGCGTCTCCTCGATCGCCGCGCTTTGTGGCATCTCGGGCAATTCGGATGCACGGGCCGGTGGCACTGGTTCGATCGCTGCCTGATCCGGGATTTCTGCGCCCGGCTCTTCATGAGTCGCAATCGTAGTCGCCGGAGTTTCGGGCGGTGAAGCCGCATCAGGGGCCTCGGGTTCGCCCGGCGTCACGGTGGACTGCGACTGAGCGGTCACCGGATCATCGCTCGTAGCCGCAGGTTCGGCGGCGTCCTCTGTCTGTTGTTCATCGGCGGGCGAAATGTCCGCGACCCGCGGTTCAACCGGCGCGACCGCTGCGATGGCCTCACCAGGCTCACGCTTGAACGGCACGGCAGCCCGGGCGGTGACTTCGCCACGCGGTCCGACGACATCGGCGCGCACGATATAGTCGCCGACCGGCAATTCCATCTGTGTTTCGATCAAGAAGCGGCCGCCGTCGGACACCTCGGTTTCGCCGAGCAGGATTTCATTGGCATAGACGCGTACCGTCGAGCCTGGCGTTCCCCGTCCAGCCACGAAGACAGCCCGACCTTCAATCTCCACGGCCTCGACAGCAAGCGCGTTGCGGGGGCTCATTGGCCGGGTCGGCGCCTCCGCCTCGGGTTCGGAGCGCGCCGCAACCTGCGTCTCGTCGCTGATCGGCCGCGATTCTTCCGCCGCCGGAGCCTCTGTCTTTTGCACGGCAGCAGGTGCGTTTTCAAAGCTGCCTTGCTCGGTCGTGCCTTCGCCACCTGACCGCTCATTGATCGCCGGGTCAGTTGCTACCTCCTCGCCGCCTGCAGACGTGTTTTCGCGATCCGCAGGTTCGCCTTGCGGGAGAGCTACAGCGACATCCTGCTCCGTATCATGCGGTGCTGTTGGCTCGCCCATATGCTCATCGGTTTCAGGACCGCCCTGTCCGGGTGTGCTTGCGGCTGTCGGTCCGTCTGTCGATGCCGAAATTGCTAGCTCGTCGTTGCTCGCAGACGCGCTTTCAAGGCTGGCGGGTTCGTCTTGCGGATTAGCCAGAGCGACATCCTGCTCCATATCCTGGGGTTCTGCCCCCTCGCTAGCGACCGCCTCCGCCTGCGGATCGACTTGTGCCGTATCGGTCGTTCCTTCCTGCTGCTCCCTGTCGCCTTGCGGAATCGTGATCAGCTTGGCCGGCATTCCCGGTTCTTCGACAAGAGCCAGCACTTCGCCCTTATCGTCTTCCGGGACAGACACGATTGCCGTCTCCACGGACGTGACGACCAAGCCTTCTGCTGGGCCGGTCGAACGCAGCACGATCTGGTAATCGCCCGGCTTCAACGCATCGTCGAGGACGGCTGCAAAGTCGCCGGACGGCCCGACGTCCACCCGCGCGATCACCTCCGCGCCGGCGACCACTTCAAGGTCCGAATCCGGTTCCGCGGTGCCGGCGATCACCATGGCTCCGTTAGGCTCGACGCGCACGAGATCGAAGGAGGGAACGGTCAGTTCGTCCTCAATCTGCTCTTCGGGCTCGGGACGCGCTTCGATCTCGGCATCAGGTTCGCGAGGCACGTTGTTGGCGGCCGGTTGCGGCTCGGCATCCGTTCCATCCTCGAGATTGGCCGTAACTGCAGGAATTTCCCGCTCAGGCGAACGATCGGCGTCCGGCTCGGCCACTGGCTCGGGCTCGGCGGCGGCGATCGGCGCCGGACGCTCTTCAACCCGCCACGGATCGTAGAGCCCCGTATAGTAGGCCGTCCCGACGGCGGCCGAGGTGCCGCCTGCGACAAACAGTAAGATTTTCAGCCAGTTCGCGACCATTGGTGTGTTCCTGAAACCGGCCCTGTCGCCGACACTGCCCGTTTAGCCCGTTTCCAGCTTGGCTACAAGAAAAAGGCCGGGATGCTCTTGACGTGCCCGAAATCGCGCCTAACCGAGATTGCTATCGAACGGATGTAGCTGCCACCTCTTCGGCGGCACTCGCCCGGCGCTGCGAAAACATCGACCATGTGTAGACGGCAAGCGCGCTCCAGATAAAGCCGAAGGCGACGATGCGCGCCAAGCCGAAGGGTTCGCCGAAGATGAAGACGGCGATGAGCGCGATCATCGTCGGTGTCAGGTATTGCATGATCCCGATGGTCGAGATCTTCAGAAGCTTCGCCCCAAAGGCGTAGAGTATCAATGGGATCGCGGTGATCGGGCCGCATAGGAGGAGCAGCGCCATGTCGACCGGGCGGTCGAACGTGAAGTTACTTCCACCTGAAACGACCAGATAGCCGAGCAGGAGCAAGGCAGGTCCGACCAGGATCAGGACCTCCAGAAAGAACCCCTGGCTGGGGCCGATCGGCAACGTCTTGCGCAAGAAGCCATAACCGGCAAAGCTCAAAGCGAGCGCCAGTGATACCCATGGCAGCCCGCCGGCGTCCCATGTCAAGATCGCCACGGCGACGACAGCTAGACCAGCGGCGACAAGTTGGGCGCGAGATAATTTCTCGCCTAGGAGCACGGCTCCCATCAGCACACTGACGAGCGGGTTGATGTAGTAACCGAGCGCCGCTTCCACGGTTCGATCGACCGCGATGGCCCAGACATAGATTCCCCAATTGATGGAGATCAAAACGGCCGTCAAGGCCGCCATTGCGAGCGTCCGCTGCGATCGCAATGCCCATTTGACATCGCCGGTACGTCCCGTCGCCAGAAGAATGGCTGCCGCAACCGGTATCGACCAGACGACGCGGTGGGCGACGATTTCGATCGCAGGAATATGGTCGAGGGCTTTCATGACGAGCGGCATGAATCCCCACAACAGATAGGCCGAGCCTGCAAAAAGGAAGCCGTGCAAGGACTCGGGCTGTTCGATCGACGTCTCGGTCATGTCAGGCAAATGGATCCAGTTTCGACTGCCCGCGATCTCGCATGGTCAGTGGCCTGTGGCCACAGCAAATAAAGCGCGTACCAGTCGCATCCATCGACGGACCGATTATGCAGCCACCAAACCGGGAGCTTCACGGCTGTTCACGAGCTTGTAGACCACCGAATCGATCAGCGCCTGAAACGAGGCGTCGATGACGTTGTCCGACACGCCAACCGTCCACCACCGCGCGCCCGCGGCATCGCGCGTCTCGATCAGGACGCGCGTGATCGCCTCGGTGCCGCTGTTCAGGATGCGCACCTTGTAGTCGACGAGTTCAAGGTCCTGAATCTCGGCCTGGAACTTGCCCAGATCCTTGCGCAGCGCGAGGTCGAGCGCATTCAAAGGACCGTGTCCTTCGGCAACCGACATTTTCTCTTCGCCATCGACGGTCAGTCTGACGATGGCCTCCGAAACAGTCTTCAAGGCGCCATTGGCGTCAAAGCGGCGTTCGATCATGCAGCGATAGCTTTCGACCTTGAAGAATTCCGGCACCTTGCCCAGCATCCGGCGCGCCAGCAGTTCGAAACTCGCATCCGCACCCTCATAGGCATAGCCCAGAGCTTCCCGCTCCTTGACGACCGAAATCAGCGTGTCGAGCCGAGGATCGGCCCGGTCGACGGTGATGCCCCGGCGCTTCAATTCGGCGACGAAATTTGACTTTCCACCCTGATCCGAAACCATCACGCGGCGCTGATTTCCGATGATCTCCGGCGGCACATGTTCGTAGGTTTGCGGCTCCTTGAGGATGGCGGAGGCATGGATACCAGCCTTGGTCGCGAAGGCCGACGCGCCGACATAGGGCGCCTGGGCGTTGGGCGCCCGGTTCAAGAGCTCATCGAAGGAGCGTGAGAGGAGCGTCAGGTTTCCGAGGCTCTCGGCTGAGACGCCAGTAACGAAACGCTCCGAAAAAGCCGGCTTCAGGAGCAAGGTCGGAATGATCGTGACCAGATTTGCATTGCCACAGCGCTCACCGATGCCGTTCAGCGTGCCCTGAATCTGGCGCACGCCAGCCTCGACCGCCGCCAGTGAATTCGCAACCGCCTGGCCGGTATCGTCATGTGCATGAATGCCTAGATAATCTCCGGGTATCCCAGCCGCGATGACCTGGCCGACGATGTCGCGCATTTCGGCCGGTTGCGTCCCACCATTGGTGTCGCACAGCACCACCCAACGCGCGCCGGCCTCCCAGGCTGCCTTTGCGCAGGCAAGCGCATAGTCGGGATTGGACTTGAACCCGTCGAAGAAGTGTTCGCAATCGACCATCGCCTCACGGCCGGCGGCATTCGCGGCCGCGACCGAATCGCGGATCGCCTCGAGGTTTTCGTCATTGCTGCAGCCGAGGGCCACGCGCACATGGTAATCCCAGCTCTTTGCCACGAAGCAGACCGCGTCTGCTTTCGCCTGGAGAAGCTCGGCCAGGCCAGGGTCGTTCGACGCTGACACCCCTGCCCGCTTCGTCATGCCGAACGCGACGAACGCCGCATTTTTCGTCCGCTTGCTTGCGAAGAAGGCCGTGTCCATAGGGTTGGCGCCGGGATAGCCGCCCTCGACATAGTCGACGCCCAGACCGTCGAGCATCGCTACGATGGCGCTCTTGTCCTCGACGGAAAAATCGAGGCCGGGCGTCTGCTGGCCGTCGCGCAAGGTCGTGTCGAAAAGATAGATGCGTTCGCGGGTCATGGCTTGTCTCTCGGCGACCAGCTGTCGGTGTCGTGATCCGGGTGCTGATAGCTGACGATATCCGACAAGAATCGCGCGTCATCGTCGCTTTCGGTCGGGTAACCCGGCAATTCGTGAAGAGCATCGACATAGGGCAGTTTCTGCTCGATGCCCCATTGCTTTGTGGGAGCGACCGCTTCCGGTTGGTCGAACGCGCCGATCGCCAAGGCGATACCGTCCGGTGCCTCATAGGTCAGCGGCGTGCCGCATTCGCCGCAGAAGCCGCGCAGGACATGGTTTGACGAACGATACCGCTTGGGCTCCCCCCGGGTCCATTCGAGCGCGCCTTTGGACGGCGACGCGAAAGGCGCGTATAACGAACCGAAGGCTTTCTGGCACATGCGGCAATGGCAGATCGATATCGATGACAGCGCGCCCTCGATGCGAAACCGCACCGCGCCACACTGGCACCCGCCTGCATAAAAAGGCTTATTGTCGAGACTCATATGCTCATCCCCTTTGGCTATAGATATGAGCGGTAAGCCCAAACCATGCTCATCGTCTCACCTCCCACGTCGTCACGCGCTCCCCGGTCGAAGCATCCTTGCCGTCCTTCAACTGGATGCCCTGCGCCAGGAGTTCGTCACGGATGCGGTCGGCCTCGCTCCAGTTCTTGTCCCGGATGAAGCCTAAGCGTTCAGCGACGAAGCCCGCCACGGCGGCCTCATCGACCTCGACCGTCTCGGTTTCGAAACCCAGAAATACCAGCGTCGTCTTGAGCGATGCGGCCGCTTGCGAGGTGCCAGAAGCGGCAAGCTGGGATAGCGCGTGAATGGCATCGCTCGTCGCCAGATCGTCAGCAAGCGCATCGATCACGGGAGGGACAATTTCTCCTTGCTCCTCGGCCTGATCGGCAACCCGCAACCACTTGCGCAAAATGTTTTCGGCCTCCTCCAACCGCCGCACGGAGAAATCGATCGGCTCGCGATAATGCGTCATCAACATCGCCAGGCGAAGCACCGCTCCTGACCATTTGCGGCCGCCGAACTTTTCGGTGTGCAGCAGATCGTGGATGGTGACGAAATTGCCCTCCGACTTCGACATCTTGCGGCCTTCGACCTGGAGGAAGCCGTTGTGCAGCCAGTAATTCGCCATCACCTCGGTGCCATGGGCGCAGCGCGACTGGGCGATCTCGTTCTCGTGATGCGGAAAGATCAGGTCGAGCCCGCCTCCGTGAATATCGAAAATCTCGCCCAGATAGGCCGCCGACATGGCGGAGCATTCGATATGCCAGCCGGGCCGCCCCCGGATTGTGAGGGTCTCGCCGTCGATCGTAAACTCCGCGTCCCATCCCGGTTCCGAAGCGTTGGATTCCTTCCAGAGAACGAAATCGCCGGGATTCTTCTTGTGCGGCTCGACGGCGATGCGGGCCCCTGCCCGCTGATCCTCGATATTGCGGCCCGACAGCCGGCCATAATCGGCCATTGATGCCGTGTCGAACAGGATTTCTCCTTCAGCCGCATAGGCATGGCCGCGGTCGATCAGATTCTGAATCAGGCTGACCATGTCGGTCTTGCCGTCGCTGCGCGGCAGGACGAACTGGGTCGCCCGCGGCTCATGCGTTGGCGGCAGGCAGCCTAACGCCTCGACATCCTCGTGAAACTGCCGCGCCGTCGCCTCGGTGACTTTGGCAATCGCCTCGTTCAGTGGCAAATCCGAATAATCGCGAAGCGCCCTCGCGTTGATCTTGTCGTCGACGTCGGTGATGTTGCGCACATAGGTGACGTGGTCGGTGCCATAGAGATGACGCAGCAGACGGAACAGAACGTCGAACACGATGACTGGCCGCGCATTGCCGATATGGGCGAAGTCGTAGACCGTCGGCCCGCAGACATACATGCGCACATTGGCGGAATCGATCGGACGAAAAACCTCCTTAGTCTTCGTCAGCGTATTGGTCAGTCGCAATGGCGGCACTTGTGTCATGAACGAACCTTCCTCTCCGGCCGGAAGGTTTCCTCATTCACGATTGGAAGGGCGAAAACGTCCGGGCCAGCAGGCTGCTAGCCGATAATGCAAATGCCGATAATGGCGAGACGCGTTTTCATAGTTTGCTTTATTGCGCTCCGATCATGGCGCGTCAAGGCGCAATTGTGGGCCTCAAGTGGCGGCTGTCGTGGCGGAAAAGCCACATAGAGAAACTATTAAGGATGAAGATACAAATTGAACGACTTGGGGCGCCGGCGCGGGCTGGCAGCCCAGCTTTGGACGTATTCGCTACCCACTTCATGAGGGTAAGCAACGCCGACCCAAGGAATGATGCCATGCCGATCCTCGCCTCCGAAGCCGAACGCCAGCGCAATGCCTATAAGTCCCTGACCCGGCATTACCGCGGCATCGGGCCCGCCGCCGTCCTGGCTGCGGTTCTTGCCGCCTCGCGGAAGAAGTCGGGCGAACAGAATCCGACAGCGGCAAAGCGAAATGCTCAACCGCGTTTAGAAAAGACGAAGCTGGCCTGATGCCGGTTTCAGCTGTGCAGGCACGTCAGACATGACCGTGGCGGATGCCTGCCTCAAGAGTTCGGCATTGTCATTAGCGACCTTGTTGACGCGATCGGAGACCGGCACCGCTTCGAAAAAGTCCGGCTGAACCGGCTGCATCAGATGCGCGACCTCGCGCGGCTCCGAATTCCTGCAGTCGAGCCAAGCGGCAAAATGCTCTTCGTGGATGATGACGGGCATGCGGTCATGGATCGGCGCGAGCGCCACATTGGCCGATGTCGTCAGGATCGCGCCGGTATCGATCTCGCTGCCGTTCGGATCGATGAAGGTTTCCATCAGCCCCCCGAAAGCAATCGCTCCGCCCTGGCGAGGCCGGATGAAATAGGGCTGCGCCTTTCCCTTCCCATCGCGCTTCCATTCGTAAAAGCCCGACGCAGGCACCAGGGTGCGACGATGACGAATTGCGGCGCGAAAGGCAGCCTTCTCCACGGCCGTTTCCGAACGGGCGTTGATCAGAAGCGGAAATGCCTTCACATCCTTGACCCATCCGGGCAAGAAACCCCAGCGAACGAGGACTGCGCGGCGATCAGGCAGGTTTGAGCCAGGATGCCGGCCATCGCCGGAGACGATCATCAGGATCGGCTGCGTCGGCGCGATGTTGTAGCGTGGCGCAAGCCCGCCCTCGAGTTCGACGATCCCGAAAAGCGCCTCGATCTGGGCTGCCGTCTGGCTGAGCACGAAACGTCCGCACATCTGCGCTATATAGATGGTTCGAAAGCGCAATGGGAGAG
>CAZEEC010000005.1:0-48640 GCA_964511105.1 uncultured Mesorhizobium sp.
CCTTTGCCAAGGGCCGCGTCCTCGATCTTTCGCGGGGCGCAGCCAGCAAGCTCGGCTTCATCAAGGCAGGACATACCAACATCTGCCTCGAACAGTTGGGCTAGGGATCTGGCGACCTAACTTCCAACGGGCCTGGAGAGGCAATCCGCGCGGCGCAGTACTTGAACTCCGGTATTTTGCCGTAGGGGTCGAGCATCGGATTCGTAAGCTTGTTGGCTGGACTTTCATTGAAGCAGAACGGCATGAAGACCATACCATCAGCGACTTCGCGGTCAGCACGCAGAATGGCCTCCACCTTCCCGCGCCTCGTCTCGACGGCGATCACCTCTCCCTGAGACAGCCCGCGGCGTGCGATCTCATAGGGGTTCATCGCAGCGATCCCGTAAGGCTCGATGGCGTTGAGCACACCGGCACGGCGGGTCATCGCACCTGTATGCCAATGTTCCAGCAGCCGGCCGGTGGTTAACACCAACGGATAGTTCGCGTCCGGCACTTCGTCAGGCGGCAAGAGGTCGGCGGGAACGATACGCGCGCGGCCGTCCGAGGTCGGGAAACCGGACGAGAAGATGATTTCATTGCCGGCAATATCGGGCCCGTCAGCGGGATAGATCACAGATCCCTCGCGCTCGATACGCGCCCACGAGATGTGCTTCAGCGACGGCATCACCGACGCCATCTCCGCGTAAACATCCTCGACGCCGCGATAGGGCCAGTCGAGCCCGAGTCGCCTAGCAAGATCGATGATCAGGTCGAGATCCTGGCGCGCCTCGCCGGGTAGGTCAAGCGCCGGGCGCCCGATCTGCACCTGGCGGTTGGTGTTGGTGTAGGTGCCGAGTTTTTCAGCATGTGCGGAGGCCGGGAGCACGACATCGGCGTGCCAAGCCGTCTCGGTCAGGAAGATGTCCTGGACGACCAGATGCTCGAGCTTGGCGAGGGCGGCGCGGGCATGGCTCTGGTCGGGATCCGACATGGCCGGATTCTCACCCATAATGTACATGCCGGATATTTCGCCATCGTGGATCGCGTCCATGATCTCGACGACCGTCAGTCCGCGCTTGGGGTCGAGCGTCTGTCCCCAGAAATTCTCATACTGGCTACGGATGTCGATGTTCTCCACTGACTTGTAGTCGGGAAAATACATCGGGATCAGACCCGCATCCGAAGCGCCCTGCACGTTGTTCTGGCCGCGCAACGGATGCAGACCGGTGCCGGGCCGACCCACATGGCCGGTGATCAGCGCCAGCGCGATCAGGCAGCGCGAATTGTCGGTGCCATGAGTGTGCTGGGAAATGCCCATCCCCCAGAAAATCATCGAGCGTTCGGCCTTGGCGTAGGTTCGTGCCACATCGCGCAAGACGGAAGCCTCGATCCCGCAAACCTCGGTCATGGCCTCGGGTGAGAAATCCTTCACCTTGACCTTGAGCGCCTCGAAGCCTGAAACATTGGCTTGAATATATTGCCGGTCATAGAGCTCTTCTTCGATGATAACGTGCAAAAGCGCGTTCAGCATCGCGACATCACTGCCTGCCCTGAAGCGCAGCGAATGGCTGGCGTGCCGCATCAGATCCTGCCCGCGCGGATCCATGACGATCAGTTTCTTGCCCTGCTTTGCCGCCTGCTTGAAGAAAGTCGCCGCAACCGGATGGTTGGTTGTCGGGCGAGCGCCGATGACGATGATGCACTCAGCCTTCATGGCGTCGTTGAATGGAGCCGAAACGGCGCCCGACCCGACGCCTTCCATCAAAGCGGCGACCGAGGAGGCGTGGCAAAGCCGCGTGCAATGGTCGACATTATTGGTGCCTAAGCCTTGGCGCACCAGCTTTTGGAAGAGATAAGCCTCCTCGTTCGAGCCCTTGGCGGAACCGAAGCCGGCCAGCGCTTGGCCTCCTTGGACCTGGAGGATGTGCTTCAAGCCGCTGGCTGCACGTTCCATCGCCTCTTCCCATGTCGCTTCTCGGAAAACCGTCAGAGGATCGACGCCGCGCAGGTCGATATCGCCTGCCTTGGGTGCGTCGGCGCGGCGGATCAGCGGCTTGGTCAACCGATCGGGCGACATGACATAGTCGAAGCCGAAGCGCCCCTTGACGCAGAGCCGGTTCTCGTTGGCAAAGCCGTTCCGGCCGTCGACCTGCACAATCCGGTTGTCCTTGACCGCGACCGTTGTTTGGCAGCCGACACCACAGAACGGGCACAGCGTGTCAACGACCTTGTCGACGTCCTGCACCACCCTGGTTCTGGCAGAGTCGTCCATCAGCGATTTTTCATAAAGCGCGCCGGTCGGACAGGCCTGAACGCATTCGCCGCAGGTCACGCACGTCGACAAGCCCATCGGATCGTGCATGTCGAAGACGGGAATCGAATGGTTGCCGCGCTCGGCCATACCGATCACGTCGTTAACCTGGACCTCACGGCAGGCGCGCACGCAAGCGCCGCAGGCAATACAAGCATCAAGATTGACAGCGATGGCGGGATTGGTGATGTCGAACTCCACCAGCACGTCGTCCTGTGCGAATTTCGAACCATAGCGGCTGCCGGAAATCCCCATGGCGCCGGCCCATTGCCAGAACATCGACTGCTGGTCGGGACCTTCAACAGCCGGCCGCATGTTGCTGGCGAGGAGTTCGAACACCATCTCACGCGACTTCCTTGCGCGCTCGGTATCGGTCTTCACGATCATGCCCGGCGTGGGTGTGCGGATGCACGAGGCGGCCAGCACCCGCTCGCCTTCGATGTCGACCATGCAAGCACGGCAATTGCCATCAGGCCGGTACCCAGGCATGTCAACGTGACACAAATGCGGGATTGGGTTGCCTTCGCGTTTGGCGACATCCCAGATGGTCTCACCTTCACCTGCGGCGACCGTCTTGCCGTCGAGCACAAAATCTATGCCGTTTTCCATGTCAAAGATCATCCCGAAAGTGGGTCAGGAGGTGATTAACCGGATTGGGCGCGGCCTGGCCCAGTCCGCAGATCGATGAATCACGCATGACCAATTCAAGATCGCGGATCGCGTCTTCGCGCACCGGACCTTGTTCCTTCAAGAGTGTCACCATCTTTTCCGTTCCCTCCCGACATGGTGTGCATTTGCCGCAACTTTCGTGCTTGAAGAACTTCAGGAGATTGAGCGTCACGTCTTTGATGTTGTCGGATTGCGAGAATACCACAATGGCATGTGAACCGACGAATGCGCCGTGACCGGCCAGTTCGCCTCCGAAGTCGAGCGGGATGTCGCCCAGAGAGGCCGGAAGAATTCCGCCACTGGCACCGCCGGGCAGATAAGCCTTGAATTCATGGCCATCAGCCATCCCGCCGCAATACTCGTCGATCAATTCGCGTGCTGTCACACCGGCCGGCGCCAGTTTGATACCGGGTTCCTTGACGCGGCCTGAAACGGACCAGGAGCGGATTCCAGGATGTCCAGGTTTGCCAAGTCCAGCAAACCAGGTCGGGCCCTTCTCTACTACATCGCGTATCCACCACAGCGTCTCGACATTGTGGTTGAGAGTCGGCCGCCCGAAGAGGCCGACTTGGGCGATAAAAGGGGGGCGGTGGCGCGGCAGCCCGCGCTTGCCCTCGATGCTTTCAAGCATCGCGCTCTCCTCACCGCAAATATACGCGCCAGCACCGCGGCGAAGCTCGATAAATCCGGGCGCGACGATTCCTTCTGCCTCGAGTGCCGCGATCTCAGTGCGCAGAATTTCCAGCACCGCCGGATACTCATCGCGCATGTAAAAGTAGATGCGCTCAGCTTCCACCGCATGGGCTGCGATCAGCGCTCCCTCCAGGGTGCGATGAGGATCGCGCTCCAGATAGACGCGGTCCTTGAAGGTGCCAGGCTCACCCTCGTCGCCATTGACGGACATCAGGCGCGGCCCCAGATAGGAGCGCACGAACTGCCACTTCCTGCCGGCGGGGAAGCCGGCACCGCCCAGGCCACGCAGTCCGGCGTCGGAGAGCATGGCAATAATTTCGTCGGTACTGATCTCGCCGGCCTGGATCTTTCGCAGCAGTCGGTAACCGCCCGAACGCCGATATGTCGCGAGCCGGATGTAGTCGGGTACCGCGACGTTGGTCGCACCCGCTTCGGCCAGGCGCAAGAGGTCATCTACACTCGCATGATCGACCTCGCGGTCACCGATCCGGGCAGCCGGCGCGCCGGCGCAGCGGCCCATGCACGGCGCGCGTAGGACGCGGATGCCGACCGGATCGACCTTCGCCCGCAATTCAGTCAGCAGTGTCTCCGCATCGCCGAGCATGCAAGTCACCGAATCGCAAACCCGGATCGTCAGCGGTGCCGGCGGCGTCTCGCCTTCCTTCACCACGTCGAAATGGTCGTAGAACGTTGCAACCTCGTAGACTTCCGCCTGAGATAGGCGCATCTCCTCCGCAAGCGCCCGCAGATGCGCCGCCGACAGATGGTCGTAGCGGTCCTGGATCAGATGCAGGAATTCGATCAGGAGATCGCGACGGCGCTGGCGAACACCCAGAAGGTTCTGGATCTCCGCCAGCGCCACGTCATTGAGGCCGCGCCCTTTGGGCCCGCGATCCCGAGGCCGGCGGTCCTTCATGGTCATGCAAATCTTCTCCCGAGGCGAACCATTCCCGATCAAAGGTGGTTCGCCGCCCCGACAATCCCGAAAAACCGCTCCCGAAGGAGCACGACGGGTCCTATGTCTGGTCTAACGGGTTACGCACGGCGTCTCAAGCGTCAGCCGAGACCAGAACTGCGAGCGGGCCATCCGCAAATAGACTGGCCAACGGACTCGGTTCGCGAATGGTCATTTCGGTGCCCGTCACGATGTTGTGCATGCGCCCAATGGTTTGCGTCCACAGCAAACTGTCTCGCCAAGCGCCGGCGGCAATGCGCCCGTTCTGGTCGAATAGCTGCGCCGTGAGCCGAGGCGTCGCTACGATCACGGGCCGATCCCCATAACGCGTCGCGAAGGCAAAGCAGTGGTCTTTGGCCGGACCTGTCGCGACGAGAGGAAGATAGAAGGGTGGCCCCGGGTCGGCCGATGCTGCTGCACGCTTTGCAAGAAGGCTTGTCATCAATCGCTGTTTAGCGCCCTTGTCCAGCCAATTGCTCCATAAAACCGGAGCATTGGAATCGAGCGTGACAAGATGATCGAAGGGTACCGGTCTGCGATTATCCGGATCCACCAGGCTGTCGTCGAACAGCTCGGTGCCCTGATAGATGTCCGGCACGCCCGGCAGTGTCAGCTTGATCGTCGTTTGCGCTAGGCTGTTCATCCATCCCGGCACATGCAACCGGTCGATGAAGCTTCCAAAATCGTGGTGAAACGCAGCTTGCGCCGGGTCGAGCAGCCTCTTCGCAAAATCGATGACAAGCCCTTCATAGGGCTCGTTCGGCTCAGTCCAGCTTGTTCGTTGTTTGGCTTCCCGCAACGCCTTTTCAAGGTAAGGAAGAAAACGCGGGCCGAGATTTTGCAAGGCTTCTGCATCCTGGGCGGCCTGGACTGGCCAGATCCCGGCCAGTGCCTGGAAGATCATCCACTGGGTTTCGGCGCCTGGCCCATCTCCGAGGAGCTCCGACCATCGTCGAACGCCGGACGCAAAGGCATCTGGCACCTCGCTCAGGGCGTAGAGCCTTGCCCGCGCATCTTCGCCGCGCTTGGTGTCGTGTGTGGCAGTTGCACGCATCCCGAAAGGTTGGGAATCCACCAATTCAGCAAGACGATAATGCGCGCGTTCAGGAGAGGCTTCAAAGCCATCGCCTGAGCCGCCACCGACTTCGTTGAGAGCAATTACGCGGCAATCACGGTAATAGAGCGTGTCCTCAACGGACTTCGCCATGATCGGTCCGCTCAATTGCTGGAACCGCGTCTGGAACTCGCTTCCTCCGCCCAGAGCGATGAGCGAGATGACGGCGTCAACGACCTGGGGATCGGCCACCTGAGCGGCTTGCTCGCGCACCTGCTCCAGAACACATGTATCGACGGGACTGATGCCCTCGCGATCCGCATAGGTGCGGTAGACGGGAAAGGCGATCAGCAACTCGCGGATCGCTCGGCGTAGCGGCGCAGCAGAAATCCCTGTCGCGGACTCCGCAAGCCGGACCAACCTCTCCACCTCACCTGCAAAATTTGCTGTGACCATCTGCTGCTTCGCAGCGCGGGTTTCAGCAAGGATGTCGAACTGGCGCCCTGTCGTTGCAGTCAGTTGATCCGCCAGTTGCCGGGCCCCACGGGAATCGACGAACGCACTTGTGATGGCCGAAATGAATTCATACCCAGTCGTGCCTTCCACAGGCCATTCCGGAAGACGCTCTTCGCCTTCGATGATCTTTTCGACCACCAGATAGATGTCCGGGCCGACGCGCTCGCGCAGACGGCGCAGATACTCTCCCGGCCGTGACAAGCCATCGATGTGGTCGACCCGCAGGCCGTCGACCAGTCCCGAGTCCGCGAGATCGAAGATCAACCGATGCGTCGCATCAAAGGTTGCCTCGTCCTCGACCCGCATGCCGACGAGGCCCGTCACCTCAAAAAAGCGTCGGTAGGAAAGATGCGTACGCGCGTCCTTCCAAAACATCAGGTTCCAATGCTGAAGTTCATGAACGCGATCGATAAGTTCGCAATCATGTAAGGCATCCCGGCCCAAGCCCGCACGAGCCGGCAAGGTGCCCGGAGCGAGCGGAAACCGTTGATCGAAATAGGCGAGGCTGCCGCCCTCCTCATCGTGCACGAGCTGAATTTCGCCGGCATCAAGCACCTCCCGCCAAGGTTTTCCGAGGACCGGCAGTGTCAACCGTTCGGACCAGTCGATATCGAAATGTGACGCGAACGGGCTGCCGGAGCCGAATTTCAGGACGTCGCGCCACCATGGGTTCGACAACGAAGCCGCCATATGATTCGGAACAATGTCCAGGATGATTCCAAGTCCGTGCGCCTCCAACGTCTCGTAAAGCGCTTCAAAGCCCGCACGACCACCCAAGGTTGGATCGATTTCGTTGCAGTCCGTAACGTCGTATCCATGCGTAGAGCCAGGCTCCGCAGTGAAAATCGGCGACGCGTAAAGGTGACTGATCCCGACTTGCGCGAGATAAGGAACAATTGCCCGCGCAGCGGCAAAATCCATGTCGCCACGAAACTGCAGTCGATAGGTCGCGACAGGCTTCTTCATCCCTGCCTCGGCCGCTCCGACGCCATGGCAGCGGTGACGTCTTGAAATAGCTTGGTCGCAGCCAACTCTTCTAGGGGTACCGAGCATTTGAGCTGCCAGTTCGGATACTCCACAGCGGTCCCCGGCACGTTGGTTGGATCGTCCTCGCCAGCCAAATCGGCTAGCCGCGCGACAGCGAGCCTCGACGGTGTGGCTGAAATGAACCTGTGGGCCTCGACCACCAGAGCGTGCGGCAATTCCTCCGACGTGGTGAAGGCGTCGGTCTCCGCCACATCCTCGACGAGCAAGCGCCCCAGCGCGAGTCGTTCAGCAGCTCGTACCTGACGCTGTTCAGCCGCCGCTTGCGCCGAGACGAGGCCGAACCGCTCGCGCAGGTCGATGTCCGATCCCTTCCACCAGCCGCGCATTGTCGGCAGATCATGAGTTGCAACACAGGCGAGGGCTAGCGGCGGATAAGATTCAGCCGCCGTGAAGCCACCTTCATCCTGCTCGAAATACAAGACCCGGTAAGACAGTATCCGAGCCTCTCGCATTACCTCGCGGAAGCCATCAGGCACAACACCAAGATCTTCACCTACCAGAACAGCTCGGTAGCGCGCCGATAGATCGGCCAGCATGGTGATTACCTGCTCTGCAGGTAGCCGCACATAGGCACCTTCATCTGCTTCGCGCCCTTCAGGTATGAGGAAGAGTTGCCAGACGCCCATAACATGGTCGAGCCGGACGGCCCCCGCGTGGCGCATGGCAGCTTCGTAGATCGACCGCAGCGCATCAGCCCTCGTCTCACGAACGCGCAAAGGTGATACTCCGGTCAAGCCCCAGTCCTGCCCGTGCGCGCTGAACATATCAGGTGGTGCACCGATACGAGCCGAACCCACATAATCGGAAGGTGCGCTCCAGGCTGCGGATCCGTCGGGCGCCTCTCCCACGGCGAGATCAAGATAGAGTCCGATGCGCATCCCTGCGTTACGCGCTGCATGCTGAGCTTCGCCCAGCTGCCGGTGGCAAAGATATTGCAGCCACTGCTGAAAGTGGATTTCGTCGTCATTTGCCTGCGCGAACGCCGCAACCTCTTTAGAGCGCTGATCCTGAAACGCCGCAGGCCAGCCGCGCCATCCGGCCGTTCCTCCGTTCGACGCAAAATGATGGGAAAGAGCTTCGAAGAGACAGTGAAGCCGAAGCCCCTCGCCCCCCTGCTCAATGAAATCTTCGAAGTCGTCGCCAGAAAGTCTGCGCCTCCAGATCTCCTTGAGCGCGTCCCGCTTCATCCTGGCAACGGCGCCATAATCCACCCGATCGAGCGCACGAAGCGCAGACAATGCATCGCTGCCGACAGCGGCTTGATACCCATCTACCTGATCGACGGCGATATAGAGCGGGTTCAAGAACCGTCGCGACGAAGGGGAAAATGGGCTGCACCTGCTGGGATCGGCACCAAAAAGCGCGTGGAGCGGGTTCAATCCGATAAAGTCAGCACCCGCTCCTGCCAAGATCGGTGCAAGATTCACAAGATCAGAAAAATCGCCGATCCCCCAGTTGCGGCTGGTGCGCAATTCGTAAAGCTGAACCGCGACCCCCCACGCCCGACTCTCTGCCAGCCAAGACGGTAGAAAGCCGTGTACGCCTTCCGGAACCCGCAGCCGCAGAGGCTCAAGAGCTTGCGCATCCGTCACCGCGTCAGCGGCGTCGACATCGACTCCCAGTGCCGTGAGGATGGCGCGTTGCGTCTCTGGCGACAGCGTCGCGATCCACTCTCCCTCGCGGGTAGGTGGCGCAACGATGCCATGAAGCCTGCAGAGTTCATTAAGGCGCGCCGTCATCCACGCCTCCCGCCAGAACGACCCCGAACTGGCTGAGCACAGATTCTACCGTGAACTCGCCCAATACCATGAACCTTTGCTCCTCGACAGCAGGCGCAGGCAGCGGCTCGGCCGTCAGATTCGCCCGCAACTGCAGCCGCCCTGCGGCGAAAGTCCAGTCAACGGCGATCACGCCTTCATCCGCAGGCAGAATCCGCCCGCTGCCCCCGCCACCCTTTAGGAAAGGCACCACGTAGCGCTGTCGCTTTCCCAAGAGATCGCGATAGAAGTGAAGCCATGCTCGACCGTCCTCAGAGTGACGTCTCGTCCAATCGAGCCGAGAAGCTTCATAAGTCGAAAGAGAATTTGGATCGGGAATATGGCCCAAAGCCTTGGCATCCTGTCCGAATGCCGCGAAGTCCGCGAACTCCTGACGACGGCCGATGCGAACGGCATCGGCAAGCTCACCTTCAAAATCCGTGAAGAAGCAGAACGGTCGCCGTTCGCCCCATTCCTCCCCCATGAATATAAGGGGGATATGGGGAGACAGGATCAAAACGGCGGCCAAGGCACGCACTATGTCCTCAGGAGCAAGATCAAGCAGTCGCTCGCCGAAGGCGCGGTTGCCGATTTGGTCGTGATTTTGGAGGAAGTCCACGAAAGCCTGCGGCGGCTGAGTGGTGCTCGGCTCGCCCCGCGGAGCGCCACTATGGGTGGATGGCTCTCCTTGATAGACGAACCCTTCGGCAAGGGCGCGCGCGAATTTATCAAAGCGATCCGGGGCGAAATCGCGATAATAGCCCTCGGTCTCCCCGGTCGCGATCACGTGCGCGACGTTGTGGAAGTCGTCATTCCACTCGGCCGTGTGGAGGCGCGGCTTGCCTTTGGCATCGTAAGGATGAAGCGCGACGATGTTACGATTGTCTTCGGTTGTCAAATGGACATGGCGATCAGGAAACTCCCTACGTACTTCCTGCGCCAGTTCGACCAGAAGTTCGGGATCGGACTGCTCGTCGCGGATATGATCGACGGCGTCCAGCCGCAAACCGTCGAAGCGGTAAACGTCGAGCCAGTAAAGCGCGTTATCGATAAAGAAACGGCGCACGGGCTGCTTTTCGTAAGCGATTGCTGCGCCCCATGGCGTCTGCCGTTTCGGGTGGAAGAAGTCGGGCGCATAGGAAGGAAGGTAATTCCCTTCAGGTCCGAAGTGGTTGTACACGACGTCGAGAAGAACCATCAGGCCGTGGGCGTGCGCGGCATCGATGAGACGTTTCAGATCATCAGGCGATCCGTACGCAGGATGTGGCGCATATGGGAGCACTCCATCATAGCCCCAGCCGCGCGAGCCGGCGAATTGAGCCACGGGCATCAGCTCAATCGCGGTGATCCCAAGCGAGGCAAGATCGGCAAGCTTTTCCGAAGCGGCGACAAACGTGCCCTGCGGCGTGAATGTTCCGACATGAAGCTCATAGATAACCGCCTCCTCCCAAGGCCGGCCGCCCCAGCCTGTTACCTGCCAGGCAAACGACTGATGATCAACTACCAGGGAGGGGCCATGCACATCTTGCTCCTGGGCGTGTGATGCAGGGTCGGGAAACATCCGTCCGTCGGGAAGTGCGAAAGCATAAGACGCGTGTGGACGAAGGGATGGTACCTCAATGGCAAACCACCCATCATCCTGATGCGCCATTGCCACGTCAGCGCCGGACAGACGTAGCCTCACACTCTCCGCGCCGGGTGCCCACAGACGGAACGATCCGCCGCCGGCAGGATCGATTTCGGCGCCCCAATGACGCCGGCGTGATCGAGAGAAACTCATTTCGGCGAGGACCGCAGGAGAACTATCGCACGGCCGTCAAGTTCGATCGATGTATCGTGACCAACCTCGACGTCGGCGCCGACGGTGCCGTCGGCGGTATTGACCGCCAGGCGCCAACTACCGCTATCCGGTAGAGACGAGAAGATGACGGGCTCGAAGTGGGCGTTGAGCAGAATGAGCAGGTTGCGAGCCGGACCGCGAAGCAGGAGGCCGAACGAGCGGGTGTGAGGCTGCTCCCAGTCCTCTTCGGTTAGCGCTTTGCCGTCGGGGCGTAGCCACTGCACATCTGCCGTTCCATCGCCATTGTTCTGGCCGTGGAGAAAGCGCGATTGCCCCAAAAGCGGCTCAGTGCGGCGGAGTGCGATCAACTCGCGAACAAAGTCACGGAACTTCAGATCCCGGTCGGAGTGCACCGACCAGGCAAGCCAGTTCATTTCGTTGTCCTGGCAATAGGCGTTGTTGTTCCCGTTCTGGGAGCGACCGATCTCATCGCCCATAAGGATCATCGGCGTGCCCTGAGAGACCAGAAGCGTAGTTATGATGTTGCGGCGCATGCGGTCGCGCAGGTCCAGTATCTCGGGATCATCAGTCTGTCCCTCGACACCGCAATTCCAACTCAGATTATGGGAGTGACCATCGCGGTTGTCCTCGCCATTGGCCTCATTGTGCTTGTCATTGTAGCTGACGAGATCCGCTAGCGTGAAGCCGTCATGCGCGGTGACGAAATTGATGCTCGACCAAGGGCGGCGTCCCCGCTTGTCAAATAGGTCCGCAGACCCCAGCAAGCGTGCAGCCAATTGCGGAGCCTGTCCTTCGTCGCCCTTCCAGAAGGCGCGCACCGTATCACGGTAACGATCGTTCCACTCGGCCCAACCGGGGGGAAAATTGCCGAGCTGATATCCTTCGCTTCCAGTGTCCCAAGGCTCCGCAATCAGCTTGACCGATGACAACGTGGGGTCTTGGCGGACTGCGTCGAGGAAGACGGCATGGGGATCGAACGTCTCGCGGTCACGGCCAAGCGAACTCGCAAGGTCGAAACGAAAGCCATCGACATGGCATTGCGTGACCCAGTAGCGCAGTGAGTCCATGACCATCTGCAACACGCGCTGATGGCGTAAATTCACGGTATTGCCGCAGCCGGTCGTATCGAAATAATAGCGTGGGTCGTCGCCGAGCAGGTAATAGCTGGCATTGTCGATGCCCTTGAAGGACAAAGTCGGACCGAGATGGTTGCCCTCTGCCGTGTGGTTGTAAACGACATCGAGCAAAACCTCGATTCCGGCTTCATGCAGCCGGCGCACCATCAATTTGAACTCATGAATATTGCCCCTTGGCGAAATATAACGCGGAGCGGGCGCAAAAAATCCGATCGTATTGTATCCCCAATAATTGGAGAGGCCTTTTTCGACGAGATGGCTGTCATCAAAGAAGGATTGGGTAGGCATCAGTTCGATCGCGGTAACACCCAATTTGACCAGGTGATCGATTGCCCGCCGATCCGCTAGCCCCTCGAAGGTTCCCCGCAACTGCGGCGGCAATTCCTCGTTCCGGGCCGTCATTCCTTTCACATGCGCTTCATAGATGATCGTCTGTGGCCAGGGCGTTGCAGGCGGACGGTCATCGCCCCACGTCACCGCGGGATCGACGACCACGCACTTAGGCATGACGAAAGCGGAGTCACGGCGATCAAAGGAAAGATCTTCACGATGATGTCCGACGCGATATCCGAACACTGCATCGTGCCACCGAATTTCGCCGTGCAGCGCCAGCGCATAAGGGTCGATCAGGAGCTTGTTCGGGTTGAAGCGATGTCCCGCGTCCGGCGCATATGGCCCATGGACACGATAGCCATAAAGCTGGCCCGGCCGCATGCCCGGCAAATATCCGTGCCAGACCTCATCGGTATATTCCGGCAAGGGGACCCGTTCCAGTTCGCGCCGCCCCGTCGCATCGAACAGGCAGAGTTCGACTTTGGTGGCATTTGCTGAAAAAAGGGCGAAATTGACCCCCGATCCATTCCAGTGAGCGCCCAGCGGGTAAGGCAGACCAGCGGACACGGCGTGGCGCGTCTTCGACATCAATTTTTGCTTTCGGGCGAAAGGAAGATCGTTGCAAGAGGCGGAAGCGTCAGTTCCAGAAAAGCGGCACGGCCGTGCCAAGCGCTTTCCGTGGTTTCGATCGGAGCAGGATTTTCTGTTCCGGAACCGCCATAAATCCCGGCGTCAGAGTTGAGAACCTCTAGCCAAGGCCCTCTCTGCGGCACCCCGATGCGATAGGAATGGCGCACGACCGGCGTCATGTTCGAAACTACGATCACCGGCAGCGTACCCGACTTGCCGTTGCGCAGGAACGAAAAGACGCTGTTGCCGGTATCGCCGCCCTCGATCCACTCGAAGCCGGATGGATCACAATCCCGTTCATGAAGTGCACCTTGGCTTTTGTAGAGGCTGTTGAGGTCGCGGATCAATGCCTGAACGCCAGCATGAAGAGGGTCCTCGAGCAAGTGCCAATCAAGCGAAAAATCATGCGCCCATTCGCGCTCCTGACCGAACTCACCGCCCATGAACAGAAGCTTCTTGCCCGGATGGCCCCACATGAAGCCGAAGTAAGCGCGCAGATTAGCGAATTTTTGCCAGCGATCACCTGGCATGCGCGCAAGAAGCGACCCTTTTCCGTGCACGACTTCATCGTGGCTGAGCGGCAATACGAAATTCTCTGAAAACCCGTAATGAATACCGAACGTCATCTTGTGATGGTGATACCGCCGGTTGATCGGGTCCTCCTGCATGTAGGACAAGGTGTCGTGCATCCAGCCCATGTTCCATTTGTAGTCAAAGCCAAGCCCCCCTTGGGCGGACGGCTTGCTGACGCCAGGCCATGCCGTCGATTCCTCCGCGATCGACACCGCGCCTGGCAGGCGCTCGTGCAACAGGCGGTTCGTGTCCTGGAGGAAGGCGATGGCGTCCAGATTCTCGTTGCCGCCATATCGGTTGGGAACCCATTCTCCCGGTTGTCGGCTGTAGTCGAGATAAAGCATCGATGCGACGGCATCGACGCGCAGCCCATCGACATGGAACTGATCGACCCAGAAGAGGGCGCTAGCCGACAGAAAGTTGGCCACTTCCGTACGGCCGAAATTGTAGATCAGCGTGTTCCAGTCCTGGTGGAAACCAAGACGCGGATCTTCGTGTTCGTAAAGTGCGGTGCCGTCGAACCTGGCGAGGCCATGCGCGTCTGAGGGGAAATGCGCCGGAACCCAATCGACGATCACGCCGATGCCGGCTTCGTGGAGGCGATCGACGAACTGAGCGAAGTCACTCGGCGAGCCGAAACGGCTCGTCGGTGCGAACATGCCGATCGGTTGATACCCCCAGGAGCCGGAGAAGGGATGTTCGGTGATCGGGAGGAGTTCGACATGGGTGAAGCCCAGTCTACTGACATACTCGATTATCTGTGTGGCCAGTTCAGCATAGTCGAGGACGGCGCCGTCGCCACCGCGCCGCCAACTGCCAAGATGGAGCTCGTAGATGGAGATGGGCTGATCCTGTCTCTGCCGACTGGGTCTCGAAGCTAACCACTCATCATCCTTCCAGTCATGATCAGCCAGCCCGGTGATGATCGACGCCGTCGCCGGAGGAGGCTCTTGCGCAAAGCCTAGCGGATCCGTCTTGAGCGGCATGTGGGCGCCGTGCACGCCAATGATCTCGAACTTGTACTTCGCCCCCCGATCGACACCGGGGATGAAAAGTTCCCAAAGGCCGGCTCCAAGACGCCGACGCATTGGATGGCGCCGTCCGTCCCAGAAATTGAAGTCAGCGACAACGCTGACCCGGCGAGCGTTCGGGGCCCATACCGCGAACACCGTGCCAGCCACCCCTTGGTGCACAATGGGATGGGCGCCCAGCTTTCGGTGGAGCTCGTAGTGGCGCCCCTCCGCGATCAGGTACTCGTCGAGTTCGCCCAACACGGGGCCGAAGCGATAGGGGTCCTCGAAGCGATGGGTGTCGAGCCCCCAGCGTGCCTCAACCTGGTAACGCAGTGTACGGTCTCCACCTGGGACGAAGGTAGAAAGGAAGCCCACGTCGTGAACCGGATCCAACTGCGCTATGGCAATCCCTTCATCGGTGACAAGTTGCGCGGCTTCTGCCTGCGGCAGGAAGACGGAGACACGTACGCCGCCCTCGGAGGCGTGCGGACCCAGAATGGAAAAGGGGTTGGCGTGCACCCCGTTGATTATTGCTTCGACTTCCCGTGGATCGATCATGGAGGTCATTGGTCAGCCTGTCTGCGCTCGAGAATATCGAGAACGCCCTGCAATGGGATCGCTGCCCAATTGGGGCGGTTCGCCAACTCGTACGCGACCTCATAAGCAGCCTTTTGAATCTCGAAAAGATCGAGGAGCCGGGCGGCCTGCGCCTCCTCTCGCGGATAAGTCTGGACCTTACGCATGCCCTTCCGGTAAGCATCCAGAAAGGCTCCCCGTGTCTGACGCTGCCACTCCTCAAGGCGTGTTGCGACCCGCCGACGCTGCTCCTCAGAGAGTCCCGAGAATGCCTGAAAAGCTTGCGCTGCCGCATAATCGAAAGACCGAAGCATGCCTGCGACATCGCGAAGGGGCGAGCCCTTTTCCCGCCGCCGTTCGACGTCCCGCCGCGGCTCGCCCTCGAAATCGATGATGACAACGTCGTTTTCGGCAACAAGCAGTTGCCCGAGATGGTAGTCGCCATGGATCCGCGAGACATAGACGGCCGGTACGTGTTCCCGGGCAAGATCAACCAGCGACCGAAGCTCTGCCGCTTGTTCCACGACGCGCGCCGCGAGTTCCTGTGTCTGCTCGTCTGTCAGCGCATCTTCAAGCTTGGCCAGCATCTGTTCGACATCGTCCCGAGCCTCCTCGATCCACAGCCCCACGTCGCGCTCCTCGACCGGCCGTGCGGCGAAGGCTTCGTTGCCGGTAGGAATTGCCAGCGCTCGATGAAGTTCCGCCGTCCGCTGCCCGACGACAGCGCCCATCATGGCTTGTGGCGCAAATGCGGGGTCGGTACCATCTTCCGCCAATGCTATGGTGGCAGGCAGGCTGTGATCTTCCAGGTCGCGCTCCAGCGTGCGCGTCAGAACTGACCATGCGTCCCCTTGATTGCGGGTAAAGGCGAAGACTGCGGCTAAGGCTTGCTCCGTTTCACCCTCAATGAATGTGGCAGAACCTAAATATGCAGGCGTATTCGAAAAACCGGCCTCCTCCGTCAGGAATTTCGCCATCTCGATTTCGGGCTGCACACCTGCATGCAAGCGGCGGTAGAACTTGATGACTGCCTGATCTCCGAGAATCAGCGAGACATTGCTCTGCTCGAGCCCGATCGGTCGGGCTCGTTCTGGAGTGTCAATCCGTCTCAAAGCTTCTGTGCCTTCGAAAAGGATGCGACCGCGATCGGTCTCGAACTCCGCACTAGCTTGCATCAGCGCCACGATCTCGCTCGCAAACTCATCGTCGAATGTCGCATCGACCAGAGCGCCAATCTGCGGCCCCGAACGCAGCTTGCCCAATGTGCGACTCAAACTGGGTGCCCCGAAAGCCAAGTGCTCCTCGCCCCATAAAGCATGCAGCGGAAGGAAGTAGCGTCGATCCTCTGTCCCGACCTTCACATCAGTAATGGCGAGCATGTTCTGGTCGTCGTCCAGGATGCGCAAGGGGATGACTTCCGCGCCGGAGATAGCCTCGCCTTTCGCCCCTGACCAGCGCTGCAGCGGAAGGTATTTGGGCAATACGTCCGTCCCGAGCGATTGCAGTGAAGCTGGAGACGCAACGTCGCCAATCATCGGCTTGCGTAGCGTGAGAGTGACGAACTCAGGCAGAATTTCAGGTACCGGCGAATGCCAGGACGGCGCTTCGGCTTCATCCGCCAGCAGGAACCAGAAGAACCCATATGCAGGCAACGTGATTAAATATGGCAGATCACCGACAGGCGGAAAGGCCGTGCGGCCCGTGAGCTCGATAGGCACCGAGTTCTTCCATTCCGAAAGGTCGAGTTCGACTGCTTGCGCGGCGCGCGACAGGTTGGCCACGCACAGGATCGTTTCGCCCTCGAACAGCCGTACATAGGCAATCACCCGGCGATTGGCGGGATAGAGCAGTGTCATCGTCCCGCGACCAAACGATGCGTGCTGCTTACGGACCGAAACGATCCTGCGCATCCAATTGAGAAGCGAGGAGGAATCGCGATCCTGGCTTTCAACATTGACGGCCGGATAGCCATAAATCGGATCGAGAATGACCGGGAGATAGAGTTGTTGCGGGTCGGCTCGTGAGAAACCGGCATTACGATCCGATGACCATTGCATCGGGGTGCGAACGCCGTCTCGGTCGCCGAGATAGTAATTGTCGCCCATGCCGATCTCATCGCCGTAATACAAAATTGGCGTCCCCGGCATCGACAGGAGAAGCGAGTTCATCAATTCAATCTTGCGGCGGTCGTTCTGCATCAGCGGCGCGAGCCGCCGGCGGATGCCCAGATTGATGCGGGACCGGCGATCCTCGGCGTATGTCTGCCATAGATAATCGCGCTCGCGATCTGTGACCATTTCGAGCGTCAGCTCATCGTGGTTGCGGAGGAAGATGCCCCACTGGCAGTTCTCCGGGATGGCGGGGGTCTGACGAATGATGTCGGTGATCGGATACCGGTCTTCCTGCGCGACTGCCATGTACATGCGCGGCATCAACGGGAAGTGGAACCCCATATGACACTCGTCTCCGTCGCCGAAATAGGGACGGGTATCCTCTGGCCACTGATTGGCCTCCGCCAAGAGCATTCGGTCGGAGTAGTGCGCATCAAGTTCGGCGCGAATCTTCTTTAAGACGACATGGGTCTCGGGCAGGTTCTCATTGTTCGTTCCTTCCCGCTCAACGAGATAAGGAATCGCGTCAAGGCGCAGGCCATCAACCCCCGCCTCGAGCCACAGATGCATCACCTTCAGGATTTCTCTCAGCACACGCGGATTGTCGAAGTTCAAGTCGGGCTGATGAGAATAGAAGCGATGCCAAAAATAAGCCTTGGCAACAGGATCCCATGTCCAATTTGACTTCTCGGTATCGGTGAAGATGATCCGCGTCTCGGGAAACTTCTCGTCAGTGTCGCTCCACACGTAAAAGTCACGGGCTGCCGACCCGGGCTTTGCGTGGCGTGCCTTCTGGAACCAAGGATGCTGGTCGGAAGTGTGATTGATGACGAGTTCGGTGATGACCCGCAGGCCACGCTTGTGGGCTTCCGCTACGAAAGCCTTGAAATCGCTCATCCTGCCATAGGCGGGATTGATCGAGCGGTAGTCCGAAATGTCATAGCCGTCATCGCGGAGCGGCGACGGATAAAAAGGCAAGACCCAGATCGCGGTGGCACCAAGCGCCTGGACATAATCCAGCCGCTGGATCAAGCCGGCAAAATCACCGATGCCGTCACCGTTGGAATCCTGAAACGCCTTGATATGCAACTGATAGATGATCGCGTCCTTGTACCAGTCGGTCTGGCTGCGATCGATCGCGGATTCCGGCTGCGCCCTAGTCATGCCGCGCCTCCCGAAAGGGGAAACAGTCGCCAGACCGCGTAAGGGCGGTCAAGAGGATCAAGACGCAGGCGATGATTCTTGCCTTGCCAGATGAAGCGGTTCCCATGGATCAGGTCTTCGACGCCGATGGCTCCGGTGTCTGGCAAGCCAAATTCCCACAAGGGCACCTCGAACTCGAATTCATGAGAGGCCTTGGCATCGAGATTGACCTGAAAAAGGAGGAAGTTGCCCGTCAGCTCTTCGGATTTTCCGTAGTAGAGAATCTGCTCGTGGAAGGCGTTGTAGAAGCGAAGCGAGGTAAATGCTTTCAACGCTGGCTGTTCCTTCCGCAGACGATTGACGAAGCGGATGTCGTCCTTGATGTGCCCGGGCGCATCCATGTCCCAGAACCGCAATTGGTATTTCTCTGAATCGAGATATTCCTCCTTGCCGGGAACCGCTGCCGCCTCGCAGATCTCGAACCCACTATAAAGCCCGTAGCTGCCGACCAAAGTTGACGCCAGAACTAGCCGAATCCGGAAGCCGGCCCGGCCATTCTGCTGCAGGTAGTAGGGGTTGATGTCTGGTGTATTGGGGAAAAAATTCGGCCGCATGTAATGGCGACACTGCTCGCTGGCAAGTTCGTTCAGATACTCGATCAGCTCGTGCTTTTCGTTCCGCCAGGTAAAATAGGTATAGGACTGGGTGAAGCCGAGCTTTGCGAGCCGTTTCATGACCTTCGGGCGCGTGAAGGCCTCCGAGAGAAAAATGGCTTCCGGACAACGTGCTTTCACCTCGCCGATCATCCACTCCCAAAAGGGGAACGGTTTGGTGTGGGGATTGTCGACGCGAAAGATCGTAACGCCGTGGTCGATCCAGAAGAGGACGATGTCCCGTAGCGCGTACCAGAGACTAGGGATGGCCTTGCGGTAGAAATGAACGTTGACAATGTCCTCGTATTTCTTCGGCGGATTTTCCGCGTATTTAATCGTACCGTCAGGCCGCCAATCGAACCATTCAGGGTGCTCACGGATCCACGGATGGTCGGGTGAGCACTGGATCGCGAAATCCAGCGCGATCTTGAGTCCTGCCGCTTCGGCTGCCTCGATGAGGCGATCGAAGTCAGCGAGCGTTCCGAGTTCGGGATGGACGGCGTCGTGTCCGCCCTCTTTGGACCCGATCGCGTAGGGGCTTCCTGGGTCGCCTTCTTCGGCAGTCAGCGCGTTGTTGGGGCCCTTCCTGTTCGTGAGGCCGATCGGGTGGATCGGCGGGAAGTACAAGACGTCGAAGCCGAGGCCTTTGACGTAGGGCAGGCGGGCGATGACATCGTCAAAAGTGCCGTGAGCACCTGGAACCGTTGATTGTGACCGCGGCAACAACTCGTACCAAGCACCATATGCAGCAAGTTCCGTATCGACGACGACCCTCAACTCGCGCTCGTACCGCGTCGGGTTGCGTCGCGGCCCGAAGCGTTTCATTAGTCGAAGCGTCTCCGGTGCAAGCAAGAGTTGCATCTTCTCGTCGGGAAGCTCAAGCGACGCGAGCGCGTCGCGGAGATGTGCAAGCTCACCGTCGTCTGCTTTCTCGAAGGCCTCTTCACAGATCGTCACTCCTTCCTGAAGATCGACGCCCTGCGCCACGCCGGCTGCAACCTTCTTCGCCGCATCACGCTGCCAGGTGGCGAAAAGGTCTCGCCAAGCGACGATCGAGTAACGGTAGAGCCCGACGGAATCGAAGCTGGACTCTGCATACCAGCGGTCATTTGTAAGGAAGACGAATGGCACCGACCGCCATTCCCCCCCCCCTTGAACGGCAAGCACAAGTTCCGCAGCGATCACTTCGTGGCCATCGCAGAAGATGTCCGCCTCCACCCTGAATATCTCCCTGACTGCACATTTGGCAGGAAAACGCCCTCCATCGATCTCGGGATCAACTCCCTCGATTGCGATGCGCCGCTCAGCGAGTTCAAGCAGAACCGGGTCTGTCTTAGGAATTTGGCGGCGTGTCGACTGACGCATGAAAGTCCTCCGTGGCACCCTTGAACGGACGTTCCAGGCGATTGTTCCGGAGGGAGGAGTTTGGGTGAGCTAAACCTCGTCCGTGAACGATTCACATGCTGCCGAGTTCAGTAGAGACAGACAGAGCGAGGAAGCCATGACGAACCAGAGCGACGGCGACCTAACCGAGCGGATTCGCGAACGTGCATACGAGATTTGGGAGAAGGAAGGTCGTCCGGATGCAAGGGACGCCGCCCACTGGAGGCAAGCTGCGGAAGAATTCGAGACTGCTGCCCAGGAGTTGGCGCAGCAGGAGCGTGATCGCAGCATCTCGAAATGACGTGGAACAAGCGTGGCGCAAGCCGGTTGGGAGCGACCCCTGGAGCTTTTTACATGCCCTCACGTCTGATCCTTGTCGCTGATGCCGGCCTTGCTGCAGATTGCCGGCTCGGGCTTGATCATGATGCGCGGTTAGTAGAAGCAGATTTGGGATCCGGAGGTGGTCACGACGCCTACCCGGCGCGGATCCTCCGGCCCCTCCTTCACAACCGCCAGCATCAGATGGAGCGTGAGGCAGCGGCTGGATATGAAAGATTCGTCGCGCATTCGCGACATGCGGCGCGGGACCTGGCGACGCGTCTGGAGCCGACCGATCAGGTATGGATCAATAACTATCCCCTCCTAGCGCTTGGGGCGCCATTGCGCGCGGAATGGAAAGGATCGCTAGGATTTTATCTTCATGCCCCGTTCGCACCGCCGGAAGTCATGGCCGCTCTTCCCCATGCAGCCAAACTCCGGGAACTGATGCTGGTCTATGATGCGATCGGGTTCCAGGCCCAGCGACACCTGGAGAATTTTGCGGCATGGGCCTGTGCGGCCCGGAATGTGCGGCGCGTTAGCAAGAACCTTCTAGTCATCAACAGTCATCACGTTCGCCTTTTTCATCAGCCGGTCGGTATCAACGTGACGCGCCAGCGAGCACTTGCCAACAACGCTCCGGAAGAGATTTGGCTTGACCAAGGCATACGGCGTTTTCAGCGCCGCAAGCAAATTGTTGCGTTTGATCGGGATCTTCTTAACGGTGGCTCCTTGGAACGCCTTGCCAGCATCAAGCAGTTGTTGACGGAGCATCGAGAGTTGCGCGAGCGCATAGCATTTCTACAAGTCGCTCCAATTCCGCCTGCTCATTCTATCGACATGAAGCGATGGACCTCCTTGGCTGGGCGGACGGCTGCCTTGTGCGGCCCCCTTGCGACACTGGGGTGGGAACCGGTCCGTCTTCTCGGCACGGAGCCCGATCCGGCTTCCCTTGCCGGGCTTTACCGAAGCGCCGCTGTCGGCATGTTTACCGCGCTAGCCGAGGGCACGAGCCTCGAAGCCAAGCGCTTTGTCGCCAGCCAGGATCCTAACGATCCGGCGGCACTCGTCCTATCGGCGATGTCCGGAGCCGCCGAAGAACTGGCTGGCGCGCTCATGGTCAATCCTTATGATCACCACGCGGCTGCCCGATGCCTTCATGAAGCACTGGCGCTCTCCTTACACGAGCGGCAAAGCAGGCATCAGCGCCTACTAGCGACGGTCCGGGCCAATGATATGGAAACTTGGCTTGCAACTCTCGGTAAGACGTTAAGCCCAAATGACGTCCAGCCTGCGCCGCCATTCATCGAAACAGCGGCGGCATAGACTGGCAGGTACTCAAGGCGCGTCAAGCTGGCTTACAGGTTGCCGCCGATCCACGAGGCAAGCGCTGACTTTGGTGCAGCGCCAACCTTTGTGTCGGCAACTTCACCCCCCTTAAAGAGCATCAAGGTCGGAATCGAACGGACGCCGAATTGCGCTGCCAGCTCAGGATTCTCATCGATGTTGACCTTGGCAATCTTTACCTTGCCATTCAATTCGGACGCAATTTCATCAAGTGCCGGTGCGATCATCTTGCAAGGCCCGCACCATTCCGCCCAGAAATCCACGACAACCGGCTCGCTCGCCTGCAGCACATCGGTGTCGAAATTGTTCTTATCTATCGTGATCGTGGACATCATTCACTCCTTGGGCTTGTCGCCGACCAATGTGGGGCCGCCGCTAGGCCGGTTCAAGACGATCGGGTCCGCAAATCCCAGCGGTCTCATAGCTACACTTCAAGCTACGGCTCGCACCAAGATTTTCGGAACGCTGTCTCGTAGCGAGCGTTTGGGTAGTACATCGAAAGGAACCAGACATGGCGCATGCAAGTAAGAAGCATATGGGTCCAGGCTCGCAAGGCAAGGGTGATGGCAGCGGGGCGCTCACTGAGTTGCCGCGGGACTTGATCGGCGAAAACGACGTCCTTTCCAATCGGGACAAGTCACAGCACAGCGAGACTCGCGGCTTGGACGGCAACCAGGTCCGTAATGACCAGCGTCAGGATCATGCTGCCAACCGTACACCCGAAGATTGAGAACATGCTAGTGCCTGATAAACCTAATATTGATTGGCTGGACAACGAGGACGCGACGAGTGCTGAGGTTCGATATCTGGTCGAACACTCGGACCTCTCGCCCAACCAAGCGCAAGAACTTGTGCGCCAGCACGGAATCGATCGCCAGAAGTTGATGTCTATTGCCCGCACACGAAAAGCCGAAAGCTAGATACTTGCGCTTCACTGGGACCTAGATGTGGTGGCGCAGGCTCATGGCGGGGGCAAGAGGAAACGGGTCAATGGACTGGACCGAGGATCTTGCTGATTCCTCGCCGAGTTCGGCCACAAGTGTAGCGCGGGCGCGGTTGAGCCTGCTCTTGATTGTGCCCATGGCGCAATTGCAGATCGCAGCCGCCTCTTCGTAACTGACGCCCAGGACGCCAATCAGGACGACAACCTCACGTTGCTGCTCAGGCAGTTTCTGTAGTGCATTTTGGACCTCATGGCCACGCGCGGTCCATTCCTGCGTCGCCGCCATGGACGGCCGGTCAGCAACACAGTCTGCCGCACCGGGAGCCTCCCGCGCAGCCTTCCGGATGCGGGTATAAAAGGTGTTGCGCATGATGGTGAACAACCAGGATTTGAGCGCGGTGCCTGGCTGGAACTGGTGAAGACTGCCCAGCGCCCGCATCAGCACGTCTTGTACCAGGTCGTCGGCTTCACCGGGGTCGCGATAGAACGTCCGTGCAAAAGCCCTGAGCGCCGGAATGAGGGCCACGACATCCGTCTCCACGGAGCGGCGCCGGTCATCGCGGGCTTGATCGCGCTGCAGCGCGTCTCCGTCCTGGTCACAAGGCACACAGGATAAATTCATGACGTCCCACGCTCGGCCTGATCTGGAAGGCAATCCGAAATGGAACGCGTCAGGTATCTATGAGTTCCGGCTAATTTCCAGTGCCAAGAGGAAAATGGCGGCCGTAGCGGCGGGCGCAATATCCCTCGACCAGCATCAGGGCATCGTAAATCAATATCGCGAGCACGCCGACAATCACGCCTCCTTGTAAGACAAAAGCGAGATTATTCGATAGCAGCCCTGCGATGATCACCTCACCCAGCGTGCTCGCTGCGACGGTTGAGCCGATCGTTGCCGTTCCGAGTGAGATGACAGTAGACACTCGAATTCCCGCCAAAATGAGGGGCGCGGCAATCGGAAGCTCTACGCGCAAGAAGCGCTGAACATGCGTCATGCCGCAACCTCTCGCCGCTTCGCGCACCTGTGCAGGCACGGTGGTCAGACCTGTCAAAGTATTCTCGAAGACCGGCAGGAGCCCATAAAGAAACAGCGCAACAAGCGTCGGCGCGGATCCAAAGCCCATAATGGGTACGGCCAGCGCCAGGACCGCTACCGGCGGAAAAGTCTGACCGACATTGGCAAGGCTGCGTGACAAAGGCAGGAAATCCGCTCCGAAAGGACGGGTCACAAGTACAGCCAAACCGATCGCGACCACGCTCGCCACAAGCGTGGCAAACGCCACGAGTGCTAGATGTATGAGCGTAAGTTCCAGCAGGCTCGCCTGATTGTAGATCGCCGGCGCGCCGTGCCGCGTCAGCGGCTGCAGAACTCCGCTGAAGAGTTGTGGCGCCAGCAGGAACAGGCCAAGCAGAACTACCAGGCCTAAGCGCATTATGAGGGCCACCTTCATCAGGATTTCGACGCCCGGTTAGTCAAGTTTTCGAACGTGACACAGCCCAACGCCTGATTGTCGGCCGAAACGACTGGCAAGGCTCTTCGGCCTGTCCATAGCATCTTGGCATAGGCGTCGCGCAGCGACAGGGTCTCCAGCACCGGCGTGCCTTCGGCCGCGCCGGGCTCAATCGCCGCAGACACAGGCGTCAGAGACAGAAGGCGAAACGGCCTGTCGCTCGTGCCGACCAGATCGGCAACGAAATCACTAGCGGGATGAAGAAGAATCTCGGCCGGCGGTGCGTATTGCAGGAGTTTTCCCTGATCCATAACGGCGATCGAGTCACCCAGTTGAATGGCTTCATCTAAGTCATGCGTCACCAGGATAATCGTCGTGCCGAACTGTTTCTGGATCGCGGCAAGATCCTCCCTCGCCTTGCCGCGAATAATGGGATCGAGGGCGCCAAAAGGCTCGTCCATCAATAGGATGTTCGGTTCGGCCGCCAGCGCGCGCGCGACACCGACACGCTGCTGCTGCCCGCCCGATAATTCCCCCGGAAAGCGGTCACGGTACTTGCCGGGGTCCAGTCGGAAAATCTCCAGGAGGTCGTCGACCCGCCGTGTAATCCGAACCTTATCCCAACGGAGCAGTTGCGGCACGGTTGCGATGTTCTCGGCCACCGTTCTGTGGGGAAATAGACCATGACCTTGGATGACGTAGCCGATGCGGCGCCGCAACTCGTGCGGGCGGATGTTGCGTGTGTCCTGCCCGTCAATCCGAACATGTCCCGAGGTTGGCTCAACCAGCCGGTTGATCATGCGCAGAAGTGTCGTCTTTCCAGAGCCGGATGTTCCGACAACGGCGGCCACGGTACCCGGCGGAACGGAAAACCTGACGCCATCGACGACAAGTTGCTGGTCATACGCCTTGGAGAGAGCTTCGATCTCGATCATGGTTCAGATGTCCAGCTTCTCCGTCCTTCGACTCATGTCCACGAGCGCGTCCAGTATTGCCGCCGCCGCAAAGGCCAGGATTATGGTCGGCAAGGCACCGAGAAGCACCAGATCCATCGCCATCTGCCCGATGCCCTGAAATACGAAGACACCGAAGCCGCCGCCGCCGATCAACGCTGCGATCGTTGCCAAACCGATATTTTGGACGAGGACAATGCGGATGCCGGTGAGGATCGCGGGAAAGGCGAGTGGAAGTTCGACCCGCATCAGGCGCTGAGCGTCCGTCATGCCCATCCCTCGAGCCGCCTCGTTAGCGCTCGCCGGCACGCTGTCGAGACCGACGACCGTATTCGCCACCACCGGCAGCAGCGAATAAGCAAAAAGAGCAACCAAAGCCGGCGCCGTTCCAATGCCGCTCACGGGGAGTGTCGAAATCAGTGGAACATTGGTCGCCAGCCAGCCTAGGGGCGCGATCAGAAGCCCGAACAAAGCGATCGATGGGATCGTTTGGACGATATTGAGCGTATTTAAAACGACCGAGCGGACCCGTGGCAGCGGCCGGCATGAAATGCCCAAAGGTATGCCTATCAAGCAAGCCAGAAAAAGCGATCCGAACGCAAGGAGCATGTGCTGCTCGGCTTCGCTCCAAAAGGCCGGCGATCGGCTGGCATACTCCTTGAGGATCGACAGATTGCTCCAGATGCCGCTCGCTAGAAAAAGCACAATCGCGCCGATCGACGCCAACACAAGTAGAATCCGCACCGCCGGCCGAAGCTTCAGACGCGCCAAGGCATCGGCCACGACCAAGGCAAAGGCGAGCAATAGGAGCCAGAAACCTCCGCCGGGGGAAACGCGTGCATAAGGCTGATCGTCAGGCAGCAGTTCATTCGCCGCCAGACCAGCGGTGATTCCCAATGCGCTGATAATGCCAAGCCCTGTCAGGAGTCGCAGGCGCACCGGAGTCCGGAACAGCACAACAAGCAATGCAGCGGCCAGCAGGGCTGCCATGACGGCGCCCTGTAGTTCCGGCAATGCGCCGATTAGGGTCCGCGGCTCGCCTGCGGCGATGCGGTTCTCCGCAAAGCGCATGAAAGGAAAAAATGTCAGCGCCGCAGCCGCGATAAGGAAGATCAGCACGCCGACCTTGTCAAAGCCAGCAGGGCCGCTCCAGGCACGTCTCGGCGAAGTAGCAACCGACTGGCTCACAATCTGTTCCCCGAGGGCCAGATGCTAATCGCCCAAGGAGACGAACGCGCCCTACTGCAGGAATCCGTTTTCGCGAAGATATTCTTCCGCTACGGCCCCGGCCGGCTCTCCGCCGACCTGCACACGACCGTTCAATTCCTGCAAGATGACGAGGTCGAGCGATTCAAAGACGGGCTGCAGGATTTCCTCGATTTCAGGATATTCCGTCAGCACTTCCTCGCGAATGATGGGCGCGGGATTGTAGATTGGCTGCACGCTTTGATCGTCGTCCATGACGACGAGGCCGGAAGGTGCGATGCCGCCATCCGTGCCGTAGACCATGGCCGCATTGACCCCACTGGTCTGTCGGGCTGCTGCCTGGATGGTCGCCGCCGTATCACCGCCCGACAGCGTGATCAACTGATCGGACGACATCTCGAATCCGTAAGTCTGCTGGAAGGAAGGTAGGCCGGCGTCCGAATTGACGAATTCGGCGGAAGCGGCAAGCCGGACTTCTCCGCCTCCGGCAACCCATGCGCCAAAATCGCTCATCGTTTCGAGATCGTTTGCCTCGGCGACTTCCGTGCGGATCGCGATGGCCCAGGTGTTGTTGGCCGGGGCGGGCGTCAGCCAGACGATCTGTTCCGCCTCGTAATCAAGTGACTTCGCCTCCTGATACCCAGCCTCGGCGTCGTTCCAGACCGAATCTCCAGCGCGATTGTAGAAGAACGCCGCATTGCCGGTATATTCTGGATAAATGTCGATCTCGCCGGCCTGGATCGCCTGCCGAACGATCGGCGTACCGCCCAATTGCAGACGGTTCTCTGTGTCAATGCCGTTGGCTTGCAGAATCTGGGCAATCATATTGCCCAAAATGCCGCCTTCGGTGTCGATCTTGGATGAGACGACGACCTGAGCACTTGCGCCAACAGCCGTCAAAAGAAGCAATGCGGCGGAGAGTAGAGCGCTTTTTTTTAACAGTAGCATCAGTTTGTCTTCGCATCTGGGCGGCCGTCGCCGACGTTTATGAAGCGGATTGCTGATGCGTACAACAACCCGGGCGGAATGTAGGGCATCCAATCTTCACCGTTCTGACCACCGGACGCAAATGTTTTCTAGAAGCGCACCTAACGCTCGTCGGCAATGATCTTTCCGTCTTTCGGAAGCGTCCCAGGCGGTACGATCTCAACCACACCCTTGAGCTTGGTGATCTCCAAAAGTCTGTCAGCCGCAACCGACGCCAATCCCGGATCCGGATGTTCGATCCGGAGCGTCATCGCGTCCTGATCGCCCGACCGACTGACGATCAGACGCATACGACCCTGAACCCCCAGAACCTTGCTCAGCGCGGCGATCTGCTCGGGGCGCACGAACATGCCTTTAACCTTCGTCGCCTGATCAGCGCGCCCCATCCAGCCTGCGATGCGCTGGCGTCCTTCGCCGGAAGGGTGAAGGACGCAGGACATGTCGCCGGTGGCAAAGCGGAGAAGCGGATAATCGCGATTGAGCCGTGTCACGACGATTTCGCCGACGTCGCCGTCGGCCAACGGCTCGCCGGACCCGGGTTGAACAATCTCCAGGATCACGCCGTCATTGACGGCCATTCCCTCTCCGTCATCCTCATAGGCCACGATGCCTAGATCGGCAGTACCGTAGCACTGGGCCACCCCGATTCCCCGGCCTTCAAACTCGGCACGAAGCGCGGGAGGGAGGGCGGCACCCGAAAGTATTGCTCGCGTCAAAGATCCCGTCGCGACTCCAGCCTCGACGGCCTTATCGAGTAGAATCTTCAGAAAGTCCGGCGTTCCGATATAGACGGTCGGCTGGTACTGGCGGATTGCAACGAGTTGCTCGGAGGTATTGCCTGGTCCAGCCGGAATCACCGCGCAGCCGACGGCGTGGGCGCCGCTCTCGAACATCGCGCCGGCCGGCGTCAGATGATAGGAGAAGGTGTTGAGTGCCACATCGCCTGCGCCAACGCCGGCAGCCTCGAGAGCCCTGGCCGCTCCCCACCAATCGCGGCCATGACCCTCGGGATCGAAGATCGGACCAGGCGAGACGAACAGCCGGGCAAGCTTTCCCACCGGTGTCGCATTCAGCCCGCCTAATGGGGGCAGAGCAGCCTGAAGCTTGATTAGTTCCGATTTTCGCAGGACAGGTAGGTCGGCAAGATCCGACCGCGATACAAGCGCATCGAGATCGATCCCGGCCAGGCGTTCCGCCCAGTAGGGTTGATCGGCAACCGCCCGCTTCGCCTGCGCGCGCAACTGCGAGAAAAGGGCGGCCTCGCCTGGTATCCCAGCGGCGTTGTCGGCTCGATTGGCCATTGATCTCCTCCCAGTTGGCGCGGCACCCTAGCAGCCGCGCACGGATTCTGAAAATAGATCCCTCCCTTCCTCTTGGTCGAAGAGAAATACGATGCTCAAACCTACCCTCCATCCGTCGCACGACCGCAAGCGAGGCTCAGGGGTCAGATACGTCTACACGATCCTGCGCGACGAAATAATCGATCTCGTCCTGCCGCCGGGCAGCCTGATCGACGAGGTCCAGTTGGCCGAACGGTTCGGCATGTCGCGCACACCGATTCGCGAGGCGCTGGTGCGGCTGGCAGGCGACGGCTTGGTCGAGACGCTGCCCAATCGCTCTACCATGGTTTCCAATATCGATTTCCTGAACATCCATACCTTCTTCGACGCGATGACGCTGATGTATCGCGTCACGACCCGTCTTGCGGCCCAGTACCATCAGGCTGCGGACCTGGAGAGGATCAGGACACACCAGAAGGACTTTGCGCAGGCGGTCGAAGCACACGATGCACTGGCAATGATCGCCACCAATCGCGACTTTCACGCCGCGATAGCCGAAGCGGGGCGCAACCCTTATTTTACGGGTCTCTTCGTGCGCATCCTTGATGAAGGGCGGCGCTTCCTGCGACTTTACTATCAGTCGTACAGCGACCAGCTCCCGCCACGCTATGTCGTCGAACACGACGAGATCCTTGAGGCTATCGCTTCCCGGGACGTGGAGCTTGCCGACCGGTTGGCGCGCGCCCATGCTGATCAAATCGTGCACCAGGTCCAGAAGGTTCTTGAGCGTAACGGACGGCTCGACATGGCGCTCTGACGAGCGTCGTTATCTTGTCGACACGAAAAATACTTTTAGTATGGTAGCGGGAGATGACGCATTTGCGTTCGAGCCGGCAAAGGAGCCCCAAAATGAATCCCGAGGTTTTCTCAGGAGTGATCCCTGCATTGATGACGCCGTGCAAGTCGGATCGCAGTCCCGATTTCGACGCGCTGGTACGGAAAGGCGAGGAGTTGATGGCAGCCGGCATGTCAGCCGTCGTCTATTGCGGCTCCATGGGTGATTGGCCGCTCCTCAGCGACGCGCAGCGTATGGAAGGGGTGGAGCGTCTAACTGCGGCCGGCATTCCGGTGGTCGTAGGAACCGGTGCAGTGAATACGGTCTCGGCGGTTGCTCTTGCCTCGCATGCGCAGAAAGTCGGAGCCAAGGGACTGATGGTCATTCCGAGGGTCTTGTCACGGGGACCCTCCCTGATTGCGCAGCGCCACCACTTCAAGGCTATTTTGGCTGCTGCGCCTGATCTGCCGGCGATCATTTACAACAGCCCGCATTACGGCTTCACGACGCGCGCCGATCTGTTTTTCTCGATCAGGGTCGAGCACCCGAACCTGATCGGCTTCAAGGAATTCGGCGGACCGGTGGCCATGACCTACGCCGCGGAACATATCACCAGCGCTGATGACGAGGTGAAACTCATCGTCGGCGTCGACACATCGGTCTTCCATGGCTTTGTCAATTGCGGCGCAACGGGTGCGATTACCGGCATCGGCAATGTCCTGCCGAAAGAAGTGATTCATCTCTGCAACCTTTGCCGCGCCGCTGCCGCCGGCGATGCCGAAGCACGTATTCGCGCCAAGGAATTGGAAGGCGCCCTCGGCGTGCTGTCATATTTCGACGAAGGCGCGGATCTGGTGCTCTATTACAAATACATGATGGTCCTGAACGCGGACCGGGAGTACGAACTGCATTTCAACGAGACCGACAGCCTGAGCGACAGCCAGCGGGGTTACGTCGAAGCACAATTGAAGCTCTTCAAGGACTGGTATGCTGACTGGAGCCAATCGTCCGGCACGATGCATTCATCCAGAGCCGCCTGATCCGGTCGCCATCAACCCGAGGCCTTCCCTCGATTGCGGGGAGGGCCCTACGTCCAGCCGTTCACGATACCGCGTCAAGACCCTGTTCGAGCAGACGATCGAGTTCGTCGACCTCGGCCCGACTTAGAACGATGCCCTTTGTCATGGATGTTTCCCGGGCGGCGAACCGGCGCTGAGACGGCAGGCGCGCGCCTTGACCGACAATCGCCTCGAAGAGCGCTTCTGCGCGAGCGAACGGATCACCCGGTCGGCCAGCCGTAAATTTCTGTGGTGAGAAGGCGAGGATCAATTCGCCATGGCGCGGCGCAAGCGTCGTTGTTCCTAGAAAATCCAGGGCTTCGCTACTGGTCATGTCCCCGATCATGATGCCGCCCAACAACTCGATCATCGTCCCGATAGCCGATCCCTTATGTCCTCCGAATGGCAGCATGGCTCCGGCGAGTGCGGCCTCTGGATCATTGGTGGGCTGGCCCTGCGCGTCGATCGCCCAGTTGTCGGGAAGTGGTTTGCCGGCCCGCCTATGCAGTTCGATCTCGCCACGCGCCGCAACCGAAGTCGCGAAGTCGAAGACATAGGGCGTGCCGGCTGTGCGCGGCCAGCCAAAGGCGAAGGGATTGGTACCAAGAAGCGGCCGCGTCCCCCCGACGGGGGCAACCGTCGCATAGCTCGGGCACATGGCGATGCCCGCAAGACCCAGTTCCGTCAGCGCTTCAACTTCCGGCCAAAGCGCTGAAAAATGCGTACAATCGTTTATGACGAGCGCAGCAACGCCGAGGTCTTTTGCCCTCTCGGCAAGCACCGGGAGGCCAAGCTCGAATGCCGGATTGGCAAAGCCGCCCTTCGCCTCCACACGGATGACGGCCGAGCCGTCCTGATCACCAAGCGACGGTTCGGCATCGCCGCGAACCTTGCCGGCCTTCAACGTGCGCAGGCAGCCCTCGATACGGTAGATGCCGTGAGATTTGCAGGCGTCGCGTTCACCTGCGACGATGACCCGCGCGACCGCGCCGGATTGAGCCTGGTTCATCCCTGCCTTACGGAAAATCGCCTCCACGCGAGTTTGCAGCACCTCAGCGGTCATCGAGATGGTTTCGTTCATTCATTCTATCCTTCTCCATCGAGTTACCTCCTGCGCGGACGAAACGATTGACCCTCTGCATACAAAGAGAATACAAAAAGGTCGATGCTTCGCGGTGACATAGCACATGGCGGTGGAAGAGGCGCGGCTTCTGTCGATCGCCATCTGCGGCCAGAACTTAATTGCAATGGCCCTGGCAGAGGCATAGTGGTAGCTACGTAACAATGGGAGGGTTATATGAAATTCAAACCAATCGCTTTTGGCCTACTGGCCGCCACTGTCGTGGCCGGGGCGGCGCACGCTGATAAACTCGACGATGTCATCGCTTCGGGCGTGCTGCGTTGTGCGGTCGTGCTCGACTTTCCGCCGATGGGCTCCCGCGACGAAAACAACGAGCCAATCGGTTTCGACGTTGATTACTGCAATGACTTGGCGGACGCGCTGGGCGTCACCGCAGAGATTATAGAAACCCCTTTTCCCGAGCGAATTCCGGCCTTGATGTCGGGGCGCGTTGATGTCGGCGTCGCCTCCACCTCCGATACTCTGGAGCGCGCCAAGACTGTCGGCATGTCGATTCCCTATTTCGCGTTCGAGAATGTCGTCACGGCGAACGACAATGCCGGCATCTCCTCCTTCGAGGACATGAGGGGCAAGACGGTTGGCGCGACCGCGGGAACGTTTGAGGCAATCGCGCTGCAAGAGCAACTCGACGAGTGGGGCGAAGGAACCTTCAGGCCCTATCAGACGCAGGCCGACGTCTTCCTCGCGCTCAGCCAAGGCCATCTCGACGCCACCGTCTCAACCTCGACTGTGGCTCAGTCGAACGTCAACTCCGGCAATTTCCCCGGGATTTCGGTCGTCGGTTCTGCACCTTTCGACATTGATTACGTTGCGCTGTTCACACTACGAGAGGAATATGGGTTCCTCAACTATCTCAACCTGTTCGTGAACCAGCAGGTGCGCACCGGACGCTACGCCGAACTCTATGAGAAGTGGATTGGCGGCGATCTGCCGGACCTGTCCATCGAGGGCGTCTATCGCTGATCGTGCCGGCATGATGGCGCGGGATTTGATCCCGCGCCATCGCTGGGTTTCAAGAAGCGAGACCGGCAATGTTCAACTATACGTTCCATTGGCACCAAGCTCTGCGGGCATTGCCTCAGATGCTGGACGGCGCGCTCGTTACGTTACAGATCGCGCTGCTTTCGATGATCATTGGCCTTTTTTGCGCCATCGTCCTGACGCTGTTCCGCTTGTCAGGCAACCGCCTGCTGGCGGGTTTTGCAGTCACGTGGGTCGAGATCGCGCGCAACACGCCAGCTCTCTTCCAGATCTACATGGCGCATTTCGGCCTCGGCAGCCTTGGCATCTATCTTAGTCCCTTTGCCGCGCTTCTGGCTGGTATCGCCTTCAACAATGCTGGCTATCTTGCCGAGAATTTCCGTGGTGCTCTGAAAGCCATCCCCGAGACGCAGACACGGGCTGGGCGTTCGCTTGGTCTGACCGTCTTGCAAAGCTTTCGCTATATCGTCATGCCGCAGATGCTGCGCATCTCCTTCTTGCCATCCACCAACCAGATGGTCTGGGCCATCTTGATGACCTCGCTCGGCGTCACGGTCGGTATGAGCACGGATCTCGCGGGCGTCGCGCAAGAACTCAATGCGCGTTCCTTCCGCACCTTCGAATTCTTCGCGATCGCTGCAGTCATCTATTACGTGATTGCCAAGATCGTCACACTCGGCGCTCGGGCCATCGCCTGGCGCTTGTTCCGCTATTGAGGCGCTGATGCTCAACACCGCTCTGACCTGGAACGATCTGATGTTCCTCGCACAAGGTGCCGGCATGACGCTTGCGGTCACCGGCGTTTCGGTCGCCGCCGGCACCCTCATGGGTATCATTTTCGGGATCGTCCGCTATCAGCTCGGGCCCTGGCTGGCGATACCGCTGACCTTTCTGCTCGACATCTTCCGTTCCGTACCGCTCCTGATTCAACTTGTGCTTGGCAACGCTCTGCAGTCGATCATGCAACTCGGCTGGGGGCCGTTCGTCACCTCCTGTGTGGTGCTGTCCCTTTACACCGCGGCCTATTGCACGGAGATCGTTCGCGGCGGCATCGAGGCCGTGCCGCAAAACACCCGCCGCGCGGCTCGTTCGCTTGGAATGACATGGTGGCAGGACATGCGCTATATCGTGGCGCCACTCGCCACGCGCGTCTCTTTGCCGGCGTGGATCGGCCTGACGCTCGGCGTCATGAAGGATTCGGCTCTGGTTCTTTGGCTCGGCCTGATCGAGCTCTTGCGGGCCTCCCAGATCCTCGTGACGCGCCTGCAGGAACCACTCTTCATCCTGTTCATCTGCGGCATCATCTACTTCCTCCTGAGCTTCCCCGTGGCCCGGCTCGGCGGTTATCTCGAAAGACGATGGTCAAATGATTGAGATTGAAAATGTCCGGAAATCCTTCGGCGCTCTGGAGGTGCTGAAGGGGATCGATCTGAGCGTCAGTAGGCGCGAAGTGGTAGCGATCATCGGCGGCTCCGGATCGGGGAAGTCGACGCTCCTCACTTGCATCAACGGTCTCGAGCCGATCGATTCCGGGCGTATCACGATCGACGGGACCGAGGTCCACGCGAAATCAACCGACCTCAACAAATTGCGCCGCCGCGTCGGCATCGTGTTCCAGCAATGGAACGCCTTTCCTCATCTTACTGTCCTCGATAACGTCATGCTCGCGCTGCGCAAGGTTCTCGGCATGTCGAAAGCGCAGGCAGAGGAGGTTGCCGTCAAGCAGCTTAGCCATGTCGGCCTCGGCGACAAGCTCAAGACTTATCCCGGGCGCTTGTCAGGAGGTCAGCAACAGCGCATGGCCATTGCCCGCGCACTGGCGATGTCGCCGGAATGCATGCTCTTCGACGAAGTCACGTCAGCGCTCGATCCGCAGCTTGTCGGCGAGGTTCTCGACACGCTCAAGATGCTCGCGGAAGAAGGCATGACCATGATCTGCGTCACCCACGAGATGAATTTCGCGCGGGAAGTGTCGGACCGGGTAGCTTTCTTTCATCAAGGAGTGCTAGCTGAAGTTGGCCCGCCCGAGCAGATCTTCGGCGATCCGAAGAACCCCGAAACCCGGAACTTCCTGTCAAGCGTGCGTTGATGTCTGAGGCGCAGGTGATCGTGATCGGCGCAGGGGTCATCGGGCTGTCTGCGGCAATAGCCGTGCGCCAGCGCGGGTTTCCCGTTGCCGTGATGGACCGGGACGGTCCCGCTGCAGGCGCTTCGGCCGGGAATGCCGGCGCATTCGCCTTTACCGACATCCTGCCGCTCGCGTCGCCCGGCATCTTGCGAAAGGCGCCGAGATGGCTGTTGGATCCGCTTGGTCCGCTAACCGTGCCGCCAGCCTATGCGCTTCAGATTGCACCATGGATGTTCCGCTTCTGGCGGGCCTGTTCGCCAGCTCAGGTGGCGCGTTCGATGGTCGGGCAGGCGGCGCTCATGGACCTGTCAAAAGGTGCGTTGGAGCCCTTCTTAGAAGCCACGGGAACGGTTTCCATGCTGCGTAAGGACGGCAATCTACAGGTTTATGAAGGGGAGCAAGAGTTCAGGACGTCGCTCCCTTCATGGCAAGCGCGGCAGGACTACGGCATTGAATTCCGTCATCTGACGGCTGACGAGATGAGTGAGGTGCAACCTGGACTGGCGCCGCGCTTTACCCATGGTACCTTCACCCCTGGCTGGTACTCGATCGCCGACCCCCGTTCCTATGTGCTCGCGCTTGCCGACCATCTGCGTGCGATCGGCGGCACGATCGAGCGCCGTGAGGTCGATGCGCTCAGGCCGGTTGAAGGCGGTGCCGAAGCAACGATGACCGACGGTTCGAGACGCCGTGCGGACCATGTCGTCATCGCAGCCGGGGCCCACTCGCATATGATCGCCGAGACACTGGGTGAATCGATCCCGCTGGAAACCGAACGCGGCTACAACACGACGCTCCCGGTCGATGCGTTCGACCTACGGACACAGGTCACCTTCGGCGGCCACGGCTTCGTTGTCAGCCGGCTGTCCACCGGCATCCGGGTCGGCGGCGCGGTTGAACTCGCCGGCCTGAGGCGACCGCCCAATTTCCGCCGCGCGGAGGCGATGCTGAAAAAGGCCCACTCCTTTTTGCCCGGGCTGAAGACCGAAGGGGGCGTCCAGTGGATGGGCTTTCGGCCCTCCTTGCCCGATTCGCTTCCGGCCATTGGACAAGCCAGTTCCACACCGCGCGTGATTCACGCATTCGGCCATGGGCATCTCGGGTTGACCCAATCGGTCGGGACGGCACGGCTTGTGGCCGACTTGATATCAGGCAACGCGCCCGCCATTGACCTTTCCTTCTTTGCGCCTCAACGGTTCTGACGGAGGTTCAGCCGTGTTCGCCCATACGTTTTCCTGCATCGACGGTCACACCTGCGGCAATCCCGTCCGCCTCGTCGCCGGAGGCGGTCCGCGCCTTCAGGGCGCGAACATGCTGGAAAAGCGGGCCCATTTCTTGCGTGAGTTCGACTGGATCCGCACCGGCCTTATGTTCGAGCCCCGCGGCCACGACATGATGTCGGGCTCGATCCTCTATCCACCGACGCGATCCGACTGCGACGTGGCCGTGCTCTTCATCGAAACGTCGGGATGCCTGCCCATGTGCGGCCACGGCACGATCGGCACGATCACGATGGGGATCGAGAATGGTCTCATCACGCCGCGTGCGCCTGGCAGCCTGTCGATCGAAACCCCTGCTGGTAAGGTCGACATCACCTATCGCCAGGACGGGCGCTTCGTGGAGGAAGTCAGGCTGACCAATGTTCCAGGCTTCCTCTATGCGACGGAACTGACAGCCGAGGTCGAGGGCTTGGGGGAGATCGTGGTCGACGTCGCCTATGGCGGTAATTTCTACGCCATCGTCGAGCCACAGAAGAACTTTTCCGACATGGCCGATTTCACGGCCAGCGAGTTGATTGGCTACTCCCCCAGATTGCGCGAAGCACTGAACGCTAAGTACCAATTCACTCACCCCGAGCATTCCGAGATCAATGGGCTAAGCCACATCCAGTGGACCGGCAGACCGACCAGACCCGAGGCACAGGCGCGAAACGCTGTTTTCTATGGCGATAAGGCCATCGATCGATCACCCTGCGGAACAGGTACATCGGCGCGCATGGCGCAATTGGCAGCCAGAGGCCGGCTTCAGGTCGGCGATGAATTCGTGCATGAATCAATCATCGGCTCGCTCTTTAACGGACGGGTCGAGGCGGCAACCAAAGTGGCGGGCTACGATGCGATCGTCCCCTCGGTTGCCGGCTGGGCCCGAATGACCGGCTACAACACGATCTTCATTGATGACCGCGATCCTTTCGCGCACGGTTTTGTCGTGAAATGAGCGCCCGCAGCATTCTGTCCGGTCTTGCCGAGGGGCCTATTATCGCCTGTTCCGAGGCATTGAGCTTTTGGGGCGGCGTCGATCCGGCCAGCGGGCGCGTAATCGATGTGCATCACCCGCTCCACGGGCAGTGCCTCACGGGAGCCATCCTCTTGATGCCGACCAGCCGTGGTTCGTGTTCCGGCTCGGGTGTCCTGCTCGATTTGGCGCTATCGGGCCGCGCGCCGGCCGCTCTCATCTTTTCCGAAGCCGAAGACGTGCTGACCTTAGGCGCATTGGTTGCAGCCGAGATGTTCGACCGGTCACTGCCTGTTCTGCGCGTGACCCAGAACGCGTTTGCTGAGTTGCGGCAGGCACAGTGGGCTCACATTTCGCCGAGTATGATCGAAGCTGGCGATCTACGGATAGAGGTTCAGCCGCCAGCCGTAGCGAAGCTCGAACTGACATATGCCGAGCGCACGATGCTGGAAGGAACCGAAGGTGTGGACGTCCAGCAGGCAATGCGCATTCTGTGCGCGATGGCAGCACAACAAGGTGCGGAACGGCTGACGCCGGTCAGCCAAGCCCACATCGATGGCTGCATCTATGCCAGCCCCGCCAACCTCATCTTCGCAGAAAAGATGGCGGCCTTGGGCGGCCGGGTGCGCATCCCTACCACGATGAACGCCATCTCGGTCGATCGCGAGAATTGGCAGGCGCAAGGTGTGCCGTTCGCATTTGGCGGTTCAGCCGCACGGCTTGCTGATGCCTATACGCGTATGGGATGCCGGTCGAGTTTCACCTGCGCGCCCTATCTGCTCGACAGCGCCCCTGTCAGAGGCGAAACCATCGGCTGGTCTGAGTCAAACGCGGTGATCTTCGCCAATTCAGTTCTCGGGGCCCGGACCGCCAAGCATCCTGATTTTCTCGATTTGTGCATTGCGCTGACCGGCCGCGCGCCACTCGCTGGCGTTTATCTCGACGCACATCGCAAGGCTGAAACCATTATCGATGTCGAGGTTCCGAACGGAGCCGACGATGCCGTCTGGCCGTTGATCGGTTATCTGGCCGGTCAGCTTTCTCCCGATCGAATACCGCTTCTTCGGCTGCCGGATGCAGCCAAACCCTCGCGCGACGACCTGAAGGCTCTTTGCGCAGCCTTTGGCACCACCTCGGCGGCCGCCATGCTGCATATCCAAGGCGTGACGCCTGAGGCGATGGAAGCTCATTCGATCGCCGAAGCCGGTGCCGACGTAACGGCGATTCGTCGGGCTGATCTGGTCAAAGCCTGGGGGAGCTTCAATCAAGGCCCCGATGAAGTCGACCTGATCGCGGTGGGCAGTCCGCATGCGTCGCTTCAAGAATGCCGAGCGCTCGCCGCCGCGCTTGAAGGCGCAGATCGCCGGCCGAACGTCGACGTCATCGTGACGGCTGGTCGGCACGTCATTGCCGAGGCCCGCGCCGAAGGCATCCTTGCACGGCTCGAGCAGGCGCATGTACGCGTCCTTCCCGATCTTTGCTGGTGCTCGATCTCCGAGCCCGTCTTCCCGCCGCGGGCGCGCACCATCATGACCAATTCGGGCAAGTATGCACATTACGGACCAGGCCTCTCGGGTCGGGCTTTGCGCTTCGGCAGCCTTGCCGATTGCGCGGCAGCGGCGAAAACTGGCCGAGCGCCAGCCGGAGAACCCAGCTGGCTTCGATAGGAGTGAGCGATGCGCAGCACCAAGACCATTCATGTGATTTCGGCCCATGCGGAAGGGGAGGTCGGCGACGTGATCGTCGGCGGAGTCATGCCACCGCCCGGGGATACGATCTGGGAGCAATCGCGCTTCATCGCCCATGACGAGACGCTGCGCAATTTCGTCCTGAACGAGCCGCGCGGCGGCGTTTTTCGCCACGTGAACCTCCTCGTGCCGTCGAAGGATCCAAAAGCCGTCGCCGCGTTCATCATCATGGAACCGGAAGATACGCCGCCCATGTCCGGATCAAATTCCATTTGTGTCGCCACGGTCATTCTCGACAGCGGCATCGTGCCGATGCAGGAACCGGTGACGGAACTGGTGCTAGAAGCCCCCGGCGGGCTGGTCAAGGTCCGCGCACAGTGCAACGACGGCAAGGCGGAACGGATCTTTGTTGAAAACCTTCCAAGCTTTGCCGAAAGGCTCGATACATCGCTTGAGGTCGAGGGCCTCGGGACGCTACGCGTCGATACCGCCTATGGCGGCGACAGCTTCGTCATTGTAGATGCCCAGGAGCTGGGGTTTAAGCTTACTCCCGATGAAGCACACGACATTGCCCGTCTTGGCGTCCGGATTTCGAACGCGGCGACCGAAGCACTCGGCTTTCATCATCCGGAAAATCCTGACTGGACCCATTTTTCATTCTGCTTGTTTGCAGGCCCCGTCAGCCAAGGGCAGGACGGGTTGCACACCAAGGCGGCGGTAGCCATCCGGCCGGGCAAGGTCGATCGCTCTCCGACCGGTACCGCGCTTTCCGCGCGCATGGCGGTCCTTCATGCCCGCGGCCAGATGAACGTCGGGGACCGGCTGACGGTTGCATCTGTGATCGGCTCCACCTTCACCGGAACGATTTTAGGGACGACAAAAGTAGGCGGTCTGACAGCGATCCGTCCGGAACTTTCCGGCAGAGGCTGGATCACTGGTATCCACCAGCACATGCTAGACCCGACCGATCCTTGGCCCGAAGGCTACCGTTTAAGCGATACATGGGGTGCACGCTGAATATCGCGATCCGCCTCGCCAACAAGTGCTCGGGCGCCCAAACATGGTCCGCTTCTTCGCCGATTGACGAACCACCGTCGGGCTCTTGATCTTCCAGGGACTGGAAGGTCTATCTGTGGAATCTACAGACAAGGATGTTCAGATGACCGACAGAGATCACACTTCCGGGTTGGACGATGCCATTGCTGATACCTTAACCAAGCATGGGACGACGCCGAGCGGTGTTGTCCGGGATCCCGTGTGCGGGATGACCGTCGATCCAGCAGCGGGAAAGCCAACCGCATCCCATGCCGGCCATCTCTTCCATTTCTGCAGCAAGAACTGCCAGACGAAATTCATAACGCACCCTGAAACCTATCTCACGGCAACCGATCCGGTGTGTGGCATGAGTGTCGACCGGGCGACCGCCCGGCACTTTACTCGTGAACAGGGCATCGGCTTCTATTTCTGTTCGGCCGGCTGCCAAGAGAAATTCGAGGCAGAGCCACAGCGTTACCTCGGAGATCGGCCGGAACCTGAACCCATGCCGGCAGGCACGGAATACACCTGTCCAATGCATCCCGAGATTGTCCGCGACAAACCAGGCTCCTGCCCGAAATGCGGCATGGCGCTCGAACCGATGGGTGTGCCTACGGGCGATGAAGGTCCCAATCCCGAACTGATCGACTTCACGCGCCGGTTCTGGGTCAGCGCCATTTTGGCGGTGCCACTGCTTTTCATAGCCATGGGACCGATGATCGGCCTTCCCATCCGCGACTGGGTGGGGGAACGCACTGCTGTATGGATTGAGTTCGCGCTGGCGACGCCGATTGTGCTCTGGGCGGCCATCCCCTTCTTTCACCGCGGATGGGAATCGATCGTCAACCGCAGCCCGAATATGTGGACACTGATTTCGCTGGGTGTGGGGGCGGCCTACGCCTATAGCGTCGTTGCAACTTTGTTTCCCGGGGTCTTCCCCGAACAGTTGCGCAGCCCTGACGGAATGGTGCCGGTTTATTTCGAAGCGGCGGGCGTTATCGTTGCGCTGGTCTTTCTCGGCCAAGTCCTGGAACTGCGAGCGCGTGAGCGAACCGGTTCTGCAATCCGCGCCCTTCTCGATCTGGCGCCAAAGACGGCAAGACGGCTCGGCGTGGATGGCACGGAAATTGACATTCCGCTCGATCAGGTAGAGGCCGGCGATCAGTTGCGCGTGCGCCCGGGAGAGAGTGTGCCGGTCGATGGCTCCGTTCTGGAAGGGCGTTCATCGGTCGACGAATCCTTGATCTCCGGCGAGCCTGTTCCGGTCGAAAAGACCGAAGGCGATCCACTGACCGGTGGTACGCTCAACAAGAACGGAACCTTCATCATGCGTGCCGAAAAGGTCGGCGCTGACATGATGCTGTCGCAGATCGTCGAGATGGTGGCCAAGGCGCAGCGCAGCAGGGCGCCCATTCAGGGATTGGCTGACAAGGTCTCATCCTATTTCGTGCCGGCGGTCGTTGTCATCGCGATCGTTGCCTTCATCGTCTGGTCCATTTTTGGACCGGAGCCCTCGATGACTTTCGCGATTGTTTCGGCCGTTTCCGTGCTGATCATTGCCTGCCCCTGCGCACTGGGGCTGGCGACGCCGATGTCGATCATGACAGCGACCGGACGGGGCGCCCAGGCCGGCGTCCTGATCAAGGATGCCGAGGCGCTTGAACGCTTCGCAAGCGTCGACACGCTGATCGTCGACAAGACCGGCACGCTGACGGAAGGACGGCCGAAACTGACCGACGTCATGGCGCTCGATGGGTTCGACGAGACGGAACTTTTGTCGCTCGCCGCAAGCCTCGAGAAAGGGTCGGAGCATCCGCTTGCCGAGGCGATTCTCGAAGGCGGTCGCGAGCGGGGCGCCAAGATGGTTGAGGTTCGTGATTTTTCTGCGGTCACGGGAAAAGGCGTGGCCGGGCGGGTCGACGGCCGGGCTGTTCTCCTCGGCAACCGCGCAATGATGGAAGACCTCACGCTAGATCTGGCATCGCTGGAAAAGCAGGCTGATGTACTGCGCTCCGATGGCAAGACTGCGATGTTCGTCGCGGTTGATGGCGGGCTGGCGGGACTGGTTGCCGTTGCCGATCCGATCAAGTCAACAACCGCCGCCGCCATACGCTTGCTGCACGAGAGCGGCCTGCGAATCATCATGGCGACCGGTGACAATGCGGTGACGGCCAAAGCCGTTGCCGCGAAGCTTGGCATCGATGAGGTGCGCGCCGACATGCTGCCGGAAAGCAAGAAGGCGCTCATCGACGAATTGCATGGGAAAGGCGCTCGCGTTGCCATGGCTGGCGATGGCGTCAACGATGCGCCGGCTCTTGCCGCAGCGGATGTCGGCATCGCAATGGGAACGGGTGCAGACGTCGCAGTGGAGAGCGCTGGCATTACCTTGGTCAAAGGCGATCTCAACGGCATCGTTCGGGCACGCAAGCTGGCTCAGGGGACCATCCGCAACATCAGGCAGAACCTGTTCCTGGCATTCGTCTACAACGCGCTGGGGGTGCCTATCGCCGCCGGGGTTCTTTACCCGGTGTTCGGGATGCTGCTGTCGCCGATGCTGGCCGCCGCCGCGATGAGCCTGTCCTCAGTCTCTGTGATCGCTAACGCGCTGAGGTTGCGGACGCTGTCACTTGACTGATGCCACGGCGCTTAATTCGGCGGCGTTCCATTCTTGTCCAGCACTTCACCCGCCAGATAGAGGGAGCCGCAGATCAAGATACGAGGAGGCACTTCTACTCCGTTCCAGGTCTCGGCGAGGAGGCGAAGCGCGTTCTCGACCGAATTGACCGGCTCGGCTGAAAGCCCCGCCTCCATCGCGCGTGCAGCGAGGACGTCGTTGGGCACAGCCGCGTCCGAGTGCAGGACGGGCACTGTAAAGACGTGCCGCGCCACGCCGTGGAACGCTTTGAAGTAGCCGGTCTGATCTTTCGTATTGATCATGCCCGCGATCAGGAAAAGGGCTCGCGGGCGCTTTTCTTCCTGCTCGGCCATGGTTTCAGCGATTACCGTTCCCGCCCCGGGATTATGTCCGCCATCCAGCCATATCTCGGCGCCCGGCGGTGCCAGATCCACTAGCTGGCCGTCGGTCAGCCTTTGCATGCGCCCGGCCCACTCGACCTTCTTCATCGCGCGGTCCACCATGCGAAGAGAAGCATCGAAACCGGCGGCCTTGACCGCTGCGATAGCGGTCGCGGCATTGGCGAACTGGTGACGGCCAATGAGGCGTGGCAGCGTCAGGTCCAACAGGCCGTCCTGATCCTGGTAAATCATCCGGCCGTTTTCCTCGTAAGCGAGAAAGTCCTGACCATAGGTGAGGACGGGGCAGCCCATGCGTGCTGCGGCGTCCAACAAGACATCGCGCGCCGCATCATGCTCCTGTGCTCCTATGACAACGGGAACGCCGGGCTTGATGATCCCCGCCTTTTCGACAGCGATGAGTTCAACTTTGTCACCCAGATAGGCTTCGTGGTCTAGCGAGATCGGCATGATGACCGAAACAGTCGGTCGCTCAATGACATTGGTCGCATCGAAACGACCACCGAGCCCAACTTCCAAAATAGCGACTTCGGCTGGATGTTCGGCAAAGAGGAGGAAGCCGACAGCGGTCAGGATTTCAAAGACAGTGATCGTTTCACCTTGGTTCGCAGCGGCAACCCGTCCGATGGCCTCGGCAAAAACCGCATCCTCGACCAGTCTGCCGCCTCCGTCCGCGCCGAGCCGATAACGCTCATGCCAGCGCACCAGATGCGGCGAGGTATGGACGTGGACAAGATGCCCTGCAGCCTCGATGAGGGCGCGGGAAAAGGCAGCAGCTGATCCTTTGCCGTTGGTGCCGGCAATATGGATGATCGGCGGCAGGTGGTGATGCGGATTGTCCAGGCGGTTAAGCAGCCGTCGGATTCGATCGAGGGACAGATCGAAACCTTTGGGATGCAGCGACATCAGCCGCTCGATTTGCTGGTCGGCGGTCAAAACGGCCATGATCGCTCTCATCTTTCCGATCTAGGCCGGCGCCCGATCCTCGGCGGATTCGAGTTCGGGAAGCGTCGCCTCCGCCCGTTCCGGTGTCTCCTCGATCGGCGCATGCGTCAGAATCTTCAGGAGACGTGCTATGGTCGACTTCAGTTCCAGCCGCGAGACGACCATGTCCACCATGCCGTGCTCCATCAGATATTCCGATCGCTGGAAACCCTCTGGAAGTTTTTCGCGAATCGTCTGCTCGATGACCCGCGGACCGGCGAAGCCGATCAGGGCGCCTGGCTCGGCAATATGAACGTCACCCAACATCGCGTAGGAGGCTGTTACCCCCCCTGTCGTCGGATTGGTCAAAACGACGATATAGGGGAGTCCCGCCTCCTTCAGACGATCGACCGCAACCGTGGTGCGGGCAAGCTGCATCAGCGAGAGAATGCCTTCCTGCATCCGCGCGCCGCCGGAAGCGGCAAAGAGCACAAGCGGGCGCTTCAGTTCAATCGCTCGCTCGAAGCCGTGGATGATCGCTTCGCCCGCAGCCATGCCGAGCGACCCGCCCATGAAAGCGAAATCCTGAACCGTCGTAAGGATTTGGAGGCCGTCTATCGAGCCCGTCGCATTGATGATCGCGTCCTCGAGCCCCGTCTTTGTCCGGGCATCGCGTAACCTGTCCGTATATCGCCTTTCATCGCGGAACCTCAACGGATCAACCGGTGCCTTGGGATTATCGAGCGTTTCATAGTGCCCGTCGTCGAAGAAATATCGCAACCTCTCCTTGGCCGAGATCTTCATGTGATAGCCGCTCGCCGGTATCACATACTGATTGCCCTCGAGATCCTTGTGGAACACCATCTCGCCGGTCTCAGGATCCTTGATCCAGAGATTCTCTGGCATCTCGCGCCGGCCGAGCATCGAGTTGATCTTGGGGCGGACGTAATTGTTGATCCAGTTCATCGCGGCGCCTTCCGTTTCTTCTGGAAAAATGGGGCTTCAGCCGGCCTGTGCAAGGCGTACGGAACGAAGACCTTCGGCAAGGGAGGAAACGAGCGAGGTTACGGCTTCGATCGGATCGCCCATCTTCTCGCCCGCGGGTCCAAGCGTCTTGGCGATTTCGTTGACGATCGCGGTTCCGACCACAACGCCATCGGCGGACGCGCCAATCGCGCGGGCCTGTTCGGCTGTCTTGACTCCGAAACCGACGCAGATCGGCAGATCGGTGTGGCGCTTGATACGGGCGACAGCGGCCGCGACCTTCGATGTATCGGGAAGCGCGGACCCGGTAATGCCCAGCATTGAGACGTAGTAGACGAAGCCTGATGTGTTTTCCAAGACCTTGGGCAACCGCTTGTCGTCGGTCGTCGGTGTAGCCAGACGGATGAAGTTGATCCCGGCATTGATCGCCGGGATACACAATTCATTGTCCATCTCCGGTGGGAGGTCGACGACGATCAGACCATCGATTCCAGAAGCCTTGGCCTCACTCAGGAATTGCTCGACACCATAGATATAGATCGGGTTGTAATAGCCCATGAGCACGATCGGGGTCGCGTCGTCATGGCGGCGAAAATCCGCCGCCATTTGCAGGGTCTTGCCCAACGTCTGGCCGGCCTTCAATGCCCGCAAACCCGCAGCCTGGATCGCCGGACCATCGGCCATCGGGTCGGAGAATGGCATGCCCAGCTCGATGATGTCGGCGCCGGCCCCGGCCAATGCCTTCATGATTGAGAGCGAGGTATTGTAGTCCGGATCTCCGCCCATGAAATAGGTGACGAGCGCAGGTCGGCCCTCATCCTTGAGCTTCGCCATGCGGCGGTCGATGCGGCTACCCGACATTTCTAGATCTCCATGCCCATCATCGTCGCTACGGTATGTACGTCCTTGTCGCCGCGTCCGGAGAGGTTGACGATGATTGCTTCGTCCTTGCGCATTTCGGGTGCGATCTTCATCGCGTGGGCGATAGCATGTGCCGATTCGAGAGCGGGAATGATGCCTTCAGCCTTGGTACATAGCTTGAAGGCATCCATCGCCTCGTCATCGAGAATCGGTACATATTCCACCCGCCCTGTATCGCGGAGCCAAGAATGCTCAGGACCGACGCCGGGATAATCAAGACCAGCCGAGATCGAATGGCCGTCCAATATCTGCCCGTCCTCGTTCTGCAGGAGGTAGGTGCGGTTGCCGTGAAGGACTCCGGGTTTTCCGGCATTCATTGAAGCACAATGTTCGACGCCTTGGAGGCCGCGCCCGCCCGCCTCCACGCCGATAATCCGGACGTCGGAATCGTCGAGGAAGGGATGGAAGATGCCGATTGCGTTCGACCCGCCGCCAACCGCCGCAATGACTACGTCGGGAAGGCTGCCCTCCTGGTCGAGCATCTGTGCCCGCGCTTCCGTGCCGATCACCGACTGAAATTCGCGCACGAGCTCGGGATAGGGATGCGGACCGGCGGCCGTGCCGATCAGGTAATAAGTGTCCTCGACATTGGTGACCCAGTCTCGAAGCGCTTCGTTCATCGCATCCTTAAGTGTGCCGTGGCCGGCCGAAACCGAATGGACTTCGGCACCCAGCAATTTCATGCGGAAGACGTTGGGTTTTTGACGCTCGACGTCCGTCGCGCCCATGTAGACGACGCAAGGCAAGCCGAAGCGGGCGCAAACAGTCGCGCTTGCGACGCCGTGCTGCCCGGCACCCGTCTCGGCGATGATCCGCGTCTTGCCCATGCGGCGCGCGAGCAGAATCTGGCCGAGGCAGTTGTTGATCTTGTGCGACCCCGTGTGATTCAAGTCTTCGCGCTTGAAGAAGATGCGCGCGCCGCCGAGATGGCGCGTCAGACCTTCGGCGAAATAAAGCTTGGAAGGTCGCCCGGCATAGTGGGTCGAGAGCGCCTTCAATTCCGACTGGAATTCTGGATCGACCTTGGCCGCGTTCCATTCGCGCTCGAGATCGAGGATCAAAGGCATCAGCGTCTCGGCGACGAACCGACCGCCAAAAATGCCGAACATACCGTCCTGATTGGGACCCGTGCGGAAAGAGTTCGGCGCAACCGGGCTGCTCATGATGTCAACTCCTTGGCGGTCGGTAGGCCGGCGCGGGCAGCTTTAACCGCCTCGAAGAATTCCGCGATCATTACCGGGTCCTTGACGCCGGGAGCGCTTTCGACGCCGGATGAAATATCGATTCCCGATGGTTGCGACTGCCGCAATGCATCTTGGATGTTGCGGGCATTGAGACCTCCGGAAAGCATGTATTCGACCGCAGGGTCAAGGGTGGCCAGAAGCCGCCAATCAAATGAAAAGCCGTTGCCGCCAGGAAGCTCGGAGTCTTTCGGAGCCTTGGCATCCAAAAGGACGCGATCTGCGACGTTCCGGTAGAGCGCAATCGCATCAAGATCGGTCCTCTCGCTGATCGAAAGGGCCTTCATTACCGGCAGCCCATATCGCGTCTTCACCTCCGCCACGCGTGCCGGTGTCTCCTTGCCATGAAACTGGAGAATATCGGGACGCACGGTCTCGACAATGTCATCGAGATCGGCGTCGACCGCATCGACAGTGACAGCGACCGCCATCGCCTTGCCGCGCACGTATTCCTGCAGACGCGCGGCATCAACGAGGCCTATATGGCGCGGGCTCTTCTCGAAAAAGATGAAGCCGATATGCGTCGCGCCCCCGACCACCGCCGCATCCACCGCCGCTGTTGTGCGCAGGCCACAAATCTTGATGTCGAGTGTCATGCAGCGGCAATTGCCATGAAACAACGGTAAAGTCGAGGAACCCGATTCTATTCGAAATCGATCGCCTGCAACGCGCCGCCATTCTTCTTCAGCCACGCGCGCGCCTCGTTGGTACGTGGGCAAAGAGCGCGGCAGAGCGCCCAGAAGCGCGGGCCGTGGTTCATTTCCTTCAGATGCGCGACCTCATGGGCGACGAGGTAGTCGATCACAGTTCGGGGAGCCATCATGATGCGCCAGGAAAAGGACAGTGTCCCATCCGACGTGCAGGACCCCCAGCGGCTCGTCGTGTCCTTGAAGCGGATCGCCTTCGCCTTTCTCCCGACGCTGGCCGTGTGCTTGTCCACCAGCGCTGTGATGTCGCGCTTCGCCTCGCGTTTCAGAAAGTCGGCAAGCCGGCGCGGCAGATGGCGTGCATCGCCATGAACGACCAGTGCCGGTTCGCCGTTCGACTCTCCAAGGCTCACTGTGCCGCGTCCCGGCTCGTGGACAATCAAATGCTGCACTCCGCGCATCGGCAACCGGACCCCAGGCCGCAACGCGCCATCATCGGGCAATTTCGCTAAGCGCGTTTCCAGCCAACCAACATGGCGTTCAAGAAACCTCTCGACTTCGCGCGGTGCCACGCCCGGCGGAATGGTGATGCGCAACCCCTTCCCGCCGGAATCGATGCGCAAGGTCAGCCGCTTCGCGCGCACGTTCTCCACGATGCGCAGCGGCAAGGTTCGCCCTGCGACGCTATGATCGCGAATGATCGGAGCGGCGCGCGCACGGGGACGGGATCGGAGAAGGCCAAGCACCATGGTGTATCAGTCTAGGCGATTCGATTCCTGAAACGGATGAAAAACGTGTCTCGTTCACGCACGCAAACGGCGCCGCGTGAGCGGCGCCGTAGGTCTTGTCGCCCAAGCCACAATCAGGCCGGATTGAGGATCTCACCGTCCTGAGGTTTGTCCGGCGCGTTGCGGGAGCGATTGGCCATGAAGCGGTCGAATTCTTCCTGGTCCTTGGCACGGCGCAGTTCG